>DATABO010000022.1:0-13628 GCA_036259535.1 Thermoleophilaceae bacterium
ACGCAGTAGCCGCAAGCGCCGCAAGCAGCGTCAGCGCGCGGCCGGCGAGCCGAGCACGATGGCGCGCGGCTACGCCCGCGGGCGCGCCAAGGACGAGGCGGCGCGCGCGGCGCTGGAGCCGCTGGCCGAGGGCGAGCGGCCGGGGATCGTCACCGTCGCTGCCGTGATCGCGTTCGCGCTGGGCGCCGCCAACCTGATCTCCTACCTCGCGGGCGTCGAGGTCCAGGGCGAGCAGCCGGCGTTCAGCGGCATCCTCGTCTACTCGGGGCTGATGTTCACGGTCGCCTACGGCTGCTTCCGGGCGCGCTACTGGGGGGTGCTCGGCATGCAGGCCATGCTCGCGCTGGCGATCCTGATCTTCGGCGTCCTGCTGACGCGCGCCGAGAGCGTCGTCGCGCTGCTGATCGCGCTCGCCGTGATCGGCGGCGCCGGGACCGTGTTCTGGAAGCTCGTCAAGGCGATGGCGCGGATTCAGATGCCAGAGCGCCCAGGGGCGGACCGCTGAGCGACGTCCATAGCTGCGGTGCTCGCCGGACCTCGCTCCAGCGCAGGGCGCGACCGGTCGCGTAGCACCGGTCCGGCTGCGCTCCTCCGCTTGCGCTGGGTAGTCTGGCCCGGGCATGGCCAGCTCCCCCTCCTTCGACTGCGTCGTGATCGGCTCCGGGCCGGGCGGCTACGTCGCCGCGATCCGCGCCGCGCAGCTCGGAATGAGGACGGCGGTCGTCGAGCGCGCCGACACCGTCGGCGGCCGCTGCCTCAACGAGGCCTGCATCCCCGCGAAGGCGGTCCTGCGCGTCGCCGACGCCTACAAGGAGGTCATCGGCGCGGGCAGCTTCGGGATCACGACCGGCGACGTCGACTTCGACTTCTCCGGCGCGGCCGGGCACCGCGACAAGGTGATCAAGACGATGGTCGGCGGCGTCTCGATGCTGTTCGAGAAGAACAAGATCGAGGTCATCCGCGGCCAGGGCTCGCTGACCGAGGATGGCAACGTCAAGGTCGGCGGCTCGTTCGACGGCCAGGAGATCGAGGCCGGGAAGGTGGTCCTGGCGACCGGCTCGATCGCCAAGCCGCTGCTCGGGCTGCGGTTCGGCGGGCGAGTCCTCGACACCGCGGCGATGTGGCTGACCTCCGAGCAGCCGCGACGGCTGGCGGTGATCGGCGCCGGCGCGTCGGGCACCGAGGTCGCGTCGGCGTTCGGCCGGCTCGGCACCGAGGTCACGCTGATCGAGGCGCTCGACCAGATCCTGCCGCTCGAGGACAAGGACGCCGCGCGTGCTTGCGCGCGCGAGGTCGCGAAGCAGAACGTGAAGATCGTGACCGGCGCGAACGTCGAGTCGGCCGAGGACACCGGCTCCTCCGTGAAGATGGTGCTCAACGGCGAGCAGCAGGAGTTCGACCTGCTCTGCATCGCCGCCGGCCGCGCCGCCGACACCGAGGGCCTCGCGCTCGACGAGGCCGGCGTGAAGACCGACGAGCGCGGGCTGATCGAGGTCGACGGCGCGCTGCGGACATCTAAGGAGGGCGTCTACGCGATCGGCGACCTCGTTCCCGGGCCGGCGCTCGCCCACAAGGCATCCGACGAGGGCATCATCGCGGTCGAGGACGCGGCCGGGCTGCCAACCCACCCGATCGACTATCCCTACGTCCCGCGCGTGACCTTCTGCTCGCCGCAGGTGGCGAGCTTCGGCCTGACCGAGGCACAGGCCAAGGAGGCCGGCCACGACGTGGCGATCGGCAAGATCCCGATGGGCGCGGTCGGGGCGCCGACCGTCTACGGCGACCGCACCGGCCTAGTCAAGATCGTCGGCGACAAGCGCTACGGCGAGATCCTCGGCGCCCACGTCGTCAGCCCGAAGGCCGCCGAGCTGATCCAGGAGCTGGTGGTCGCCCGCGACCTCGAGGGCGGCTATCCCGAGCTCGCGCGCTCGATCCATCCGCACCCCGCGTTCGCCGAGACGATCCTCGAGGCCGCGCGCGCGACCGACGGCTGGCTGATACATGGCTAGCCGCGGTGCTCGCCTAGACGGCTAGGGGGGCGCCGCGGCGTCCGGACGTCCCTTGGTGGGAGCACCCCACCGAAGGGAGACGCCGTGCCTCGCCTTTCCCATCTCGCCCCCGCGTCGGTCGCAGCGCTCGCCTGCCTCGCCGCGGCCGCACCGGCGATGGCCGGCAGCTACACGGTCCGCCAGTGCGACTACGCCGCCGGCAACGGGCACCACGACTTCCAGTGGCAGGCGGCCGGCGTTCCGACCGTCGACCCGCACGCCGGCAGCGGCTGCGGCGAGTTCGGCCTGGCGGTGCGCAACGGCGGCGGCGGGACGCAGCGGACCTACCCGTCGGGCGCCTACGGCGGCTGGTTCGCCTATGCCCCCAACGGCACGGTGATCACCAGCTTCTCAGGTGCCTTCGGCGTGCTCGAGGGCAGCTGCTGCGTCAGCGGGATGGCGAGCTATGCCGAGGCGACCCAGACCCACGACGGACAGGGCCTGCGCGCCTACCTGTTCCAGGGCCACCTCGGCAACGACAGCTGGTACGCGCCCTCCGGGCTGCAGGGACCGGTCGGCCGCGGCTGGAGCTCGTCGACGAGCGGGTTCGACGCGAAGCGGGTCGGCTTCCACCTGCGCTGCGGGCCCGGTTTCTCGTGCTCGCAGGGCATCTACGGCGACCTGCGACTACGCGGGCGCTCGTTCGACTTCACCTTGCGCGACGACGCAGCGCCGTCGGTCGGCGATCCGGTCGGGACGCTGACGACGGGCGGCTGGGTCCGTGGCCTGCGAACCCTCGCCTTCCCGGCTCACGACGCCGGCGGCGGGCTGGCGACGGTCGAGGCGGCCTTCGACACGGGCGTCGTGCTCGGCTCGCCCTCCGGCTGCACGGTGGTCGCCGGTCGCTACGCCCGCCTCCAGCCCTGCCCGAGTGCGCGCACCGGCGACTGGACCGTCGACACGTCGCATCTGCCCGACGGAGGGCGCCATCTTCACCTGCGCGCGACCGACGCGGGCGGAGCCACGACGACGCGCACGGTCGCCGCATACGTGGACAACGGCGCGCCGCAGGCGCCGCGGGACGTGTCCGTCGCCGGCGGCGAAGGCTGGCGTGCCGAGAACGACTTCGAGCTGGCCTGGACCAACCCGGGCGGTCAGCATGCGCCGATCGCCCTGGCACGCTGGAGAGCCTGTCGCGTCGACGCGCCGCCCGCCGCGAGCGAGTGCGTGAACGGAGCGCGCAGCGCCGCGGACGTCACGACGTCCGGGCCGATCGTCGTGCCGGGAGCCGGCGAGTGGGAGGTCCGCGCATGGCTGACCGACGCCGTCGGCAACGGCGATCCCGCAACCGCGTCGGACCCGCGCCGGCTGCGCTTCGACCCCGACCCGCCGGAGATCCGAATCCTGCCCGAGGAGGCGGGGGTCCCCGCCCGCTTCGTCGTCGCGGTCAGCGATCTCTCCGGCCTTGCCGGCGGCTCGATCGAGCTGCGCCGCCAAGGCACCGACGGCTGGGTCGAGCTGGCGACGCAGCTCTCGGCAGGAACCTTGACCGGCGAGCTCGAGACGTCGCGGCCACTCGCCGGAGGCGTCTACGACGTGCGCGTGCGGGCGGTCGACGCCGCGGGCAACCGCACCGAGGCCCACGGCGTCCGAGCGTTCGCCGACCCCGTCCCGCCACCGTTCGACCTCAGCCGGCTCGACCACCTGCTGCTCGGGCAGGGCGAGCCGCTGAGCTGGGCGCCGCGACCGATCGTGCACGGGCCGGCGCGAGTGACGATGACGGCGCGCGTGCGGACGGCGCGGCATAGCGCGACCCGGCGACGGGCCATCCGGCGCGGCCGCCGCCCGGCGTGGCGTGACGTGCGGCGGCTGACGATTCCGGGCGGACGGCCCGTGCGATTCCACGGGCGCGTCGGGCGGCCCGTCCCGCGGGCCGGCAAGCTGGTCGAGGTGCAGGCGCACTTCCGCGGACGCTGGCGCACGATCTCGGTGGTGCGCTCGCGGCGCGGCGGGCGCTGGCGGTTCGCCTACCGGTTCCGAGCGGCGACCCGCCGGGCGACGTACACGCTGCGGGCGCGCGCGCCGGTCGAGGCCGGCTACCCGTTCTCGGCCGGCGTGTCGCGACCGGTTCGCGTTACGGTGCTGGCCGCCCGGCGTTGAACGGAGGAAGGCCTGCATGACCGACGACCGCCCCGTCTTCTACTACGACCTCGGCTCGCCATACGCGTGGCTGGCGGCGGAGCGGATCCATGCCGTGATGCCGGTCGCGCCGATCTGGCAGCCGATCCTGCTCGGCGGGATCTGGCAGCACACGGGAAGTGGGTCGTGGTCGCTGACCGACGCGCGCGCAGAGGGGATGGCGGAGGTCGAGCGCAGAGCGCGCGAGTACGGCCTGATGGAGGTCCACTGGCCAGAGCAATGGCCCACCAGCTCGCTGCTCGCGATGCGCGCGGCGACCTTCGCCCAGCAAGCCGGACGGGCCGTGGCGTTCTCGCTCGCCGCGTTCCGGCAGGCGTTCTGCGCGGGCCGCGACCTGGCCGATCCCGACAACGTCCTGATCGCGGCGGCGGCATGCGAGCTGCACCCGAACGCGATCTCCAAGGGCGTCGAGAGCCGCTCGGTCAAGGACCGCCTGCGCGCGGCGACCGACGAGGCGGCGGCGCGCGGGGTGATCGGCGTGCCGACCGTCGCCGTCGGCGACCAGCTCTTTTGGGGCGACGACCGGCTCGAGGAGGCGGCCGCGGCCGTCGGCTCATAGGATGAGCCGCATGCGTACCCGATACTTCATCGCCTGCGGCCTCGCCGCACTCTCCTTGACCGCCGCCGGCTGCGGCGACGAGACCGAGACCGCCGAGTTCACCGTCGAGGCGCCGCCGGCCTCCAACGAGGGCGCCGCGCAGGAGGAGCCGGCGAGCTCCGGCAAGGAGCCGAAGGTGACGGTCCCCGACGGCCCGCCGCCAAAGCAGCTCCGCAAGCGCGACATCAAGCAGGGGACCGGCAAGGCCGCCAAGACCGGCGACAACGTGACGATGGACTACGTCGGCGTCTCGTACTCGACCAAGAAGGAGTTCGACAGCTCCTTCGACCGCGGTCAGCCGATCGACGTCCCGCTCGGTCAGGGCCAGGTGATCCCCGGCTGGGACGAGGGCATCGTCGGCATGAAGGTCGGCGGACGGCGCGAGCTGATCATCCCGCCCGACATGGCCTACGGCGCCCAGGGACGGCCGCCGGACATCAAGCCGAACGAGACGCTGGTCTTCATCGTCGACCTCGTCTCGATCAACTGAGTCTCGCCCCGGTCGGGCAAGCGGGGCCCGGCGCTAGAGTCGGGGTGGATGGCGACCGAGGACGCTACCGGCGGCCGCGGCCCTGACGCGACGGGCGTAGAGGCCGCGACGCACCCCCTCCCCGACCGGACGGTCTGCGAGCAGGTCCTCGCGCGGATGCAGCTGATCCGGCGCTTCGAGGAGCGCGCCGGCGAGATGTACGCGAAGGCGAAGATCGGCGGCTTCCTGCACCTCTGCATCGGCGAGGAGGCGACGATCGTCGGCTCGACCCAGGCGCTGCGCGACAGCGACTACCTGCTCTCGACCTACCGCGAGCACGGCCATGCGCTGGCGCGCGGGACGTCGCCGGGCGCCGTGATGGCCGAGCTCTTCGGCAAGGTCGACGGCTGCTCGGGCGGTCGCGGCGGGTCGATGCACCTCTTCGACGTGGAGCGCAGGCTGCTCGGGGGCTATGGGATCGTCGGCGGCAACCTGCCGCTCGCGGCGGGCGTTGCGCTGGCGTCGGACTACGCGGGCACCGACGACGCGACGCTCTGCATGTTCGGCGACGGCGCGACCAACCAGGGCACCTTCGGCGAGACGATGAACCTCGCCGCGCTCTGGAAGCTGCCGGTCGTCTTCATGGTCGTCAACAACCAGTTCGGCATGGGTACCGCGCTCGAGCGCCACTCGGCCGTGACCGACCTGTCGAGCAAGGCGGCCGGCTACGGCGTGCCGGGCAGCCGCTGCGACGGCATGGACGTGCTCGACGTCGAGCGCTGCGTCAGCGCGGCGTTGCGCAAGGCGCGCGACGGCCGCGAGCCGCAGCTCGTCGAGGCCGTCACCTACCGCTATCGCGGTCACTCGATGGCCGATCCCGAGGAGTACCGGACCAAGGACGAGGTCGAGGACTGGCGCACGCGCGACCCGCTGAAGACCTTCCCGGCGCGGCTCGTCGACGAGGGTGTGCTGAGCGAGGACGAGGTGCGGCGACTCGACGAGCAGGCGATCGCGACCGTCGACGAGGCGGTCGAGTTCGCCGAGCGCTCGCCGTTCCCGGACCTCGCCTCTCTCTATGACGACATCTACGTGATCGGCGACCAGGTCCGCGACCCGTGGTGGTCTACCGACGCGCGCTCGCCCGACGTCCACCGCGGCGAGCAGGAGCGCGAGGCCGGCGGCGTCGCCCACGAGCTCGCAGAGGCCGGCGCCGCCTACGCCGACGACACCGACCCCGACACGCGCGCGGCCCGCGCGCGCGGAGCGGGCGGCTGATGGCCAGCGCGGCGACGAGCGCCGGCCAGGCCCCGGCCGGAGTGACCAAGATGCGCTACCGCGAGGCGCTCAACCTCGCCCTGCGCGAGGAGATGCGCGCCGACGAGCGGGTGTTCGTGATGGGCGAGGACGTCGGCGTCTTCCAGGGAGCGTTCAAGGTGACCGCGGGCCTGCTCGAGGAGTTCGGCGAGCGACGTGTGCGGGACACGCCGATCTCCGAGAACACGATCGTCGGGATGGGCGTCGGCGCGGCGATGGCCGGCCTGCGGCCGGTCGTCGAGCTGATGACGATCAACTTCTCGCTGCTGGCCCTGGACCAGATCGTCAACAGCGCCGCCTCGATCCGCTACATGTTCGGCGCGCAGGTGAAGGTCCCGCTGGTGATCCGGATGCCCCAGGGCGCGGGCCACCAGCTCGGCCCGACCCACTCGCACTCCTTCGAGGCGCTCTACCAGCACGTGCCCGGGCTGCTGGTCGCCGTGCCGACGACCGCGGCCGATGCGCGCGGGTTGCTCAAGGCGGCGATCCGCGACGACAATCCGGTGATCTTCATCGAGCACGAGACCCTCTACGGCCGCCGCGGCGACGTGCCCGACGAGCAGGAGCCCCTGCGCTTCGGCGAGGCGGCGGTGCGGCGCGAGGGCGGCGACGTGACGATCGTCGGCATCTCGCGGATGGCCGAGACGGCGCTCAAGGCGGCCGACACGCTGGCGTCCGAGCACGGGATCGAGGCGGAGGTGATCGACCCGCGCACGCTGCGCCCGCTCGACCTCGACACGATCCTCGCCTCGGTGCGCAAGACCAACCGCGCGGTGATCGTCGAGGAGGGCTGGCCGCACGGCGGAGTCGGCGCCAACATGGCCGCGCTGATCCAGGAGCAGGCGTTCGACCACCTCGACGCGCCGATCGCCCGCGTGACCGGCGCCGACGTTCCGATGCCCTACTCCAAGCCGCTCGAGCAGGCCGCCTTCCCGCACGAGGAGCATGTCGTCCAGGCGGCGCGTGCGACGCTCGGAGACCTCTGATGGCGACCGACGTCCTGATGCCGCGGCTGTCCGACTCGATGGAGGAGGGCACGGTGCTGAAGTGGCTGGTCGAGAAGGGCGGCGAGGTCGAGCGCGGCGCCCCGCTCGTCGAGATCGAGACCGACAAGGCGAACATGACCTACGAGGCCGACACCGACGGCGTCCTGATCGAGCTGCTCGCCCAGGAGGGCGACACGCTCGAGGTCGGCCAGCCGATCGCGCGGATCGGGGCGGCGGGCGAGGCCGACGGGGCGCCGGCGGCCGAGGATGCGCGGCCCGAGGCCGAGACGGACCACGACGCGGACGACGCCGCGCCCGACGAGCCGGCACAGGCGACGGACGACGCAGAGCGGGTGCCCACGAAGGCGGCGCCGCCCGCGCCGGTCGCCAAGGCCAACGGCGGCGAGCGGGTCAAGGCATCGCCGCTCGCCCGGCGGATGGCCGGCGAGCTCGGCGTCGAGCTCGCGCGCGTCGAGGGCAGCGGGCCCGGCGGACGCGTGGTCAAGGCCGACGTCGAGGCCGCGGCCAACGGTGGCGACGAGGGGGCGCCGGAGCAACCGGCGCCCGCGCCGGCTGCGAAGCCCGAGCCTGAGCCCCCCGCCACCGAGCCCGAGCGCGATCAGACGCCAGCCGCGACCGGCGAGGCAGCGGCACAGGCCGCGCCGGCGCAGGTGGGCGGCGCCAAGGGCGACGTGACCGTCCACGAGCCGACACGGCTGCAGCGAACGGTCTCGCGGCGGATGGCCGAGTCCAAGGCGACCGTTCCCGACTTCGCACTCGAGCTCGACGTCGACATGACGCTCTGCATCGAGCTGCGCGAGCGGCTGAAGGCGCAGACCGACCGCGCGCCGTCCTACAACGACATGGTCGTCAAGGCCGCCGCGCTCGCGCTGCGTGACCATCCGCGCGTCAACGGCGCCTACCGCGACGGCAAGTGGGAGAGCTATTCGCGCGTCAACGTCGGGGTTGCCGTCGCTGCCCAGGACGCGCTCGTCGTCCCGGTGATCCAGGACGCCGACCAGAAGTCGCTCGGCGAGATCTCACGCCAGGCGGTGCGGCTGATCGAGCGCGTCCGCGACGGCCAGATCACCCCGCCCGAGCTCTCGGGCGGCACCTTCAGCGTCTCGAACCTCGGCATGTACGGCATCGAGCGCTTCACGGCGATCGTCAACCCGCCGCAGGCCGCGATCCTGACCGTCGGCGCGCTGAAGAAGAAGCCGGCGGTCGACGAGCGCGGCCGCGTCGTAGCCCGCGACCTGATGACGCTCAGCCTGGTCTGCGACCACCGCATCCTCTACGGCGCCGACGGCGCGAAGTTCCTGGCCCAGGTTCGCGAGCTGCTCGAGCAGCCGCTGAGCCTCGCGCTGTAGCTACGCCCCGCCGGCCGGCGTCGGCGCGGTCGGGTCGCCGCCCTCGTCGCCGGGGTGCTCGCGGGCGACGTAGTCCTCGATCTCCGACCAGCGGTCGCCGGCGCGCTCGGCCACCGCGAGCAGGTCGGACATCGTCGCCACCTCCTCGACCTGCTCCTTGAGGAACCACTGCATGAACTGGCCGCTGACGTAGTCGTGAGCGTCGTGGGCGATCGCCGCGAGCGCCGAGATCTGGTCGGTGACCCGCTTCTCCTGCTCGAGCGCGATGCGAATCGGCTCCACCACGTCGGCGAACTCGTCGCGCGGCTCGGGCACGCCGGGGATCCGCGGTCGCTCGCCGGCGTCGAGCAGGTACTGAACCATCATCATCGCGTGCCCGCGCTCCTCGACCGCCTGGCGGTAGAAGAAGTCGGCCAGCTGCGGCAACGTGAGCGCGTCGTAGTAGACGGCGACCGCCACGTACTGCTGATGAGCGCCGTACTCGCGCCCGATCTGGTCGTTGAGCTCCGATACGAACTGCTCTGCCGGCATCTTCGGCCTCCTGGTCGCTGGCTGGCTCGCCGGCGCGACGCTAGCGAACGGCGAGACTTCGGCTTCCCTTCATCCCCGTATCCTTCGCGCCAGCGAGCATGGCGATCGAGACCGACTACCTGATCGTCGGATCCGGTGCGACCGGGATGGCCTTCGCCGACGCGCTGGTGGCCGAGGACGCCGAAGTCGAGGTGACGCTGGTCGACCGCCGGCCCGCCCCGGGAGGCCACTGGCTGGACGCCTACCCCTTCGTCCGCCTGCACTCGCCGTCGGCGTACTACGGCGTGAACTCGCTGCCGCTCGGCGAGGACCGCGTCGACCGGGACGGCGAGAACGCGGGCTACTACGAGCGCGCAACGGGCGAAGAGGTGCGCGCCTACTTCGCCGAGGTCGCCGCGCGGCTCGAGCGGACCGGCCGGGTCCGCCTGCTCGGCGAGCACGAGCACCTGCACCGTGACGGCGAGCGGGTCCGCGACCTGGGCACGGGAGAGCTTCACGAGGTCGCGGTCCGCCGCAGGGTGGTCGACGCCCGCTACCTGGAGGCGTCCGTGCCGTCCACGCACGTCCGGTCGTTCGAGGTGGCCGCGGGTGCCCGCGTCGTGCCGGTCAACGACCTCCCGGAGACGACGGAGTCGACCTCCTCCTACGCCGTGCTCGGCTCCGGCAAGACCGCGGTCGACGCGTGCAGCTGGCTTCTGGACAACGGCGTGGAGGCGGACCGCATCCGCTGGGTCCGACCCCGCGACGCCTGGTTCGACGACCGGGCCTACTTCCAGCCGCTCGACCAGGTCGGCAAGATCATGGAGGGGATAGCGCTCGACGCCGAGGCCGGCGCCCAAGCCACCGACCTTGACGATCTGTTCGACCGGCTCGAGGCCTCCGGCCGCCTCTCGCGCATCGACCCGTCACAGCCCGCGACGATGTACCGCGGCACGATGCTCAGCGCCCACGAGCTCGAAGCCGTGCGGCAGATCGAGGACGTCGTCAGGCTCGGCCACGTGCGGCGGGTCGAGGCCGACCGGATCCTGCTCGAGCGCGGCGAGGTCGACACCGGCCCCGACGTCCTGCACGTCGACTGCACCGCGCTGGGCCTGCGCAACGCGCCCGCCACGCCGGTCTTCCAGGCCGGCCGGATCGTGCTCCAGCAGGTTCGGCACAACTCGCCGACCTTCAACGCGGCGCTGGTCGCCTTCGTCGAGGCCCACCGCGACGACGACGACGCCAAGAACCGCCTCTGCCCACCGAATCCGTATGCCAGCGGCATCGGCGACTGGCCGCGCATGATGACCCGTACCTGGAAAACGGAGCGGCGCTGGCTGGCCGAGCCCGACCTCGCGGGCTGGCTCGCCAAGAGCCGGCTGAACCTGCTCGGCGCGCTCCCCGCCCACGCCGGCGAGAGCTCGGTGCGGTCGGCGCTGGAGCGGTACCTCGTCAACGTCGGACCGGCGATCGAGCGGCTGGCCCGGATCGACGAGCCTTCGGTTCGGTAGTCCTGCTGCCGGCTACCGCTCGAAGCGGAAGCCGGTGGGGGCGATCGGGAGGTCGATCGGGCTCGCGGGGAGGCCTGGCGGCGGCTCGGGGAGGTTGAACTCCTTCGGCGCGGTGTCGTTGGGCGTCGTCGGGTGCATCAGGCCGGCGAGATACTGGATCTGGTCGCGGCCGACGCCGAGCTCGGACTGGCCGCCGCCGTAGGCGCCGATCCCGTGGGCCTCGCAGTAGTCGTAGGCCGCGAAGAGGCGCTCGAGCGGGCCGAAGCGCGACGGCTTGACGTTGACGGTCTTGGGCGGGAAGGGCAGCGCGTCGATGTCGGCGACGGAGTGGATCGGGGCGTCCCAGGTGATCCGGTCGCGGTGCGGCTCGAGCACCGCCATCGCCTCGGGGCTGTCGAGGTCGGGGTCCTCGAGCCAGGCGTCGGGGAAGGCCTCTGCGACGGCGCGGTAGAGCTCGGGGTCGGTCTCGACGTCGACCGGCGTGCCCTTGTAGCGGCCCTTGAGATCGAGCGAGTCGACGGCTCCGGTCTCGACGAGCTGCGCGATCAGCTCAGGCGTCCAGCCGTGCGTCGGGTCGAGCTTGAAGCGGGTACCTGGATAGAGCTCCAGCACCCGCAGCAGCCGGTCCGCCGTCTCCTGACCCTCGCTGCCCATCGGTGCCAGGCGCATCGAGACCACGTAGTTCAGCGGCCGCGGCTCGCGGCCCAGCACGTCGCCGAGCGAACGGCCGGCCTGGAGCAGGGCGAGGTCGAGCGCCGCCGACTCGAACGCCCAGCGGCGGTAGTCGCGGTAGTCCTCGCGGTCCGGCGGCGCGGGGAAGAGGTCGAGCCCGTCGAGCAGCGCCGCGAACGAGCCGAGCGTGTGGTCGCCCGCGAGGTCGTGGACCGGTCCCGCCGCTTGAAGGGCCTCCTGGTCGCGCGACTCGTAGGTCACGTCCTCACCGCGCCCCTCCTCGCCGCCGCCGCGCAGCACGATCTCGGTCGTCAACCGCTCGAACTCGGGCGAGAACCGCTGCGCCAGCCCCTCCAGGTCGTACGACTCGATCGTCAGCGGAAGGTCGCGCAGCAGGTCGTAGGTCGCCATCGGGCCATCCTATTCGGGCGGCTCGCTAGCGCGTGAGGCGTCGCGACAGTCGAGCGAGGGCCTCGAGGCGCTCGATGTCGTCCCGGTCCTTCGGTCGATCCGACTCACGCTTCATCGCGATCAGATCGTCGATCGACGCTACGAGGACCGGCCCCGCCTCGAGCTCCAGGCGCGACGCTCGCCGTCTGAGAGCCGCGTAGGACGGGTTGCCGTATGGGCGGACGAGGACGTCGAGCGGGCCGAGCGACGTCGACAGGGTGAGGATCTCGATGCCCGCGAGCGCGCGCCCATCGGCAACGAATGGAACCTCCTCCTCCTCCTCCTCCTCGATCCCACGCAGGCGCGCATCGATCTCGGTCAAGGCGTTGCCGAGCGCTTCGAGATTGTCGGGGCCCTGGGCAGGGCAGACGTCGAGATCGAAGGTGTTGCGATCCGAGCCGTGGAGGGCCGCCGCAACTCCTCCGACGACGACGAAGTCGACACCATGGCGGGTGAGATGCTCGAGCAGGCCTCGCAGCCGAAACTCAGTCGCCATCGGGCATCAGCTCGCGCAGCTCGGCAAGCTCCCGATGGGCGGTCTCCAATGCGTCGAGACGCTCGGAGGGCGACATTCGCAGGTTGCGCGCAAGCAGCGTCTCGTCGACGTCGCCGGAGACCGGCTCGGCCCGGAGCGCAAGACGCTTGCCCGCGGCGCGCAAGACCTCGTCGAGCCGCTCGACGGACGGATTGGCCCCAGGCCGCTCCAGTTGAGCGACGGCGGCCTGCGTGATGCCGAGTCGGCGACCGAGCTCAGCTTGGGTCAAGCCGTTCGACGTCCGGGCATCGCGAATCAGTCGAGCTGCCGCCAACACCTAGCCGACATTAGCAATATATTATGTCAGGCGATCGCCTGCTCGCCGGTGGTGGCAACCGCCGGCTGGGCCTCGGGCTCGGGCCGCACCTCGGCCATGCGCTCGGCGCGGCGCTGCTGCCAGAGGACGAAGACGATGGCGACGACGGTGACGAGGAAGAGCAGGACGGCCAGGACGTTGACCTGAACGGGGATGCCGCGCAGGCTCACGCCGAAGATGTAGAGCGGGAACGTCTCGGTGGTCCCGGAGTTGAAGTTCGAGATGACGAAGTCGTCGATCGAGAGGGCGAAGGCGAGTAGCGCCGCGGCGACGATGCCCGGCGCGAGCAGCGGCAGGGTGATCGTGCGGAAGGTCGTCAGCGGCGGCGCGCCGAGGTCGGCCGCGGCCTCCTCGAGGCTGCGGTCGAAGCCGATCAGGCGCGAGCGCACGACGACCACGACGAAGCTGATCGAGAACATCACATGCGCGATGAACAGCGTCGTGAAGCCGAGGCCGATGCCGTAGATCAGGAACATCGACAGCAGCGCCGCGCCGATCACGATCTCCGGCGTCGCCATCGGCAGGACGATCAGCAGGTTCGACGCGTTGCGGCCGCGGAACTGGTGGCGCACGAGCGCGAGCGCCATCAGCGTGCCGATCGCGGTCGAGGCGATCGTCGCCAGCGCCGCCAGCTGCAGGCTGGTGACCATCGCGCCGTTGACCGACTCGTCGGCGAACGCCGCGCGCCAGTAGTCGAGCGTGAAGCCGCT
>DATABO010000023.1:0-24558 GCA_036259535.1 Thermoleophilaceae bacterium
CAAGGACGGCGTCGTCAACGTCGAGGAGGGCCAGACGTTCGGCATGGACCTCGAGTTCACCGAGGGCATGCAGTTCGACAAGGGCTACATCTCGCCCTACATGGTCACCGACCAGGAGCGCATGGAGGCGGTGCTCGAGGACCCCTACATCCTCATCGCCAACTCCAAGATCGGCTCCGTCCGCGACGTGCTGCCCGTGCTCGAGCAGGTCATCCAGTCGGGCAAGCCGATCCTGATCATCGCCGAGGACGTCGAGGGCGAGGCCCTCGCGACGCTCGTCGTCAACAAGCTGCGCGGCACCTTCACCGGCGTCGCGGTCAAGGCCCCCGGCTTCGGCGACCGCCGCAAGCGGATGCTCGAGGACATCGCGATCCTCACCGGCGGCGAGGTGATCACCGAGGAGATGGGCCTCAAGCTCGAGAACACCCAGCTCTCGCAGCTCGGCCGCGCCCGCCGCGTCGTGGTCACCAAGGACACGACCACCGTCGTGGACGGCGCCGGCGACGGCGAGGGCATCAAGGGCCGGATCAACCAGATCAAGTCCGAGATCGAGAACACCGACTCCGACTTCGACCGCGAGAAGCTGCAGGAGCGGCTGGCGAAGCTCGCCGGCGGCGTCGCGGTGGTCAAGGTCGGCGCAGCCACCGAGACCGAGATGAAGGAGAAGAAGCACCGCGTCGAGGACGCGCTGCAGGCCACCCGGGCCGCCCTCGAGGAGGGCATCGTCCCCGGCGGCGGCGTCGCGCTGCTGACGGCGTCGAAGGCGATCGAGGTCGACGGCCTCGAGGGCGACGAGCGGACCGGAGCGCAGATCATCCTGCGCGCGCTCGAGGAGCCGGTGCGCCAGCTCGCGCACAACGCTGGGCTCGAGGGCTCGGTCGTGGTCAACGACGTGCGCAAGGCGAAGAAGAACCACGGGCTCAACGCCGACACGGGCGAGATCGTGGACCTGGTCGCGGGCGGCGTGATCGACCCGGCGATGGTGACGCGGTCGGCGCTGCAGAACGCGGCCTCGATCGGGAAGAACATCCTGACCACGGAGGCGATCGTGGCGGAGATGCCGGAGAAGGATGGGGCCGGCGGGATGCCTGGTGGGATGCCCGACATGGGCGGGATGATGTAGGCAGCGCTTGCGCGCTGTTGGTCGTGACGAGGGCCCGGCGCTTGCCGGGCCCTCGGTCGTTCGGGTCGGTGTTTAGGCCCGCAAGGCGCGCCGGTCCATTGAGCGTTGCGGCGCTACCCACCGTGTGGGTGCCTTATCGCACAGGACATGTCGATCGCCTTCACGCCGGCGCGGCGCCGAGGACGGCGCTCATGCGAAGCGGGTTGACGCCGAGCGACTCGGCGTCGGCGGTGCCACGGGAGGAGGTCATGGGCTCCTCCATCAGGTCGACCTCCTCGGCCGTGGCGAAGATGGACGGCCCGACGACGCGCTCGAGCCCGCGCAGGCCCGCGCGAACGGCGGGCATCGGGATGTGGAGCAGCGGGCGACGGCGGCCGCTGGAGCGCAAGGCGAGCTCGGCGATCTCGTCGTAGGAGAGGACCTCGGGGCCGGCGAGCTCGAAGGCGCGGTGGGGCGCGCCGTTCGGCTCGACGTCGTCGGTCCCGCTGGGACGCGAGCGGTCCGCCGAGCCGAGCGGCAGGTCGAGCGCGGCCATGATGCAGTCGGCGACGTCCTCGGCCCAGATCGGCTGGAAGCGCGCCGCGCCGTCGCCGGCCATCGGCAGCACGGGGAGGTGCGAGAGGCGGTCGAGGAGCGTCAGCCAGGGGTCGCCGGGGGTGTAGACGACCGAGGGGCAGAAGACCGTCGTCTCGAGGCTGGCGGACTCGACCGCGCGACGGGCGAGCGCCTTGGCACGGAAGAAGCGGGTCGGCGACTGGAGGCTGGCGTTCAGCGCCGAGGTGAAGACGAAGCGCTTGGCGCCCGCCTTCTCGGCGCCGCGAACGAGCCGGAGGGTGGCCATCGCGTTGAGCTCCTCGATCGAGCCACGGGGCTGGTCGCGGATCGAGCCGGCCAGGTGGACGACGGTGTCGACGCCGCGCAGCGCGTTGCGAAAGGACGCCGGGTCGGCGAGGTCGCCGAGCGCGATCTGAACACGCACGCGCTCCGGCCCCAACCGCTTCGGGTCGCGGACCAGGCATCGGACCGGCGTTCCGGCCGCCGTGAGCCGGCGCAGCAGAGCCGCGCCGACGGTGCCAGTCGCTCCGGTCAGCAGAATCACGCGGCCGAAGCCTAGATGCCGCCGCGGCCCGCGGACCGGACGGCAAGGAGCCGGCGTCGCCCGCCCTGTAGAATCCGCGCTCCGCTGGGGCGCCTCTCCAGCAGCAGGAACCGGACTCGACCGCACGAAGGAACGGAGCAGGATGGCCTACGTAATCGCAGAGCCTTGCATCGGTCAGAAGGACAACTCGTGCGTCGAGGTCTGCCCGGTCGACTGCATCCACCCCACGCCGGACGAGCCCGACTACGACAAGGTCGAGATGCTCTACATCGACCCCGAGGAGTGCATCGACTGCGACGCCTGCGTCGAGGCATGCCCGGTCGACGCCTGCTTCGCCGAGGACCAGCTCCCCGAGGAGTGGGCGAAGTTCACCGAGATCAACGCCAACTACTTCAAGAACGCGAGCTGAGCTCTCAGCGCCGGCGGTCGCGGGCGCCATAGCCGAACTCCTCGACGAGGCCCGCGAACTCGTCCGGCACGAGGTCGCGCACCGGCCTCAGCGAAGGATCGTCCTTCGCCCACCCGATCAGCTCCTGGCGGCGCCGGCCGGTCGACAGCTCGAACGAGCGCCTCAAGCTGGCGAGCGACGACGCGAGATACGAGGGCTGCGGATCGTCGTCGTAGTCGTCGAGCGCCCCCGTCAGCACGCCGGCGATCGACGAGTCCAGGCAGGCGAGGTCGTAGTGGGCGCGATATGAGAGCTGTCCGCGCCGCGCGCGCTCGCGCACGGGCGCTGACCACTCCCAGACGAGCCCGGGCTCACCCGTGAAGACGTACGATCCCGCGACGACCAGCTCGGCACACGGCGCAACGGTGGTCGAGAGAAACTGCCGCAGTCGCTGATCCTTGGCGGTCAGCGGATACTTGCGCAGCCGACGCAGCCTGCTCTTTCGCCACTCGCCCTCCAGCTGCGCGTGCCAACGCAGCACGCCGGTGACCTCGGCCGAGAAGGCGATCGCCTCCGCGAGCCACTCCCGCAGGAGCTCCACGACCTCGTCGCTCGTCGTGAGGCGATCATCGTGAGGCAACACCCCCGCGACGGTGTTCAGCCGCTGCGCGGAGAGCTGATAGGCGAGCCGGTAGTAGTTGGCGTCGTGCAGGTGGGGCGCCTCGGCGATCGGATCCCTCATCCGTCCTCCAGCTCGCCGCGCATGTCGGCCAGCGCTCGCTCGAGAGTCTCCTCGGACCGGCGGAAGTGCCCCAGGCGCGCCTCCACGGTGGCTCGTCCGACGTGCGCCGCCCAGTTCCTCGGGTAGCCGGCTATGGCACGCTCGTAGAGCGCGAGCGCCTGGTGATGCCTGAGCTCGAGCTGGTGCTCGATCGCCTCGCGGGTGAGCGCATAGGACTCCGGCGCGTCCGGATGGACCTTGCGCCCGCCGCTGAGCGCGTTGGCGACCTCGTACTGGACCCAGACCGCCGCCGGCTCGGCGAGCGCCAGGTAGTCGTGCGCCGTCGCGGGCGACGCGGGCGCGGGCCCGCTGACCTGGAAGGCGGCCTCGAGCCGCGATCCGTTCTCGAGGCTCAGGGTCGCCGACGTCGACGAGTTGCCGGGCGGCTCGACAACGCCGGAGACGGTCAGTCGCGTGGTCGGGAGAGCGGCGTAGACCAGGTTCAGCACTGCGGCCACGGCCTTCGTCTGGTCGTTCAGCTCGCCGGCCTTGCTGATCGCGTCGTCGAGGCCCTTGACCGAGGAGACCAGATCCGCGAAGTCGTCCCCGACGGTCCCGAAGTCGAGCTCCTGGTCGTATGCCTGCTCCGACAGCGCCTGCTCGCGAAAGCGGTGAAGGCGCTCCTTGATCCGGTTCGTGATGACGGCGCCGACGCCCGCGGCTCCGTCGCCGAGCGCCTCGTCGTCGAGCGGCTCGAGGCTCAGCTGCGGCCTCAGGAGGCCGCCGATCAACGGCACCCAGCCGAGCCGCCGTGCGACTCGACGAGGCACGAAGCAGGCGATCAGCAGAGCGCCGGCGATCAGTGCGGCGAGGGCGATGACGGCACGCGGCGCGGCCTCGGCGATCCAGTCGACGGCCCGGGTGGGCAGGCTCGGACCGAGCTGCTGGAGCCCGTCGATGGCGCACTGCGCGTCGGGGTCCTTGTCGATCGCCGCCTCGTAGCTCTTCAACGCCGCGTCGTCGCGGTGAGCCTCCCGCTTCGCCTTGCCGCGACCGCAGAGCTTCTCGACCTCCTTGGCGGTCGTATCGGCCGCCGGCTCGTTCGCCTTGGCAAGGCCCTTCTGCGCACAGCCGAGTCCCGGATTTCGGGTCAGCAGAGCAACGTAGGCCGCGCGCGCTCGCTTGGTCTCTCCGGCGGCGAGCAGCTCGTCGGGCAACCGACACTCGCGCGCCGAGGGCGCCGCGTCGGTCGACACCGCGCTCATCCCGACGAGCACCGACAGCGCGACGGCTAGCGTGGCCGCGAGCGCGACCGTCCACCCCCAGCTCCCCCCGCGGTCCCCCACGTGAGGACGGTAACACCGGCACTTGTGTTACGCAAAAGGCTCTTTACCGATACGGGAGATCGCCGTGGTCGCTCAGGGCGCCATCGGCAGCGCGGTGCCCGTCACCGCGGGGACACCCTCGAGCGCGGGGCCGGAGGCCTCTTGGAAGACGGGGTCGAGCTGCGGCGTCGCGGCGATCAGGCCGCGCGCCGCATGGCGGATCGCCTGGGCCGCCGGGCTGTCGGGGTCCTCGATCACCAGCGGCCGGCCCTCGTCGGCGCCGAGCCGCAGCTCCTCCTGTAGCGGCACCTTGCCGAGCAGCGGGACCTCGAGCTCGTCGGCCAGCTCGCGGCCGCCGCCCTCGCCGAAGATCGTGAAGCGCTCGCCGTTCGGCGCGGTGAAGCCGGACATGTTCTCGACGATGCCAACGACCTCGAGGTCGTAGTTGGCGGCCGCCTCGGCCGCGCGCTTGGCGACCTTCTGGGCTGCCGGCTGCGGCGTCGTGACGATCAGGAAGCGCGCCTGGGGCAGCAGCTGGGCGAGCGTCATCGTGACGTCGCCGGTGCCCGGGGGCAGGTCGATCAGCAGGTAGTCGAGCTCGCCCCAGGCGACGTCCTCGAGGAACTGGCGGATCGCCTTGTGCAGCATCGGCCCGCGCCAGACGATCGCCTGGTCGGCGCGGTCGAGGAAGAACTCGATCGAGATCACCTTGACGCCGCCGGCGGCCTCGAGCGGCAGGATCTTGCGCTGGCCGTCGATGTCGGGACGGCCGTGGACGCCGAGCATGCGCGGGATCGAGTATCCCCAGACGTCGGCGTCGAGCGCGGCGGCCTGCATGCCCTCCTGCTGGAGCGCGGCGGCGAGGTTGGCGGTCAGCGTCGACTTGCCGACGCCGCCCTTGCCGGAGCCGACGCAGATCACGTTCTTGACCTTGGCGAGCGCGCCCTGGGGCAGCGCCCCGCGGCCGAGCCGCTGCTGGAGGCTCTGCTTCTCGTCGGGGGTCAGGACGTCGAAGCCGACGCTGACGCGCGTCACGCCGTCGAGCGCGCCGACGTGCTCGGCGACCGCGTCCTCGAAGTGCGAGCGGATCGGACAGCCGGCCGTCGTGAGCGAGACGACCACCTCGACATGGCCGTCGCCGTGCCGGTCGATCGAGCGGACCATCCCCAGCTCGACGATGTTCTTGCGCAGCTCCGGATCGATGACCCGGCTCAGCGCCTCCTTGATCTGCTCGTCCGTGGGCATCCGTTGGAATTGTCGCAGAGTCGTTTCCGAGGTCCGACCCCGAGAAAGACGAAGGGCTCCCATATGGGAGCCCTTCGCCGGGGAGGAGGAATGGACTGCGTCCGTGCGCCCCGGCAGAGTCGGGCGCTTCGGCAGGAGGCGGCTACGCGAGCGCGGCGACCTGCTCCTGGACCTTGCGAGCGACGCTGGTCGCGTTCGACTGGACCTCGGAGACCTGCTTCTGGAGGTCGCCGCGGACGTCGACGACGCGCGTGCGGACGTCGTTGCGGCGCTGACGCAGCTCGCGCTCGACGCGGGTGCGGGTGCGCTTGACCTCGCGGCGGACGTTGTTGCGGGCGGTGTTGCCGCGCCGCTCGAACTTGCGCAGCTCCTTCTCGGCCGAGCTGCGGCTCGTGAAGGGCCTGGTCGCCTCGACGACTGCGTCACGGGCGGTCAGTGCGACGCCGACCGGGATCAGCACGGCGCGCTCGGCCTGCAGCGCGACGGTGTCGAGCGTCAGGTTGCCGGCGCTGGTCGCGTTCGACGCGGCGGTCCTGGCCGACGTCTGGGTCGCCTTCGCCGAGCTCTTGGCGGTCTTGGCGCTGCGCGCGGCGGCGTTGCGCTTGCGGGTCGCGGCGGCCTTCTTGGCGGTCGCCTTGCGCTGCGTGGGAGTCTGCTGTGCCATCTAGGTGTGGCTCCTTCCAGGGGCGCTCGAAATACGAGACCTAAGCTTGTTAGTTCTAAGTTCGGTAGAACTGTACCACCGAACACACGTTTGTAAACCGCGGGGGCGAGACCGTTACAGACTCCGCCTGCTGGCGCTATCGGATCCGGCTGCGTCGTAGAAACGTCCAGCGGGTCTCGGGCGGCCCTTGACTTCTCCCGAAGGCGCGGATAAGTTCGTGTCTCGATCTAGCGACGCGGTCGAGGAAATCACCTCTTCTGGCTCCCTGATGGAGGGCAGGGAAGGTGCCGATTCGGCCCCAATCCGGCCACCGCCCGCCCGGCCGGAAGGTTCGCGAATGGAGGGCGCGACCACCGGGTGCCGATCGCACGGGCCGGTGGTGGAGCAGACGCTCCGCCACCGGCCTCCAGAAGCATGGTCAGCCCTTGCCGCGCTTCTTGGCCTGCGACTCGGCGGCCTCGGCGATCTCGGCGATCGACAGGTCGAGCGCCTCGGCCAGGGACGAGATCTTCTCCCAGGTCGGGCTGCTGTGCGCGCGCTCGATGCGCGAGAGGTAGGTCGTATGCATCCCCGCCTTGTCGGCGAGGGCGTCGAGCGTCAGGCCGCGCGCCTCGCGCAGCTCGCGGATCGCCTTGCCAAGGTCGGTGCGGATCGCTGTTCTCTTGTTCATGGCTCCCTAGCCTCGGCTTTGTCCCTTGTGGCGCGCCATCGCGCATATGCTAACCGGCCTGTCTCGAAATTGTGTCTATTTCGATATCCGGGGTTGACACCGAAGCGCACGCCGGGATAAGGTCGTGTCCTCCATTGGAGACGCCAGCTTTCTCAGACTTCGGCTCCCTGACTGGAGGGCAGGGATGGTGCGCAAGACCCGAGACCGGCCAATGCCCGCCCCGGCCGGCGGTATGTGCGTAGGAGGGACGCGCATGGAGGGTTGGACGCACGGGTCGGTGGCGCGGCGCTGAGCGCCCCCGCCGGCCTCCGAAGATTTCTTCGAGACGCTTAGGCGGGGACCTGGGCGACGCTGGGCCACGGCGCCTCTTGGCCCGGGGTGGCGGCGCCGGAGGCGAGCCAGAGCTCCTCGCCGACGTGGGGGGCGAAGGGGGTCAGGAGCTGGGCGAGGACGGTGAGGGCGTCGGCGATCGCGCGGGCGTCGGCGGGGGCGAGGTCGCCGCGGTTGGCGCGGCGCGACTTGGTCTCGAACTCCTCGATGCGGTCGAAGAGGCGCATCGCGTTCTTGACGGCGCGCTGCATCTCGACCCGCTCGAGGTCCTCGGTGACCTTGGCGGCGGCGGTCGCGACCCAGCCCTCGAGCCGCTCGCGGCGCTGTAGGGCGCCGTCGGGGTCCGGCGCGCCGGCGCTCTCCTCGGGGTCGGGCCCGGGCAGGCGCTCCGACGCGTAGGCCCAGAGGTCGGAGAGGAACTTGGCGCAGTACTGGACGGCGTTCTCGGTCCAGTTCAGCGCACGCGACGGTCGCGCGCCATGCAGCACGGCGAGCCGCGTCGTGTCGGCGCCGACGCGCTCCATCAGATCGTCGGGGTCGACGACGTTGCCGAGGTGCTTGCTCATCTTGCGGCCGTCCTGGGTGACCATCTCGTGCATCACCGCACCGCTGAACTGCTCGCCGTCGGTCAGGTGGGCGAGCGGGCCGATGTCGCGCAGCGCCTTGGCGGTGATCCGCTGGTCGAAGAAGTAGCCGCCGCCGTCGGCGCCGTGGATCAGCATCGCGCCCGGCAGCCAGCGCTCGCACTCGGGGTGGTCGAACATCTGGCGATCGCGGTCGGCCTTCGGCACGCAGGTCGGCAGCCACATCCAGAGGTCGTCGAAGTGGCAGTCGAGCGTGTCGGTCTCGCGGCGGGCGTCAGCGCCACAGCGCGGGCAGGCAGTCGCCATGAAGTCCTCGCGCGCGGCGAGCGGGTTGCCCTCGCCGGTCGGCTTGAGGTCGCGCGGCAGACGCACCGGGAGGTCCTCCTTGCGCACCGGGACCTCCCCGCAGGCGTCGCAGTGCACCATCGGGATCGGCGCGCCCCACGAGCGCTGGCGCGAGATCGCGAAGTCGCCGGCGCGATAGCGGACGGCGGGGCGGGGCGTCTTGCCGTTGCTCGACGTCGCGGCGGTCGGCTCCGGGCGCGGCAGGTCGAGCCGGCGGGCGATCACGCCGTCGCTCTCGTCGGCGGCGGGGATGCCGAGCACGGCGGTCGGGCCGTAGCGCCCGTCGACTGCCGGGGAGATCACGAGCGGCAGCTCGGCGCCGTTGGGCGCGGCGAGTCGGACGCCGCTGTCGATCGCGGGCACGCTCTCGGCCGAGCGGTCGCCGCGCTGCCACCCGCCCTGGCGAACCTCCTCGAGCTCGGCGAGCACCTCAGGACGGTCGCCGAGCAGCCGCTCGAGCTCCGGATGCCGCGGCGAGACCAGCACGAAGCGCGCCTGCCCGATCGCGTCGGGGTGCTCGGTGAAGCAGGTCAACGCGCCAGATGTCGGATCGTGCCCACCGGGCGATGCGGATCCCTCATCTGCCACGGTGGAAGGCGCGCCGTTCGGACCAGATGTCGGAGCGGGCTCGCCGGGCGATGCGAATCCCTCAGCGAGCGGCAGGTCGACCTCCACCCCGTCGACGCGGCCGAGGATCGCGCGCTGGGCGGTCAGCGCGGGGCGGTCCCACTTGTCGGCGTGCTCCTCGATGCCGCGCTCGTTCTGCTCGAGGTAGGCGCTGATCCGCAGGAACCACTGCTTGCGCTTGACCAGGCGCGCGGGCCCGTTGCAGCGCCAGCAGCGCCCGTCCTCGACCTGCAGCGAGGCGAGCGTCGTCTGGCAGCTGTCGCACCAGTCGACATTGGCCTCCTCCTGGTAGAGCAGGCCGGCGTCGAGGAACGCGAGGAAGAGCCACTGCGACCAGCGGTACTGCTCCTCGTCGGAGCTGACGAAGACGCGCTCCCAGTCGAACGAGAAGCCCATCCGCTCGAACTGGTCGAGCATGTACTCGTAGGAGCGCTGGACCCAGTCGGCCGGCGACTCCCGGTTGGCGATCGCCGCCAGCTCGGCCGGCAGGCCGAAGGCGTCGAAGCCGATCGAGAACAGCACCGCGTCGCCGGACATGCGCCGCCAGCGGGCGTAGGCGTCGGCGATCGTGTAGCTGCGCACGTGGCCGACGTGTATGTGGCCTGAGGTGAACGGGCAGACCGCCTTGACGTAGGCGTCGGGACGGCCGGGCGTCGGCGGCGGTGTGGCGTAGGCGTCGCGCTCGCGCCAGTCGCGCTGGCGACGGGCCTCGACGGCAGCGGCGTCGTAGGCCTTCTCCACTACTCGCCCCAGTCGGAGAGGCTCGCCTCGACGGGCTCGAGGACGAGCGTCTCGCCCTCCTGGCCGCGCACCTGGAGCGTCAGCTGACACTCGCGGCAGACGAGCGTCTCGCCCTTCTCCATCTCCGGCGTCGTGAAGTCGAACTCGCACTCCGGGCATACACCTTGCATCGAGTTACCGCCTTTCTGTTTTCAGTTCGTTACCGGGACGTCGGCGGCATCGGCGCGCAGCTCGCCGCGGTGGACCCGCGCGAGCTCGTCGAGCGTCTCGAGGTCCCAGACGTGCTTGTCGTGCGGGGCGCTGGCGCGGATGCGCTCGGTGACCGCCGCGGCGTCGGCGCCGTTCAGCGTCTCCTCGGGCAGGAACGCCTCGAGCAGCGAGGGCTTCAGCCGCGAGCCGATCCGCACGCCACGGCGGTTGCCGACGGCCTCGGGTGGCAGCAGCTCGAACGCCTCGGGGTTGCGCACCTGCCCGGGGATCTCGTACTGGTAGCTGAGCTCGGCGGTCGGGCCGGTCGTCGCGCTGCAACGCAGCCCCGCGCGCGCCGCCGCCTCGCGCGAGAGGTCGTAGAGCGGGCGCAGATCGAAGCGGTCGACGCCGCGCAGCACCCTCAGCACGCAGAGGATCTCGGCCAGCGGCGTGTTGCCGCCGCGCTCGCCGAGGCCGTCGATCGTGCAGGAGATCCAGGCCGCGCCGGCGTCGGCGGCGGCGAGTGCGTTGGCGACCGAGAGGCCGAGCATGTTGTGCGAGTGCATCTCGACCTCGGTCGGCCCGGCGGCCGCGACGAGGCGCGCGATCAGCGGCGCGACGTCGTTCGGGGCCAGTGACGAGACCGTCTCGGCTAGCCGGAAACGGTCCGCGCCGGCCTCGGCGCCGGCGGCCACGTAGCGCTCGAGGAATCCGGGGTCGGTGCGCGCGCCGTCCTCCGCGCTGAAGGTGACCGACAGACCCACGCTCTTGGCGGCCTCGATCGTCCGCGCGGCGAGCGTCATGATCCGCCGCTCGCTGTCGGTCTGGAGCTTCAGCATCGCGTGCGTCGGCGAGGTCGGGATCGACAGCATCACGTTGCCGGCGCCAGTCTCCAGCGCGGCGTCGAGGTCCTCCTCGACCTGCTTGCGCGAGCGCGCGAGGATCACCGTCTTGGTCCGCTCGCGCCCGGCGACGTCGACCACGGCCTGGACCAGCGGCACCTCGCTGCGGTCGGCGTTGGACACGATCCCGGCCTCGACGATGTCGACCCCCACGTCGCAGAGCAGGCCGGCCAGGACGCGGGCGTCGTCGGCGTCGAATGCGACACCGGCCATGTGCGCGGTGTCGCGCAGCGTGGCGTCTGAGATCTTCATCTCGCCTTCCCTCCGATAGCGATCTGGCGCCACCCCCCTCCGGGTGACGGCTGGCGGCGATCCTAGCGAGCCGCCATCGGCCGTGCAAGTTGGAGATATTCGCTTACCCAGGGTCTGGCGATGGTGTACGTTCACCCCGGATGTTGCTGGGAACCCAGGAGGTTGGAGGGGATGGGGTCCTGCGGGTCGGAGGGTGCTCGACGCTCGATCTGGCCGAGGAGCACGGCACCCCTGTGTACCTCTACGACGAGGCGGAGATCCGCCGCATGTGCCGCGCCTATGTGGACGGCTTCACGGCGCGCTGGCCGCACGTCGACGTCTCCTACGCCTGCAAGGCCTTCACCGCGCCGGCGATGATGGAGCTGGCGCTCTCGGAGGGGCTCGGGCTCGAGGTCGTGTCGGTCGGCGAGATGCACATGGCGCTGCACTGCGGCTGCCCGCCGGAGCTGATCACCTACCACGGCACGTTCAAGAAGGAGTCCGACCTCGAGTACGCGATCGGCGTCGACTGCGGCGTGATCGTGATCGACAACCTGTCCGAGATCGGGTCGATCGCCGGCGTCGCAGCGCGGCTCGGGAAGGTCCAGCCGGTGCTGGTGCGGATCAACCCGACCGTCACCGGCCTCGAGAACCCCGAGTTCCTCACCGTCGGCGACGACACCAAGTTCGGCCTGTCGATCGAGCACGGCTTCGCCGGCATGGCGATCGACCGCGCACTGGCCGAGCCGTCGCTGCGCGTCGACGGCATCCACTTCCACCTCAGCTCGCAGCAGAAGCGGTTCGGGCCCTACCGCCAGGCGATGGAGCGCGTTGGCGAGGTGCTGGCCCGCGCGCAGGAGCGCCATCCGGACTTCCGCCCGCGCCGGATCGTCGCCGGCGGCGGACGCGGCGTGCGCTACCGGCCGTCGGACGACCCGGCGCCGGTCGAGGACTGGGTCGAGGCGATCGCCGGCACGTTCGCCGAGAAGGTCGCTCCGATGTGCGCCGAGGACGTCCGGCTGGGCATCGAGCCCGGCCGCTCGGTGGTCGCCGAAAGCGGCGTGATGCTCTACACGATCGGGCCGATCAAGCCCGCCGGGCCGCCCGGCGACGAGCGCGCCTACTACGTGATCGTCGACGGCGGGCTGTCCGACAACCCGCGCCACCTGATGTACGACGCCCACCACGAGGTCAAGCTGGCGCGCGACCCGTTCGGCGAGCCGGCGATGCGCGTGACGATCTGCGGCCGCCACTCCGAGCCGGACATCCTCTTCCCCGACCGGATGCTGCCGGAGCTGCGCAGCGGCGACGTCCTCGCCGTCCAGTCGACCGGCGCCTACACGGTCAACATGTCGAGCAACTACATGGGCTTCCTGCGCCCGCCGGTCGTCTTCGTCAAAGACGGCGAGAGCCGGGTGGTGGTGCGGCGAGAGCTCGTCGACGACCTGCTGGCGACGAGCCTGGCGCTATGACTCCGCCGCTGTCACTGGCGCCCGAGCCGCCGCCCGAGAACGGCGCCGAGCCGCTCGACCTCGCCGTGATCGCCGACCGGATCGGCTGGGAGGAGAAGGCGATCCTGACCGCGGCGCGCGAGCGCGGCGCGCGCGCCGAGTGGCTCGACGACGGCCGGCTCTGCTGCGGCTCGCGCGAGGACCTGCGCGCGGCTGGCGCCTACCTGATCCGCAGCCGCAGCTTCGTGCGCGGGCCGCTGATCGCGGAGTCGATCGCGTCGGGGCCGGCGGACTCCAGCGTGATCAACAGCGCCGAGGTGATCGGCATCTGCTCGAACAAGGTGACGGCGCTCGCGCGGCTGCGCCAAGTCGGCCTGCCGACCGTGCCGTACCGGTTGGTGCTGACGCGCGCCGATCTGGCGGCGGCGCTCGAGGTGCTCGGCTGCCCGCTGGTGCTCAAGCCGGTCTACGGCGGGCTTGGCCGGCGCGTGATGCTCGTGCGCGAGCTGGCGGTGGCGGACAGCATCTACGACTACGTCGAGCACTACGGCCAGAACTTCGACCGTGCGTTGATCGCCCAGCCCTACCTCGAGGACGCGTCCGACGTGCGCGTGCTGGCGATCGACGGCGAGGCGGTCGCGGCGATGGAGCGGATTCCCAAGGGCGACTGGCGCGCCAACGTCGAGCTGGGCGCGGCCGCCGAGTCGATCGAGGTCGACGCGACGATCGCGGCACTGACCGCCGAGGTCGGCGAGCGGATCGGGGCGCGGGTCTTCGGCCTCGACCTCTTCCGCCACGACGGCGGGCTGGTGATCGGCGAGGTCAACCACTCGCCGCTGTTCAAGGGGATCGTCGAGGCGACCGGGATCGACGTCGGTGGGCGGATCGCCGACCACGCGCTGGGGGTGGCCGTCCGGTGAGCGCCGAGCTGACCCAGACCGCGGACGCGGAGGCCCCGGCGGCGCTGCGCAGGCGCGCCGGCGTGGTCGGCGCGAGCGGGATCCTCGGCGGTGAGCTGCTGCGCATCCTCGTCAACCACCCCGGGATCGAGCTCGAGTACGTCAGCGCGCAGAGCAGGGCCGGACGATCGGCGACGGAGCTGAACCCGCACCTCAAGGACGCTGGGATCGGCGAGTTCGAGGCGTTCGACGCGCGCGTGGCGGCGAAGCGCTGCGACGTCGTGTTCCTCGCGACCCCGCCGGAGACGGCGGGGCGCGCGGTGCCGGAGCTGCTCGACGCAGGTGCGGAGCTGGTGGTCGATCTGAGCCCCGCGTACCGGGTGCGCGACCCGGAGCTGCACCGGCAGTGGTACCCCGACGTCGAGCGCGATCAGCAGATCGCCGAGGTCGCGGCGTACGCGCTGCCGGAGCTCAGTCGCGCCGCCGCGGCGGAGGACGGCGACGCATCCGGCGGTGCTGCCGCGGCCGGAGGCGACTCAGGTGGTAACGGCACGGCGAGCTCCGCCGGCGGCCTGGCGCCGATCGGCCGCGAGGCGATTCGCGCTGCACGCGTCCTGGCGGTGCCAGGTTGCTTCGCCACCGCGATCCTGCTCGCGGCGCTGCCGCTGCGCGAGCTCGAGGGCGTCACGTTCGACTCGGTCGCTATCGACGGCAAGTCGGGCTCCACCGGCTCGGGCGCGCGCCTGCGCGAGTCCGGCGCCCACACCTGGCGCTCGAACGTCGTCGCCCCCTACGCGCCGCGCGGCCACCGCCACGTCGCCGAGGTCGGTGAGGCGTTCGCCGACGTCGGCGTGTCGGTCTCGCGGCTTGGCATGTCCACCTACGGCGTCGACCTGGTGCGAGGGCTTTCGGTCGGCCTCTACTCCTTCTTCGAGGGCGAGCTCGACGAGCGGGCGCTGCGGCGCGCATACCACCGCACCTACCGCGACGAGCGCTTCGTCCGCGTGCAGGCCGGGCGCGGTTCGGCCCTGCCGCTCCCGGACCCGAAGGCGGTGATCGGGTCGAACTTCTGCGACGTGGCGGGGTTCGTCGACGAGGCCGCGAGCCGCTTCGTGCTGATCGGGGCGATCGACAACATGGTCAAGGGCGGCGCTGGCCAGGCGGTCCAGGCGTGCAACCTGCGGCTCGGGCTGCCCGAGGACGCGGGGCTCGAGGCGATCCCGGTCTTCCCGGTGTGATGGCCGGCCGGCCGCCGCAGCCGCCCGGCCTGCTGGTCGTGAAGGTCGGCGGGAGCTGCCTCGAGCAGCTTTGGCCGGGGTGGTGGGACGCGCTGGGCGAGCTCGCGCGCGGCGGCGCGCGGACGAAGCTCGTCGTCGTCCACGGGTGGTCGCGCATGGTCAGCGCCGCGACGCCGGACGGCCAGCCGGACTTCATCGTCGACAAGCACGGCTTTCGCAGCCGCTACACGACGGCGGAGGTGCTGGAGGAGATCGAGCGCGTCGCGGGCGGGCTGCGTATGCGGATCGCCGAGCAGCTGCGCGAGCGCGGCCTGCGGACCGAGGCGGTCAGCGGCGCCGAGACCCGACTGCTGCACGCGGAGGTGCGGCAGAACATGTGGTGGGTCGGCGACGAGCTGGTGCCGCTCACCAACCTCGTCGGCCCTGTGCGCGAGGTCGACCGGCCGCGGCTCGACGTGCTGCTCGCCGAGAGCGACGCGATCGTCGTCAGTCCGCTCGCCGTGACGGCCGACCATCCGCGCGTGAACACCGACGCGGACCGCGCCGCCGCGGCGATCGCCGGCGCCGGCGACGCGGAGCGGCTGGCGCTCGTGATGGACGCCGACGCGGTGCTCGCCGACGGCGAGCCCGTCCGGACAGCCGCCCGGGCGGACCTGAAGGAGCTCGCCCGCCACGCCAGCGGCGGCATGTCGAAGAAGCTGCGCGCCGTCGAGGAGGCCTTCGCGGGCGGCGTGCGCGAGGTCGCTATCGGCAGCGCCAGCGTCCCCGACCTCCTCGCCGGCCGCGCCGGCACGCTGATCACCGCCGAGCCCAACCCCTCTCCCGCCAGATGAAGCATTCGCATCGCCTGGCCAGCTCAATCCTTCATCTGCGATCTGTCGCTGTCTCGGCGCGACGCCAGATGAAGCCTTCGCATCGCCTGGCCGACCCAATCCTTCGTCGGCGCCGGCCGGGGACCGATGGCGACTGAGCTGCAGGCGACTCCGCCGGCGATGGCGGAGCTGCGGATCGCGGCGCGAGCGGCGTGTCCAGACGGGCTGCTCGACCTGAGCCGCTCGGAGCCGTTGCCGATTCCCCTCTCCGAGGCCTGCGCCGAGCGCGTGGCCGAGCAGTTCATGCGCGCGCGCCAGTACTCGCCGTCGGCGGGGCTGGCGGCCGTCCGCGATGCCGCCGCGCGCTACGCGAGCGCGCGGACCGGGCTGGAGATCGACTCCGCCGACGTGACGATCACGGCCGGGGCGATGGCCGGACTCGCCGTCGCGCTGCGCGCGCTGATCGAGCCGGGCGACGAGGTGCTGGTGCCGGTGCCGTACTTCCACTCCTATCCGAAGCAGGTATCGATGCTCGGGGGCGTCCCGCGCCTCGTCGACGCGCGGCCACGCCAGGGCGAGCTCACGCCCGAGGCGATCGAGCGCGAGCTGACCCCGCGGACTCGGGCGCTGCTGCTCTGCAACCCGTCGAACCCCGCGGGGGCGATGCTCGACCGCGAGCGGCTGGCAGCGATCCTCGCCGTGCTGCCGCCGGAGGTCGCGGTGATCGCCGACGAGGTCTACGCCGAGTACGTCTACGGCGACCGCGACGGGGACCGCGCGAACGCTGCCGGCGGCGGCGATGACCAGACGCCGGCGAACGCCGGCGCGGCACTGAGCAGCGCCGGCTTCGTCAGCGTGCTCGCGGTCGCCGCCGACGAGGACGCCGGCCGCGAGGTCGTCGCGCTCGACACCGCCTCGAAGACGGCGGCGATGCCGGGCTGGCGGGTCGGGACCGCCACCGCGACCCCCGGCCTGGCGCCGCGGCTCGCCCAGGCCGCCGCCACGCTGAGCGGAGCCCCCAACACCCTCGCCCAGCTCGCCTTCGCGGCCTGGCTCGACGACCCGCCGCGGCTGGACCGGATGGCGCCCTACCGCCCGCGGCTGCGCGACGTGCTCGACCCGCTGACCGATGCCGGCCTGACCGTGCGCCCGCCCGACGGGACCTACTACGTCTGGGTCACGGCGACGGAGCACGACGGCCCGACCTTCGGCTCTCCCGACACCGCTCTGGAGCTGGCTCGACGCGCGGGCGTGCTGGTCTGGCCGGGAGCGCTCTTCGGGGACTTGCGAAGTGTGCGAGTATCTTTGGGCGTGCCCCGCCGCGAGCTGCGAGACGGGGTGAGGAGGTTGACGGACTCATGGAGGGAGGTCCGGGAGGGTGACGTTCCTATTTCTAGACCCAGGCGCTGACGCAGGCCGGCGTGACGTCTACCGCGTCGCCCAGTCGCTCGGCATGGGCGTCACCCTCGTCGCGCTGCGCGATCCGGACGATCCGACCGGTGTCGACGAGCGGATCGAGGCCAACCCGACCGACCCCGTCGAGGTTCTGGCGGCGACCGCCCACCTCGACGAGGTCGAGGGAGTCGTCAACTGCAGCGAGTCCTGCCTGCGCACCCAGGCGGCGCTGGTCGAGCACTACGGCGTGCCGGGGATCGACTCGGCAACGGCCGCCGTCTGCCGCGACAAGCAGCTGATGATGCGCCGCTTCGAGCAGCACGGCGTGCCGATCGGCCGTCGGCGTGTGGTGTCGAAGCTCGCCGACATCCCGGACGCGGTGCGCGCGGTCGGCTGCCCCGGCGTGCTCAAGCCGAGCACCGGCGTCGCGAGCCTGTTCACCGTCCGCTTCGACTCCGAGGACGAGCTCGACCGCTGGTTCGCCCAGTTCGACGCCGCCGCGAGCGGCCACCACTCGGCGGCGATCCGCGAGATGGACGGCCGCTGGCTGGTCGAGGAGTACCTCGACGGCCCGGCCTTCAGCGTCGAGTCGGTGACGCTCGGCGGCGAGACGACCCACGTCGCCGTCTGCAAGAAGGGCGAGATGTCGCAGCCGTTCTTCCTCGAGACCGGCCACACCTGCCCGGCGCCGATCGACCGTGGGCTGACCGAGGAGATGAAGGACGTCGCCGGACGCGCGATCGCCGCGCTCGGGATCCGCGACGCGGTCACGCACAGCGAGCTGAAGCTGACCTCGCGGGGGATCCGCGTGCTCGAGGTGGGCGCTCGGATGGGCGGCGGCTCGATCCGCCAGGTCGTGAAGCTGGCGACCGGCGTCGACCTGCTCGAGCTGACGCTGGAGCTGGCGCGCGCACAGGTGCCCGAGATCGCGCCGCTCGCCGGCGGCGGCGCCGCCGCCAGCCGCTCCTGGTTCCCCGATCGACCCTGCGTCGTACGCGACATCTCACGTGCCGAGGAGCTGCTCGACCTGCCCGGGATCGTCGCCGTGAACCGCTGGACGAAGGCCGGCGACGTCTACCGGCTGCCGCCGGAGGGCTACCGCGAGGTGCTTGGCGTCGTCGCGGTCGGCGACACGCCGGAGCAGGCGACCGCCCGCGCCGAGGCGGCGGTCGCGGAGGCCGCGCGCGGGGAGGTGGTCGCGGTCGACTACGACCCGAACGCCGTCGCCGCCGCGCGCCCCGGCGACGCAGACCCCGCAGACGCGGCATCCGTCGCCGCGCCCCAGCCGGGCCAGGCGGTCGCGGCACGCGGCGCGGTCACAGCCGAGGGAGCCGCCGCATGAAGCTCGCGGTCTTCCGCCAGGAGGAGTTCTTCGAGGACTACGAGTTCAGCTGCGAGCTGATGCTGGCGCTCAGCGGCGCCGAGCCGATGACCGCCGCCGAGCTGACCGAGATCGTCGGCGAGCGCCCGGGGCTCGACTGGGAGGTCGGCTATACGCCCTCGTCGGGCTACCCCGAGCTGCGCGATGCGATCGCGGCGCTCAACCCGCCGGCGGCGCGCGAGAACGTGATGGTGACCGTCGGTGCGATCGAGGCGCTGCTGATCCTGCACAACCTGCTGCTCGATCCCGGCGACGAGGTCGTCTGCCTCTGGCCCGCCTATCAGCCGCTCCACGAGCTCGCCACGGGCGCCGGCGGCAGCGTCCGCTTCGTCGAGCTCGAGCAGGACGACGGCTTCGCGATCGACCTCGGGGCGATCGAGGACGCCGTCGGGCCGCGCACGAAGGTGGTGCTGCTCAACGTGCCGCACAACCCGACCGGCCAGACCGTCGGGCCCGACGACCTGCGCGAGCTGGCGCGCCGCCTGGCGCCGCTCGGCGTCCACCTCGTCGTCGACGAGGTCTTCCGCGAGATGCGCTCCGGACATCCGCCGTCGGCCTGGGACGGCCAGGACAACCTGATCGTGATCGGCTCGATGAGCAAGTCCTACGCGCTGCCGGGCCTGCGGATCGGCTGGCTTGTCGCGAACCCGGAGCTGGTCGTCAAGGCGCGCCAGTTCCGCAAGTACACGTCGCTCAACCCGGGCTCGCGCGACCAGCTTTGGGCGCTCGCCGCGCTCGAGCACCGCGACGCCGTGCTCGAGCGCACCTGGGCGCTGACCGAGGACGGGGCCGAGCTCGCAACGCGCTGGCTCGACGACCACGCCGAGGACTTCGAGCTGACTCCGCCGCCGGCGGGCGGCCTCTTCTTCCCGCGCCTGCGTCACGACGTGCCGACGCTCGACTTCTGCGCCGCGCTCGTCCGCGACACCGGTGTCCTGCTCGCCCCGGGCAGCGTTTGCTACGAGAGCGAGGGCCACCTGCGGCTGGGCGTCGCGACGCCGCAGCTCGCGGCAGGGCTGGAGCGACTCGACGGCTGGCTCGCCAAGCGATCCCACGACGAGACCGCCGGAGCACGGGCATGACCGCCGACGGGCTCGAGTTCCGCAAGTACTACGCGGAGGGCAACTCGTATCTCGTGATCGAGGCTCAGCCGGGCGCCGTCTCGCTCGCCGGCTGGATCGCCGACGACACGCGCGGGCTCGGCGGTGACGGGCTGATCCTGATCGAGGGGGCGGCGGGTGAGGCGATGCACCACATGCGCGTCTTCAACGCCGACGGCTCGGAGGCGCAGTGGTGCGGCAACGGCGCGCGTGCCGCGGCGGCGCTGATCGCCGAGCGTGACGATCTGCGCGAGGGCGAGGCCGTCACGATCACCAGTGGCGGCGGGACGGCACAGCACGTGCTGCTCGACCGCGAGACCTGGACCTTCCGCGCCGAGATGCCGGTGCCCGCGGACCCGGTCGTCGAGGTCGGCGAGGGCCGGCGGCTGGTGCAGATGCTGATCGGCGCACCGCACCTCGTCGTCTTCGGTCCGCGACCGCCCGGCGATCAGCTCGACGACGCTGGGGCGGCGCTCTGTGCGGCGCGGCCCGGCGGCACCAACGTGATGTTCGCCTCGCGCGATCACGACGGCGGCCTGACGGTGACGCCGTGGGAGCGCGGCGTCGGGCCGGTGCTCGGCTGCGCGACCGGCGCGGCGGCCGCGGCGATCGCCGCGGAGCAGGTGCTCGGACGGCCGCTGAGCCGCAGCTCGGTGCGCCAGCCCGGCGGCGCGATCGAGGTGCGCTGGGACCGCGACGAGCGGGTGCTCGAGATGACGGGCACGGCCCGGCTGGTGGCGACCGGGTCGGTCGCGCTGGATCGGGCGGAGAGACGGATGGCCGGGGTAGCCGGCCCGGGCTAGGAAACGGAAACGAGTTGCTCAGGAGGGGAGCACAAGTGCCGAAGATCATGATCGTCGACAACGGGAGCCTTTCGACGGACGTACTGGCGGCCCGTCTGGAGGGTCTCGGGGCGCAGACGACGATCGTCTCGCTCGGTGAGCTCTCGCCGGACATGGCCGAGGAGGGCGGCTATGGCGGGGTGGTGCTGACCGGCACCGACGTCCCGTCGACGACGCCCTACGTCTACGAGACCGAGCTCGAGCTGATCCGCCGTACCGAGGTGCCGCTGCTCGGCATCTGCGGCGGGATGCACCTGATCGGAAAGGCGCACGGCGTCGGGATCGGCGACTGCAAGCACGCGGTCGGCAAGACACCCGTCCACGTCGATGGCGAGGACGCCCTCTTCGAGCAGCTCGAGAGCCCGGCGCTGCTGTTCGAGCGCCACCGCTACCAGCTGATGGACGTGCCGGAGGGCTTCCGGCGAATCGCCTGGGGCGAGCATTGTCATACCGAGGGAATCCGCCACGCCGAGCGGCCCACCTACGGGCTGCAGGCACACGTCGAGTTCAGGCCGGAGGGCAAGGTCATATTGCGCAACTTCGTGTCGCTGCTGACCCTTGACTCGGCGGTGGCGGCTTAGGTAGTGTGACCACACGGAGGGAAGGAACAGGAGGGAGTTCCTGTAGCACCAATCATGCGTCCGTAGCTCAATCGGTACATGGGTAGGCCCTGGGGTTACCCGGGTCTCGAATGCCAGCCTTCTAGCCGACCTCGTGTCGGTGGCGGGATGCCTTCACAGGCCGTTCGAACACCTGGATACCCAATCCGGCCTATCTAAGAGCAGCGGCCTTTCAAGCCGCAGATACGGGTTCGAGTCCCGTCGGGCGTACTAACGAAATGCCGGTGACTTCCCGGCAACCGATCGCCTCAACGTGTCAAACGACCAATACGTACTCATTCTCTGTCCCACCACCGGTGGCGACCTCGATCTCACCAGCCTGCGCGGCTGCACGATCGCCGACGCGCACGCGCGCTTTCGACGGATGGCCGGCGGCGAGGTGGCGCTCGCCCGCAGCGGCGCGACCGGCGCTGCGCTCTCGGCCCTGGCGATCGGCGGCGAGGCCGTCGACCCCGCCGATCCGGCGATCGAGCGCTGGGCGCGCTGGCTGCTCGAGCGCCTCGACGCTGGGGATCTGATCTACCACCGCGAGGGCAAGGGCTGGCGACTGCGCAGCGGCAAGCTGCACGAGGAGAGCGAGCGGCGGCTGGACGAGCTGACCGGCTGGAGCGATGCGGCGCTCGCCGGGCAGCGCGAGCTGCTGAAGCACGTCGACGATCCAGGCGACTCCGGCAACGAGCTCGAGCAGAGCCTGTCGAAGCTCGCCGCGGCCGGCTGGACCGTCGACTCGAAGAAGGACAAGGGACCGCCGACCGTCCACTTCGCGGCCGGCGACATGCCGCTCGCCGAGGGCGACGACTGGCGCGCGGACGGCGTTGTGCATCCGCGGCTCGCAGCGGCACTGGGGGTGCTGATCGCCGCGTTGTCGCCGGATGAGCGTGCCGCGGCGCCGGACGAGGGCGTGGCGGCCCTGAGCCGCCGGCTACCGGCGGTCGCGGTCGCCGTGCCAGGCCCGGATGCGGACTTCAACGCCACGCTGCTCGACCTGCGCACGATCGCCAAGGCGCTGCGCGATGTCGGCGGACTGGACCTGCCGAGCGGGGAGCCGCTGGCGAAGGTGCTGGTCACGGGCGCGTTTGCGCTGCGGACCGTCGAGCGGGCGGGACAGTCCGCGTCGGCGAGCCCTCCGGAGCCGACCGGTGCCAGCCTGAACGGGACGGGTCCCGACAGTCGGCCGGCGGCTGCCGATCCCAACGCCGTCGACACGCTGATCGCCGTCCACGGCGCCGACGCCGTGCGCCTCGCGCTGCTGCACGCCGCGGCGCCGGCGAAGCCGTTCCGCGGCGGCGAGGACGTCGTCGGCTACGCGGCGCGCTTCCTAGCCGAGCTGGACGAGGTGGCGGCGACGCGACTGGAGGGCACTGCGGCGGGCGCGCGCATCGACGCGGACGACGGACTTCGCCGCCGGCTCGCCGGGTGGTGCGACACCGCGCTCGCCAGGAGCGCCGAGAACCACGAGCGACTCGACATGCACCGCGCGTCGCGCAACGCGATCGAGCTGCTGGCCCGGATCAGGGACTTCGAGGCACGCGTCGTCGAGCAGCGCGGCGAGGTCGCCGGAGCGGATCGGGAGGCGGTCGCCGTCGCCCTGGCGCTGCTCGGCCAGCTGCTAGCGCCACTGGCGCCGACGGCGGCGGAGGCGGTGTGGCGACAGGCGGGCCGCGACGGCTCTCCGGGCGAGGCCCCATGGCCCGCCGGTCCGCGCGAGACTGCCGCGGCCTGACGTCTGGCCCTTGTCACGCCAGCACGTCGAAGGTAAGGTCGTGTTCTTATCCTATTCCCGAGGTCTTAGGGGAGGGAATGGGAGTGCCATGCGGTCGCCTTGTCAGGACGGGCGGCGACTGTGGGTAGGGGAACGCATAGGGCCCCGGCGAGAGCCGGGGCCCTATGTCTTTCTACGAGGAAATTTCTGGTGAAGGAGCGGCGCCGAGAGCCGCCCCACCTGTGTCGCTATAGGCGTCGAGACCCCGGGCGAGATCGGGGCCTCGACGCGACGGCACAGCCGGCCCGCGCGCTGTCGACGGCATTCGGGATCGGCGGCCTTTCACACCGCGGCTCGGCGCCGCGACCGCGTCCGATTGCCAAAGCTGCGCAGACCTTCTCCACTTCCCCTTCCCTCCTTCGGGGGAGCAATGACCGGAACCCTCCCCGGATTGCAAACACGAACTTACCGAGAGGCGGCATTGGCGTCAAGTGCTTGGGACGGGCGATCGAAGGCGCCTGGCCGCTGCTTCTGCCACAGTGCCCCGGTGGTCTCCTCGTGGCGAGAACGAGCACCGCGCTCGGCGAAAGGCGCTGGGCCGACGCGCCACCGCTGGATCCTCGCGCTGTGGCTCGCCTGGGCTCTCGCGGCCGTCGCGATCGCACCGGCCCTGGCCGAAGCGGCGTGTGGCAGGGCCAAGCGCTTCGCAGCGTCGTCCGACGCCGGATTTGGCAAGCCGCCGCTGGCGATCGGCGACTCGGTCCTGCTCGGCGCCGCAGAGGAGGCCGCGGCGATCGGCTACGACGTCGACGTGCGCGGCTGCCGCCAGTTCGCCGAGGGGCTGGAGGTCCTGCGGCGACGGGCGAGCCGAGGCGCTCTGCCGCGCCTGGTCGTGATCGCGCTCGGTTCGAACTGGTCGATAACGGACGCGGACGTGCGGGAGGCGCTGCGGATCCTCGGGCCGCGCCGCCTGCTCGGGCTGGTCACGCCGCGCGAGGTCCGCGGCACGCCGCTCGACGACGCGGCCACGCTGCGCGGCGCCGCCGCGCGCTGGCCGCGGCGGATCGAGCTGGTCGACTGGGTCGCGCGGACGCGGCGGCAGCGTGGGCTCACCTACCGCGACGGCATCCACCTGACCGCCCTCGGCCAGCGCACGCTCGCGACGTTGCTGGCAGCGCCGCTCGCGCGCGTCGCGCCGGGCGATCAGACACCGCCGCCCGCCGCGGGCGGCGGCAAAGCCAACGGCGGAGGCGCCGCGGCGCCGTGAGCTTGCGCGCGGTCGCGGCGGGCACGGCGGTTCTCATGTGCGGGCTTCTCCCCCCGAGCGCCACGGCGGCGGTGCTGGTGGTCGGAGACAGCCTCGGCGTGGGGACCGAGCCGTCGTTGCGCGCGGCACTGCCGGACGTCGACATCCAGGCCGACAGCCTCAACGGGCGCACGAGCACCGAGGGCGTCGCGGTGCTGGGCGGGCTGCTCGAGCCAGAGCACGACACCGTCGTCTTCGACCTCGGGACCAACGACGGCAACACGGCGGTCGGGGTGACGGCGGGCAGCCTCACGGCGGCGCGGGAGCTGACCGGCGAGCGCTGCCTGGTCGTGGCGACGCTGCACCGCCCACCGCTCGCCGGCATCCCGATCGACGCCCAGAACGACATGATCCGCGGCTTCGCCGCGACGACCCCGAACGTCGCGCTCGTCGACTGGCACGACGCAGCCAGCGCGACGCCGGGTGCGCTGCGGCCCGACGGCGTCCACGCGACGCCGGCCGGCTACGCGCTGCGCGGGTCGCTCTTCGCCGAGGCGATCCGCGGCGGCTGCCTCGGAGGCGGGGGCGGAGGCGCCCCGGCCGGGCCAGCGACCGGCGGGAGCTCGGCCTCGACGACCGGCCGGCCCGCTCCCCGTCGTACGGCGCCGCGGCGTGGCGGTCCCCCGCC
>DATABO010000024.1:0-2023 GCA_036259535.1 Thermoleophilaceae bacterium
GGCGTAGACCTTGCGGTCGAAGACGGCGGCCGACGAGTAGACGTAGGTGCCGAGCGGCTTGGCCCAGAGCAGGTTGCCGGTCTTCGCGCCGTAGGCGTACATCGTGCCGTCGGTCGAGCCGATGTAGATCCGGCCGTAGGCCGCAGCCGGGGTCGCGTAGTAGAACTCGGTCGCGTCGCTGGCGCTCCAGACCTGGCGGCCGGTGCGCGCGTCGAGGGCGTGCAGCGTGCCGGTGTAGTCGGCGACGTAGATGCGCCCGTCGTAGTAGGCCGGCGAGGCGTTGACCTTGCTGCCGATCGAGCTGCTCCAGATTCGCTTGCCGTTGCGCGCGTTGAGCGCGTAGACGTTGCCGTCCCAGGAGCCGATGAAGATCCGCCTGCCGCGCAGCAGCGGCGAGGACTCGATCGGCATCGACTCGAAGCGCCACTTCTCGCGGCCGGTGCGGGCGTCCATCGCGATCAGGAAGCCGTCGGGGCTGGCGGCGTCCTGCGGGCAGGGGTTGGAGAGATCGCCGACCGGGTGCATGTAGGACTGGTAGACGGTGCGGTTGCGGCCGATGGTCGGCGACGAGGCGGCGCAGCGGTCGAAGTCCTTGGTCTTGAAGACCGGCTTGCCCGTCCTGCCGTTCAGCGCGAAGAACCGGCCCTTCTGCTGGGCGACGTAGACGTTGCCGTAGCCGACCGCGGGCGGGAACTCGACGGTGTCGCCGGCGTCGAGCCGCCAGGTGCGCCGATAGGGCGGGCGGTGCTTGTATGGCGCCGACTTGGTGCGCTGGATGTCATACCCGAAGAGCGGCCACGGCACGGCGATCTCCTTGCGCGGCGGCGGCTTCGGCCTGGGTCCGGCGTCCTCGTCGAACTCGACAGTCGCCGACCCGCGCTTCTCCGGCGGGTCCTCGTCGGACAGGTAGAGGTACGCGCCGCCGCCGACCGCGAGCAGGACGACGACGGCGCCGACGATCAGGAGGGGGCGCCTCACGGGGCGCAGGATTGCAGACGGGCCGGCCGGGCGACGGCGGGCCGACAACGGCGCGCATTTCGCCGAAACGCGCCCGGCGCGTTAGACCGTTCGATGGTGGTCGGATGACGGCGGACATTTCGCCGTCATCCGCCCGGCGTGACGGCCCGGTGGATGGTAGGCCGACAACGGCGAGTAATTCGCCGAGATCGGCCCGGCGTGTGGGCCGGCCGGGTCAGGGACGACCGAGCAGCTGCCAGATGCGGCGCGTGATGCGCGGGACCTCGACGTCGAGGGCGCGCTCGTCGAGCTGGCGGGCCCACTGGGGGGAGCCGACGCGGATCACCGTCCCGTCGCCGAGGCGGTAGCCGACGAAGGCCGGCTCGCCGGGGTCGCGGCCGGCGGCGGCGAGCAGACGGGCGTCCTCGGGGAGCGAGACCGAGCGCTCGATCAGGCCGAACTCGCCGAACAGGCTGTCGACGTCGGTGAAGAGGCCCAGCCGGTCGCGCTCGATCGACAGCGGCGCGGGCGGGTCGACGCGCTCGAGTCGCGTGCGCTCGCCGAAGAGGTCGTCGGGCCGGGGCGGACTGGGGAAGCGCAGCCGGTCTCCCAGCAGCGCCACGCTGCGGCGCAGCGACCTCCCGCCGAAGACCGCCACCGCCTTGCCCTCCGCCTCGACCTCCGCGAGCAGCCTGTCGCGCAGGCGCCGCGGCAGCCAGATCGCGCTGCCGCCGACGGCGATGCCGGGCGCGTTGCCGAGCGCCGGGCCGTCGTCGCGCGCGAGCGAGAGGTCGGTGGTGAGGTCGTAGGCGAGCCGCGCGCGGTCGAGGAAGCCAAGCAGCGGGCCGCTCTCGCGGACCAGCGCCGCCGGCAGGCGACCGCCGGCGTAGGGGCGCTCGGCAGGAATCGAGTCGCCGTCCTCGAGCGTGTCGGCGAAGCCGTCGAGGTCGGAGTCGAAGCGGTTGCGTCCCTGCCAGCTGATCGCGGGCAGCACGACCAGCGGGCGCGGGCGGTCGGCGGCGACCCCGCGCGGCGGCAGGCCCGCGACGACGAGCGGCCAGCTCGC
>DATABO010000025.1:0-25947 GCA_036259535.1 Thermoleophilaceae bacterium
CTACATGTACGAGGGCGACGCGCCGAACGCCGAGCGGCGCGCGGCGGCGCTGTCGCTCGACCGCGACCTGCTGCGCGAGCTGCTCGGCCAGGAGGAGCTGCGCGAGCTGATCGACGCCGACGCGCTCGCCGAGGTCGAGGCCGACCTGCAGCACCTCAGCCGCCGCACCCAGGCCGCGAACGCCGACGCCCTCCACGACGTGCTACGCGGCGTCGGCGACCTGACCGTCGCCGAAGTCGCGCTGCGCTGCCTGCCAGCAGGGACTGCGAGCCGCGACGCCGAGAGCGACGGCCGCGCCACCGGCGGTGCGACGGAGGACGAGGCCGAGGCGCTGCTCGCCGTCCTCGCCCGCGAGCGCCGGGCGATCCAGATGCGGATCGGCGGCGAGGAGCGCTGGATCGCCTCCGAGGACGCGGGCCTCTACCGCGACGCCTTCGGGGCCGTCCCGCCCGGCGGACTGCCCGACGCCTTCCTCGAGAGCGTCGAAGCGCCGTTCGAGCGGCTCGTCCGCCGCTACGCCCGCACCCACGGCCCTTTCACCACCCGCGAGCTACAGAATCGCTACGTCGTCGACCCGACTGCGGTGCTGAAGGCACTCGAGGGCGCCGGCGACCTCGTCCGCGGCGAGCTGCGCCCCGAGGGCAGCGAGCGCGAGTGGTGCGACCCCGAGGTGCTGCGCCGGCTGCGCCGCGCCTCGCTGGCGTCGCTGCGCAAGGAGGTCGAGCCGGCCGAGCAGCAGGCGCTCGCCCGCTTCCTGCCGGCGTGGCAGGGCGTCGACGCCTCGCCCGCCGCGGGCGCCGGTCCCGACCGCCTGCGCGAGATGCTCGTCCCGCTCCAGGGCCTGGCGCTCGCCCCCGCCGTCTGGGAGCGGGACGTCCTCCCGCGCCGCACCGGCGCCTACTCGCCGGCCTGGCTCGATCAGCTCTGCGCCGGCGGCGAGGTCGTCTGGGTCGGCGCCGGCCCGCTCGGCCGCAACACGGGCAAGGTCGCGCTCTACTTCCGCGACGACGCGCCCTGGCTCGGCCCGCCCCCCTTCAAGGGCGACGCCCCGGCCGGCCCGATCCACGAGGCGATCCGCGCACGGCTCACCGACGGCGCCGCCTTCTGGACCGACCTGCTCGCCGACGTGCGCGTTGCCGCCGCGCCGGCGCCGGACGGCGCCTCGGCAGGGAGCGGCCTCGCACCCGACCCCGCCGAGCTGCAGGAGGCGCTCTGGGACCTCGTCTGGGCCGGCGAGGTCACCAACGACGCCTTCGCGCCTCTGCGCGCGCCTCGCCTCTCGCTCGCCAACGCCCGCCGCGAGTCCTCGCGCCGCTTCGCCCGCCGCCGGCGCCCCGGCGCGCCGCAGGTCCAGGGCCGCTGGTCGCTCACCGCGAACCTCTTCCGCGACCCGCCGGCGCACGGCCCGCGGCTGCGCGCCCAGGCCGAGCTGCTGCTCGAGCGCTACGGGATCGTCACCCGCGAGACCGTGCTCGCCGAGGGCATCCCCGGCGGCTTCTCCTCCGTCTACGGCGAGCTCGCCAACCTCGAGACGCTCGGCACCTCCCGCCGCGGCTACTTCGTCGAGGGCCTCGGCGGCGCCCAGTTCGCGCTGCCCGCCGCGATCGAGCGCCTGCGTGGGCTGCGCGCCGACGAGCCCGCCGGCCCGCTGGTCCTGGCCGCCACCGATCCCGCCAACCCCTTCGGCGCCACCCTCCCCTGGCCGAAGCGCGACGACAACCGTCGACCGGCCCGCGTCCCCGGCGCGCATGTCGTCACCCTCGAGGCCGACCCGGTCCTCTACGTCGAGCGCTCCGGCAAGGGCCTGGTCGCCCTCCGCGACCCGTTGGAGCCCAACGGCACGCCCGCCCCCTGGCTCGCCGAGGCCCTCCAGGCCCTCGCCGACCACGTCCGCCGCGGCCGCATCGGGCGCCTCGCGCTCGAGCGCTTCGACGGCGACCCCGTCGTCGGCTCCCCCTACGAGCCCCTCCTCGTCGAGATCGGCTTCAGCCAAGGCCCCCGCCGCCTCACGCTCAGCGCCTAGACGAAGAGCCTCTCCTTGACGCCGAGCCACCAGCCGGCGAGGCCATCCGCCTCGCGGCGCGCCTGCTCCATCAGCGCCATGGCGCGCCGTCCCGCGCCCTCCCCGAGGGCGCGATAGGCCTCGAACTTCTGGTCGGTATAGAGCTGGTCCGCGGTCGAGTCGCTGGGGAAGGTCGGGTCGTTGGCATGGTGGGCTCGGACATCCCACGGCACGTCGGCGGTGAGCACGTTGCGGGCGTAGACCAACGTCCCGCTGCGCTTGCGACCGCCGGCCGTCGTATAGGTGATCGTGCCCCGCACGGCGTCGACCTCCGCCGCGCCGGCCTCGTCGTCGGGCACGAGCTTCGATGGGTCGATGTCGACCTCGATCTGCATCTCGCTGCGCGCCAGCGCGAGCGCGTCCCCCAGCTGGCCCATCGGCGCTCCTCCGCTGGCGTCGAAGCAGTAGATCTCGGTGCAGCCCCGCCTCAGCAGCTCGACGAGGCCGAGATTGTCGTAGTGGCCGCCGTCGGTGACGAACAGGTACCTGCCGTCGAGCCGGTTGCGACCGATGATCTCGCGGAAGAGATAGCTGGGCCGCGGCCGGGCGAAGCGGCGTCGCTCCTTGGACCCCCGCGTGCTCTCGATCCAGCGCGGATTGGGGATCCAGACCCCGAGGCGCACGTTCGCGAGCGCGAGCAGGAAGGTGAGGCTTCGGTTGGTCGCCTTGCCCATCGACGGTGCGACCGCCGCCCCCGACACCGCCACGGCCGTGGGCAGCGTGATGTCGCGCCGCCGCTGCCGCATGCCGTCGAACGCCGCCTCGAGCTCCGTCGTCTTGACCGCTCCGACCAGCGGGCCGCCGACGCTGTGGGCGCTGAACGTGAAGCTGGTGACCCCACGCCCCGGCGGCGTCGCTCCCGGGTCGGAGATGTTCGCCGCGGCGCAGACGAGCAGGGTGGGCCAGGGGCGCGCGGGGTCGCGGTCGAGCGCCGTCTCGGAGAGGGGCACCAGCCGGTCGTAGTCGCGCTCCACCGCCACCGCGTCGCCGTCGGAGTCGACTACCCGCTTGATCGCAAATGCCGAGCACAGCCGCCGCTTGTAGAAGGGATGCAGCGACCAGGTGGTGAGATCGGCGACCGCGTAGAGGAACCCGAATGCCGTCAACAGCCCGCAGCCGAGCAGCAGCAGCTCGACGTTCAGGGAGTCGATCCAGGAGTGCTCCACCGCCACGCGGAGCGCCAGCACGAGCACCGCGAGCACGAGCAGCGGACCGGCGACGGCAACGCCGAGGTACATCAGCGCGGTGCGCACCCTGCGTCCGATCTTGCCCAGCCTGCCGATCTGGCCGGCTGCGGTCTCGATCGCGGCGACCGGTGAGCGCAGGGATCCCGACAGCGCCGCGACGACGGCCGCGAACAGCCCGCCCGTGCCTGCCGCGGCCCCCGCGCCCGTGTCCCGCAGACCGATCGGCCCGTCGTCGAGCATCAGGTGCACCACGTACGGCACGGCCAGCGTCAGGACCGCGATGCCTGCGGCGATCAAGAGCCACCGCGTCGACCACACTTCGACCGCGCGCCGCTCCTCGTCACGACCTCCCCGCAGCAGCAGCGCAGCCAGGCCGAGCACGACGCTGATGCCGAGGGCCCCGAGCGGGACCGCCCAAAGCACGGGCGAGAAGGTCCAGTCGCACGGGCCCGTGTCGCAGCGGCCGAAGTACGCCTCGTCGAAGAGCAGCGGGTAGGCGAGCAGGCCCGCAAGCAGCATCGTGCCGAACAGCAGCATCCCGACGAACGCAAGGTTGAACAAAAGCCCGAGCACCATCCGGTAGAGCAGCGAGAGCTTGGCGAAGCCGTCCGCCGCGAGATAGCTGCTGCGGTTGCGCAGGTACTGCTCCTCCGGCGAGCCCGGCGCGAACGCGTCGACGCGCTCGAGCAGACTGGCGTCGGAGTCGTCGGGGCCACCGGTCTTGCTGACCATCGCGAAGCTGGCGGCCATGTAGGAGCCGCCGGAGACCGCGGACAGGTATGCGGCGCCGTGCAGCTCGCTGGTCTCGCGGCCCTCCCGCTTCGACTGCAAGGCTTGAAGAGCACCGAGGTTGAAGGCGGCCGAGCGGATCCCGCCGCCCGAGCAGCAGATGCCGACCTTCTCCGGCTCGTCCTCCAGCGGAGGATCCTCGAACAGCCCGAGGTAGGACGGCGCGGGCGCGGGGCGCCGGCCCTGACTGAAGTTCGGCCAGCGGCCGGCCAGCTGCCGCCACAGCCACCGCCGCAGCGCGTCGGCCCTCGGCGCGATCTCCTCCGAGATCCGGTCCAGCGCGATACGCAGCTTTCCGCGCACCGGCGCGGAGCCGCGGCGCTTGCTCCCGACACGCTCGACCAGGCCCCAGTCGCCTCCCGCGTGGTGGCTCACCCTCGGTCGCCTCCCCCCAATATCAGTGAAACGTGAATTCAGCGCGACGTGCGCGCGCGTCTAGGTAACCTAACCGCGGGCTGCCTGGTGTGCCAGTTCTAGGATCGAGTCATGCCCGAGGGCGACACGATCCACAACGCGGCGCTGCGAGTCGGGGACGCGCTGGTCGGGCGCGAGATCCTCGAGATCGAGACTCCGCACCCGCGGCACCGAAAGGACCGCTGGCCGGAGCGGTTGGCAGGCCGGGCAGTGCGGTCGGTCGACGCCCGCGGCAAGCACCTGTTCGTCCGCTTCGAAGGCGACCTGACGATCCACTCGCACCTGCGGATGGGCGGCAAGTGGGGGGTCTACGAGCGCGGGCGGCGATGGACGCGTGGCGCCCATCGCGCCTGGCTGGTGATCCGCACCGCCGGCCATGACGTCGTCCAGTTCGACGGTCCCGTGCTCGAGCTGATGACCGACTCGCGCAGCCGCTTCGACCAGCTGCTCGCCGGTCTCGGCCCCGACATCGTCGCCGACGACTTCGACGAGCGGCTCTATCTCGCCCGGCTGCGCGAGGACGACCAGACGCGAGCGATCGGCGAGGCGCTGCTCGACCAGCGCAACGTCGCCGGGATCGGCAACATCTGGAAGTCGGAGGGCTGCTTCATGGCGCGCGTGGACCCGTGGCGCCGCACCGGCGAGCTGACCGACGACGAGCTGCTCGCGATCGCCCGCGCCACCCGGCCAGAGATCCGTCGCTCGGCGCGCCGCGGCGGGCCGACGATCACCTACCGCGCAGAGACGGCTCTAACGGGCGCTCCCACCCACCGACCGCAACGCGGCCCCGCCGACCGCGACCGCCGCGCCGGCACCTGGGTCTACGAGCGGACCGGCCTGCCCTGCCGCGTGTGCTCCACGCCGATCCTCGCCCGCGGCCAGGGCGACGACAACCGCACCACCTACTGGTGCGCGGTCTGCCAGGGCAGACCGGCCGGCGCCTAGGAGCAGCCGGTAGCGACGTCCAGCGCGACGCACACCTCGTGCATCTGAGCGCCCGAGAGTGTGAGGATCGGATCCCCGAGCAGGCTCTGTGGCACGGTGCGCAGGTTGTCGAGGCTGACGACGCACTCCACCGGCATGCCGTCGCGCTCGCCGAGGCGCACCTCGGTGGGGATGTCGCGGATGGTGCGGGTGACGAGCGCGACCGTGACGTTTCGCATCACGGGCAGCGCGGCCTCGCGCGTCAGCACGCAGACCGGCCGCCGTCCCTCGTCGGGCAGCTCCAGCCAGCGCACGTCGCCTCTCCTCACCAAGGCTCCTCCCGGATCGCGTCGCGCGCGGCGGCCTCCGCCCAAGCGTCCTCGACGGCGGTCTGGGGGACGCGGCGGTAGCCCTCGACGATGCGCCGGTCGAGCTCGGCCGACATGTCGTCCTCCAGGTACCGCTCGATCGCCGCCCGGATCAGCGCAGAGCGAGAGCGCGACTCTCGCGCCGCCCGCTCGTCCAAGCGCGCGAGGAGCACGTCGTTGAGCTGGACCAGCGTCTGGGTGCGAGACACACCCATATGGTATCCAATGGTTCGTTCGACGGACGCCACGGGAGAGGCAGGGCGCCTGCGGCTCGGCTCGCCCCCCTACGATCCAAGCCGATGACCGCTCCCGGCGAGACTCGCCCGCTGATCCGCGTCGGCCACAAGGGGGCCGACCACGTCGCTCCCGGCAACACCGCCGAGAGCTTCGAGGCGGCGCTCGCGCTCGGCGTCGACATGATCGAGTTCGACGTGATGCCACTGCGCGACGGGACGCTCGTGCTCGCCCACGACCCCGAGGACGCCGCCGGCCGCGCGCCGCTGACGCTCGAGGAGGGTCTCGAGCACTTCGCGGCCGAGGCCTACGCCGACGTCGAGCTCGACGTCGACCTCAAGGCCCCCGGCTACGAGGTCGCGGTCGTCGAGGGCCTGCGCGAGCGCGGGCTGCTCGAGCGGTCGCTGATCTCCTCGACCTATCCCGAGAGCCTGCGGCTGGTGCGCCAGCTCGACCCGGACGTCCGCCGCGGCTGGTCGGTCCCCCGCGTCCGGCGCGACCTCCGCAAGCACCCGGTGCTCAAGTACGTCGCCTACGGGGCGGTCGCGTGGTGGCGCTCCGGGCTGCCCGCCAAGGCCGAGCGCGCGCTGCGCCGCGGCGACTGCGAGGCGTTGATGTCGCACTACGTGCTCGTCACGCGTCAGCTGGTCCAGCGCGTCAAGGCCGCCGGCGGCCAGCTCTACGTCTGGACCGTCGACGACGCCAACCAGATCGCGAGGCTGGAGCGGCTAGGAGTCGACGCGGTGATCACCAACGACCCGCGGCTCTTCGATTAACCGAAACGACCCGTCGGCGGCCATAAGCACAGTGGCAGACTTGACGCAGGTCATTAGATCGGAATAGCTTCTCCTTCGAACGTTGTTCGATCCTGGAGGGGGCGCAAAGTGACGACGGATCCGGTTCTGGAGAGGGACGACGAGGCTGGAGCGGAGGTGCGTGAGACACCGGCGACCGGTGGTGTCAATGGCTGGGTGGTCTTCGCCTCGATAGTGGCCGTCATCCTGGGTTACCTGCTTGCCCTTTATCTCAACGGCGAGCTGAAGAGGCCGAACTTGCAAGTCGGCAGCGACTTCTCCGTGTTCGCGATCTTCTACATCGTCGCGCAGGCGGTGGAGCGTCTGCTCGAGCCGTTCGCCACGTTGATCGGGGGTGAGACGAAGGAGAAGGCGAAGCAGCAGGCGGACGACGCGAACGAGCAGCAGGCCGTCACGCTCGCCGTGGTCGCCCGCGAGGGAGACCTGGACGACCTCAACGCCCTCAACGCCGCCGGCGACACGACCGAGGCCGCCGCCGCGCTGACCGATGCGGCCAGCCGCAAGCAGCAGGCCGACGCGGTGCTGGCGCGCATACGCGCGAACCGCGTGGTGTGGCTGTGGGCGGCCGCGACGGTGATCGGCCTGGCGGCCAGCGGCGCGCTGGGCCTCTACTTCGTCCAGACGGTCGCAACACCGGCGGCCAAGCCGCCGCCCGAGTGGCTGAATGAGGTCGACATCCTGATCACGGGGCTTGTGATCGGCGCCGGCACGAAGCCGATCCACGACCTGATCACACGCCTGCAGAAGGCGAAGGAGAACGCGGGCGGCTGACGCGACGCTGCTAGAACTCGGCAGGCCATCGCGCTGATCGCCGACAGCCCCGCCGAGTCAGCCCCCGCGACGCCGCTCGTCCCCGACCCCCTGCCGCCGGGCCCCACCGGTCCCGGCCCGCTCGTCTTCGCGAGCTTCCTCGCGCGCCCGGGCGGCTTCCTCGAGAGCTGCAAGCGCCGCTACGGCACGCCGTTCACGTTCAAGCTGTCGCCGCGGCGCACGGTGGTCATCACAGACGACCCGGCGGTCATCAAGCAGGTCTTCACCAGCGACCCGACCAAGCTGCTCGCCGGCGTCGGCAACGAGGTGCTGCGGCCGCTGCTCGGCCCGCGCTCGGTGCTGACGCTCGACGAGCCCGAGCACATGCGCCAGCGCAAGCTGCTGCTGCCGCCCTTCCACGGCGACCGGATGAAGCTCTACGGCGAGGTGATCGCCGCTGCCGCCCGGCGCGAGATGGCCGGCTGGCCGGTCGGCGAGCCGTTCGCGGTCCAGCCGTCGATGCAGGCGATCACCCTCGAGGTGATCATGCGCGCCGTCTTCGGGGTGCGCGACGACCGCGAGCGGCTCGAGGAGATCGCCGGGCCGCTGCGCCGCCTGCTCGACTCGATGGCCGACATGCGGCGGCTGTTCACGCTGCAGGTGGCGAGTTCGAAGCGCAACGGGCCGCTCAGCCCGTGGCGCCACTTCCGCCGCACCCTGCTGCACCCGGCCGACGAGGTCCTCTACGAGGAGATCCGCGCCCACCGCGCCGACGCGGACGTCGGCGAGCGCGAGGATGTCCTGTCGCTGCTGCTGTCGGCTCGCGACGAGGACGGCCGGGGCCTGACGGACTCCGAGTTGCACGATGAGCTGATGACGCTGCTGCTCGCAGGTCATGAGACGACCGCGACGGCACTTTCGTGGACGCTCGAGCGGCTGGTCCGCCACCCCGACGTGCTCGCACGGCTGACCGAGGAGGTCCGGGCGGGTGAGGGTGACGACTACCTCGACGCGGTGATCAAGGAGTCGCTGCGGCTGCGGCCGGTGGTGCCCGCGGTGGCGCGCTACCTGACCGAGCCGACCGAGCTCGGCGGGCGGGTCCTGCCCGCCGGCGTCCACATCACCCCGTCGATCTACCTCACGCACCGCAACCCCGCGGTCTACCCCGATCCGGACGCGTTCCGCCCCGAGCGCTTCCTCGAGCGTCCCGCCGGCACCTACGAGTGGATCCCATTCGGCGGAGGCACCCGCCGCTGCCTCGGCGCCACCTTTGCGCTCTTCGAGATGAAGATCGTTCTGGGCGAGGTGCTGCGCGGGTTCGACCTCCCCGCGACAGACGAGCCGGACGAGCGGATCGCGCGCCGCGCGATCACCTTCAGCCCGGCGCGAGGCGGACGGATCCGCGTGGCGGCGCGGCCCGGGCTGAGCGCGGCGCCGGCCGAGCCCTGAGGCCGAGGGCCGTCACCGGGCGCTTGGCGCTCGGTAACGGCCCATCGGCTCCGGTGGGTGGCGCGGGTGTCCGCCGCGCGCTACTCGTAGTGGTTGTAGAGGGGTTGGCTGTCGATGCCGGGTCCACTGGACTTGCCGGCGGCCATGCAGGTGCCGGCGGCGGTGCAGGAGACGGCGTCGAGCTGGCTGTCGCTCTGCGCCGGTGCGTTGGGTGTTAGCTCGATCGTGCCGGAGGTGGAGCCGTTGGCTCTAGTGGCGTAGGTCTTGCGGCTGCCTGTTGCGTCTGTGTAGTCGCCGACGGCGACTGTCTTGCCGTTGCCGTGGGCGATGTCTGCGAGCTCGGCGTCCGTGGCGCCGGCCGGGGTCACCCAGGTGTTGATCCCGTAGGTGCCGAACACCGAGGTGATGTAAAGCGGCCGCCGACCGCTGGAGGTCTGATAGCTCCCGACCATTGGACACGACGTCGCGCTGAGGCAGACGAGGTCCTCCAGACGCGCCGAGGTCGCCCCGCTGGGCATCCCGCTCAGCGACAGCAACGTCCAGGCGGTGCCGTTCCAGCGGACCGCGAAGTAGCGATCGCCAGACCCGGCCTGATAGTTGCCCACAGCAGTGCAAGCAGACGCCGAGACACACGACACGCCGGTCAGCTCGCTGGTCGTCGCGCCCGTCGGGACGGGGATCGGGGCCTGGACCGTCCACGCCGAGCCGTCCCACGCCTCGACCAACGGCCGCCGGACACTACCGCTGTCACGATGGGCGCCGACCGCGACACAGGCACTCGCGGCAGGACAGGAGACGTCGTTGAGCGCGGCCTCGCTGCTCGCAGCCGGCTTAGACGCGGACTGCGTCGTCCACGCGCTGCCGTCCCAACGCTCGACCAAGACGTCGGCGCCATCGTCTTGGCTGCCGACAGCGACACACGCGTCGCTGGCGGTGCACTGCAACGAGGTAATCGACTCGTCCTCCACCGATGCCATCGCGGGCATCGACGACCAACGATCGCCGTTCCAACTGCGGCCGACGGTCTCACCATCCGAGACCCCGATCGATACACACGCCTTCGGCTGCGCACACGACACAGCCCGCGCGTCGGCGTCGGGGACGCCGTTGCCGCCGACCGACGCGCCCGACCCGTCGAACTCGATGGCGACGAAGAAATCGCCCGATGAAAACATCGCCTGCCCAACACCGAGGCAGCCGCTGCTCGACCAACACGAAACCCCCGCCAGCCCAGCCGCGCTCGAGCTCAGCCAACCACCAGCCGAGCCCAACGACCAACCGCTTCCGTTCCAGTCCGCCCGGAGCGGGATCTCCTTGCCGGCCGAGTTGACGTAATGGCCAACCGCCACACACGACGAGCCCGACCCGCACGCCACACCCGACAAACCACTCCGCGTCGCGCCCGTAGGCACGGGCACCGAACCCACCGACCAACTACCCGAAGGCCCGAACGGGCCGGTCATCGCCAACGGCTTGCGCAACCCACTACTCGCCTCACGCCACTGACCTACCACCGCACAACTCGTAGACGAGCACGCGAGATCAGACAACTCACTCCAAAGCGCGCCGGTCACCGCCGGCACCGCCTGATGCGACCAGCCGGCCGAATCCAACAACGCGAACATCGGCGTCCGCTCGCCCCCACTGGGCAGATGCCAGCCGACCGTGCGACACGACGTAGCCGAGGCGCAATGAACCTCAGTGAGGCCGCTGCCGGTCGACCCAGCCGGGGTCGGGACCGTGAGCACCGTCCACGAGGTGCCGTCCCAACGATAGGCGAGACTGTGATGTATCTCCACAGCATTCGGGGATGCCGTGTAGCCGCCTACCGCGACACAACCAACCACATAACACGAGACATCTAGATCGCGATATGCCTGGTCGAACGGAATGCCCGGTAAGGCTCCCTCCGACCACGATGATCCGTCCCAATGCAGGACAAACGGCAACTCGCCGCCTGCGCCCGAGACACTGTGGCCATGTAGACCGACAGCGACACACGACGAGGCCGACATGCACGACACCGCCCGCAACGGCGCATGACCAGACTCCGTCGGCACAGGTGTCGAGCGCTTGGTCCAAGCGGATCCGTCCCAGTGCGCCGCCAGCGGGACCTTGCGTCCGTCGCGCGACTCGAACCCAATGCCCACACAAGCGGTCGAGGAGGTGCAGTGGACGTCCTGTAGCTTCGACGCCAGCCAAGTCCGGTTGGCCTGCAGCCAGCCCGGCGGCCGATACAGATACGGGTTCTCCGCCCCACCAACATTCCAATGCCGATCGAGCCACTCACCGGCCTCCGGCGCCGCATCGAAATAGGTATCGAAGCCGCAATCGATGGGCAACCCCTCCGGCGTCCCATACCCCTCGCTCAACGGACACCGCGTGCTGGTGTAGCCGGAATTGCCGAACGAGTAGCACATCATGTCGATCCCATCGTTGCAGTGCCCGCTCCCGTTCGCGAAAGGTGCCGGGTCATCAAGACCAAAGTCGTGCCCATCGCGGCCGGCGACCGCCCCCATCGAATGAAACAGCTCATGAAGCGCGGTGTGATCGCCCCACGGCTCCTCGGAGTTCGACAGGCCCCGGGCGGCGATCGCAAAGCTCGAGAGGACGCGGTAGTTGTTGGCCTCCTCCGCTCCCTTGAAACCGTCGGGGTCGTCTGAGGCGCTCTTGACGATCTCGGGCGCTACCGGCGCCCTGCCGATCGAGGACTGCTCGTCGCGCAAGACGAGGATCTTGATCGCCTCCGCACCCGCGGGCAGCCGGCCATCGGGTCCCTCGAAGAGATCCTTGGCGGCCTGCTGCCAGTCCTGCCACACCTCCCCGTCGCTGAAGGACTCATAGACCTTCGGTAGGCCGTCGGTGTCGCACTCGACCTTTAGCTCCAATGGTGGGCCGCCCGACAGCTGGGCCTGCTGCATCACCTTCCAGTTCATCCGCGCCAACCGATTGCGGATGAGCTGTCGTCGGCTGCTGGCGTACCCCGCCGTTTCGGAGTCATACGAGCGCACCACGACGATCCGATGGCCGCTGTTGACGCACACCGGCTGATCCAAACTCGATGGCAGGTCGGCCTCTGACCCGTTGTCCTCGATGATCGCGACGGCGCTACCGGCACCCGCGAGCGTCAACAAGACACCGGCGATCGTCGCCATCAGGGCGTGTTGGAGCTTGTTTCGGATCATCTGTGGGGGACCTCCCGCGGTCATAGGGCCACCACCAGGTGGCCGGATGGGAATTCGGCTAGTCAGAACGGCCGCAGCGTCAGCTGCGGCCGCGGTCGCGTCTACCCTCGCCAGCGTCCCTCCGGTTCTTCCCCGCCCTCCCCGCCTTGCGCTGCTTCTTCTTCTTGGCCTTGCACGGCGTCTTGATCCTGATGTTGCGGTCATGGACGCGGCCGTTGTGGCCATCCATGTCCGCCTCCGCTGTCTGGCGGCCGTTGCAGATGTCGATCCGCGACCGCCTCGTCCTAGTCACGGCCAGGATTCCGCGCTTGCCGCCCTTGATGTTGAGGTTGAACCGGCTGATCGGCGCGTCAGGCACCCGGGCGAACGTGTTCACGAGCCGGCCGGCCTTGGTCGTGGAGGACTCCCCCTTTAGGTTGACCGCGATCTCGCCGCGCAGCGCGACGACGATCATCGGCAAGGTGCGGATCGTGTTGCCTGAGCTGCTTTGCCGCACGTTCTTGACGAAGTACACGTTGCCGGCCAGCGGCCGCTTCAGCAGCGGCGAGACCGCCCTCGCACGGCCAACGATCGAGCCCTTCGGACAGTGGTCCTCGAGATCGGGCTTGGTGCCGTCTGCGAACTCACACAGCGCCTGGGCGTTGTCTGGGTCCAGCGCGAGGGACTTGGGGAGGGTGACCTTCGCCGACTCGATTCCTGCCTCGCCGACGCCCTTCTGGGTGACCTTCGCCCTGACACCGGGATGCTTGCCCGTCCTGGCCTGCTTGCGGCCGGTCAGCGCGAGCGAGAGCTTCGGCTTGAACGCCAGGTCCGCGCAACCGGCCGCTTGGAAGGCGACCGCGCGCATTGACGTTGCGCCTTGGGGCGAGGAGAACCCCGCCGTAATCTCCTTTGCCTCACAATCGGAGGGGTTGAGCATGAACCCCGGCCGATCGACGTTGACCGTCACCGAACGAACACGCAGCGGTACGCCGTGGTGGATCGTCGGCAGCGGATCGGAGATCGCCGTGACGTGCGCGTCGGTCGGATCGACACACACCCGCTGACGCACGACCACATCCGACAGCGCCATCGGCCCGCGGAACGGGCCCGCCTCGACCGGCACCACGACCAGCAGGCCGTAGGCACAACCCTTATAGCCCTCGGTCAGATACGCCGAGCCCTTGCGCTCGAGCACGAACGGCGTGCCCGCACCAGCCGCCGCGTCAACCGTGCCGATCCGCGAGCCAGCAGGACACGCCCCGGCAGCGGCCTGCGCCGAGCTGCACAACGGCACGTCTCTGACCGACGCGAGCAGCCCCGAGGGTAGCTGCGCGGTCAGTCCGTTTACCCACTGCTCTCCGTCATTGCGGGTGAACTTGAACGAGAAGTTCCCGTTCCCACGGGCGGCGCTGGTGGACATCCCCGCGCTGAGCTGGGGCCCGAACCCATGCGAGCAATCACCTGCGACCGCGAAGCCGTCAGAGAGATCGCGCACCGGCCCGCCGCCGCCATGAGCAGCGGTCCACGGCGAGAACACAGACCTCGTCGTCTTGGCGCCGCACTCCTGCGGTGTGGCGAGCAGCCCGTGATCGCCGCCCTTGAGCCTCAACGACAGGTGCTCGAACGGGAGCCTGGGGTTCTGCTCGAAGGTCGCGGTCAACCGGCCCGTCTGCGGGTCCGCGACAGCAGTCCCATAGATCTTGGCGATCAAGCCGCGCTCCTCGCTCTCGATCACCAAGAACATCCGCAACATCTGACCCGACGCAGGATCGGTGCTCTTGGGCGTTCCCAACACGACAGTCCCGTCGAGGGTCTCATCCAGCAGAGGCGTCTGGACCGAGACCGTCCCGATCCGCGAACCCGCCGGGCACTCAGCCCCCTGCCCATCAAAGGGATCCTCGTTATTGAAGCGAGCAGGCGGACCGCCGACAACCATCCCGAACTGCTCATCCGAACAGCCCTCGAGCCCCGCCGCGCCGGACGGGTTGACCGTCAGGCCCTCGGGCAGCGTCACGACCGACTTCTCCAAATGAGCGGTCGCACGCCCAGCCGGCGAACGCCAGAACGCAGGCGCACCCGCCGAATCCGACGGATCGGTCGCAACAGCAGCCGGCGGATCGTTGTTCTGCGGAATCGTCAAATCCACGTCGAGGCCCGAAGGCGAGTCCGGAGTCGAGACGGTCGGACGCAAAGTCGCAGCGGGATCAAACGGGGGCCTCTCACAACCACTGACCGGGGGCGACGCAGACGACACAGTCACCCAGTCGGGGTCAGAGAGGTCCGGGAAGCCGCTGGCGGTAAAGGCGCCCTGGTTCTGATAGGAGTCGGTGAGCAGCGTCGCTACCGGCTCCTTGCCGTCGCACTCGGTCGGATTCGACACAAACGGACGGATCGGACCCCAGCTCGGCTGATACGGCTCACGCTCACCCGGCGGCACGCCCTCGATCGTGAACTTGCCGTTGCCTGATGTGCGCCACTCGTCATTGGCAGACGCCCACGGCACACCCCACAACGTGATCTGCTGCGCTACCAACGGCAGCGCCGGCGGCAGCTGAAACACAAACGCGCTGACGCCGAAGTCGCCGTCGGTGCGCGCCTTGCCCACGATCCGCGCCGTCGTCGCGTTCTCGCTGGAGAGGTTCGCTACACCAAGCTCGGCTACGCGGCCCTTGCGCGGCTCGAGATTGAACACCGGATGATTCTCCGTCGAGAGGCGATCGAGATTGCCCGCAAGCGCGACCAGATGCAACGTCAGCACACCGACCTGGGTCTCGGCCGGGCACTCTACCGGGTACTTGGCGAACTGCTCGGCGGTGCACTTCGGCGTCGCGTTGGGATCGGCCACGAACCCAGCCGGCAGATCGAAGACGATGTCGTCGACCGACCCATCTACCGAGAACATGTCATCGCGCTTCTCATAGTGAAACACCGACGTGGCGTCGGGATGGTCGCCGGCCTCGGTCGCAGCAGGCAGCCGCCACGCCGGCGGCGTGCTGAACAGATCGTGATCGGCCAGGGTCGTCTCCACGCCCCAGTCGATGCAGTGGGGCACCACCGCAGGCGCAGGCACGGTGTCGAAGCCAAGCTCTCCGCTGGAGGACTCCGGCTTCTGCACCGTCGAGGGCCGCGTCCCAAACCCGCCCGGGATCGGCTCGCCAAACCCAGGCGCGGCCGCGCGGTTACACGTACCCGCCCACATCGCCTTGGTCCCCGGATAGGCCGGCACGCTCTGCTCACCGGGAACGTTTACGTCGGCGATCCCGAAGTCATCCCCGAAGTGGCGGATCTTGGTCAGCACGCTCTCAGTCGCGCACTCAGCCGCACCACCACCACAAGCCTCGACCACGCTCTCGACGCTGCCGCCGGTGGGCATGTCCTCGGCGAAGTTGGTGGCGATGACGATCGGGCACGGCGGAAGGTCGAACCCAGCGCCCTCACAGGCGTCGAAGCCGGGCGCGATGGTCACGTCGAAGTTGGGGCCGGTGCACGTCACCGTCCTACCCGCATCGGTGATCACACACGTCCAGACGCCAAAGCCCGAGGTATCCGCCGCAGCCGTCGCGGTCACCCCTGCCGGCAGGCTCGCGGTCAAGGTCACCGGCCCCGTCGTCGCGGTCGTGCCACTGTTGACCAGGCTGACGGTGAACCTGCGCTGCTCACCGCCAGGCGCTACGCGCTCAGGAGACGACACGCTGACATCGAACTGCGGCGCGGCCTCAGCGCCCGACGCGCCAAGCGCGCCCAGGCCGAGACAGCCCAGCAGGCATGCCACCAGGATCGAGGACAGGCGGCCAAGCACTCTTCTATCCATATGCGAAGCACTCATCTCAACTCCCGGCAAGGACACAGACCCAGACACGAGACCCAGCGCGCGCGAGGTCATCGCCCACCCCCTCGGCCCAGCCTGCTAGGTCGTTTCGACGCCTTGGACTTCACGACGATCCGCGCACTCGAGGACCGCGCCGCACCGCTGACGGTCGCGCGCAGCGAGACCACCAGCCGCCCGCCGCGCCTGACCCGGGCACGAGCCGCCCGGCTCAAAACCACCCTGACCCTGACCGTTCCCGCTCCCGGCGCCGTCCGCGACCCCCACAGCACACGCCGCGTCTTGGCGCCCACCCGCGCTGAGCCGGTGACCGTCACACGGCCCGCCCCGCTGACCCCGACCTTCAACGCCACCCGCCGACCCGCCGCAAGGCGCGCTAGCTGAGCCGCCCCGACCCGCGACAGACGCACAGTCGCCCGCACCTCCCGCGCATCGCGGCCACCCGGCGAATCGGTCACCGCCGAGATTGGCAACGGCGCCCCAACACCGGCACCCTGGCAAACACCCGCCAGCGCACCACACATCGACGGCGGCTGAGGCTGCGAAATTCCGCCACCCACACGCGCGGTGTAGATGTCGAGGGCCCGGTCGAAGTCCTGCCACGTCAGCCGATCGCGCGTGCCCATATAGACGTTGCGGCCATCGCGATCGTTGCCGAGATAGCTGGTGTCCTCGACGGTCCCGACCGACAAAAGCGACAGATCGCCATTGCGCCACTGATATACGTCAAAGACATCGTCGACGTCGTCGGCGACCAGGCGGCTCGCGCTCATGAAAAAGACAACCCGGTCTCCCTCGACCGCGGGCTCGGTGACCATTCCGAGCGTCGGCGTGCGCGCCGCATTCGTGATGTGCGGTGTCGCATAACAAGGCGCTACGGCATCCGCCGCGCACTCGTAGGCGCCTCCAGCACCACCCTGCGGCGCGCTGACCCGGCTGAGCTCGCCACTCACGGCGTCGTACGCATAGAGGTCCCCGCTGTTGGCGTCGGGATCGTCAGCCGTCAAGCGACTCGGAGTGAAGAATGTAATGAACTCGCCATCCGGGGTCCCGCGCACACAGCTCAGGCCGACGTTCGCGTCGAACTTGCCTGTATTCGCCGCTGACCGGAACGTTCCGTTCTTTGGATCTGAGCCCCTGCTGGCGCAATCGCTCAATACGTTGCTGTCGGCGTCACTGGCGAGGCGAGCGACAAACCGCCAACGCTGCGCGACCGGCTTGGCGGCATCGTAGAGATAGAGGTTGGTCTGATCCGTCGTCTCAGCGGTGCCGCCCGGCGCGGTCAGTCCCGCGGGTACGACCGCGCCCGGGATCGGCGCAGCAGAGGTGAAGTAGAGCTTGCTGGCGCCCTCTGACACAAACCGCAGGCCCGCGACATCGAATTCTACGGGCGCGACGTTTGGGTCCGCATCTCCGGTTGGGCCGGCCGAGATCCGAGTCAGTGTCCCGTCAGCGGGATCGGCGCCCTCGCCGTCGGGCATGTCATACATGTAGAGATCGACCGAGTTCGAGTCAAAGGTCCCCGACACCACGCCGCCGGGCACCTGGGCGCTGCCGTTGGGATCGTCGGCGGTCAACGGCGCCGCCGTGCGGAAGAACACCTTGTCGCCATCCACCGACGCGCCCTCGAACGCCACCGGCGCCATCAAGCTCGCGTCCTGGCCAGCGATCTCGCTGCGGCTGATCCAGCGCGTCCGCACCACACCGCCGCGCTCCTCGCGCACATACAGCTGCCCGGGACACCTCGTCGAGAGACCGACGCCAGTGCATGCGCCCTCGACGCCGCTGGGAAGCCCGACCGCGATCGGGCTCGTAAAGAACACCCGCGACCCGTCCTCAGACAGCGCCGTGGGAATCCCCGGCTGATGGGCTGCGCCACGGTCATCGATCAGCCGCCACTGCCGCCCCGGTGCCGGCGCCGGACACGGCTGAGCGCCCTGCTTGCCGTCCGCGGTACGCAGCGGGATCTCAGTCCCGTCAGTGCACACATTCGCCGGGATCCGCACAGAAGCCCCCGGAAAGCTGTCGGTCAGCTGCTCGGGAAGCTGCTGCAACCAAACGTTGGGGGTCACGGCGGTGTCCAGCGTTGGGTCACCCGAACCCGCCACACCTTTATTGCCATTGGTCGAGATAAACGCCGAGCCATCGGCGGCGAAGGTCTCAGCGACGATCGCACCCCACGCCTGGGAGGGATCCAGCGGCGTGGCCGGCTCCCACCGGCCCGCACGATCGCGAACATGCGGATTGTCGAACTCGGTGAGGCCACTGCCCCAGCCCTCCTGCTCTGGGAAGAGGTTCATGATGCCGCCGTTGCTGCCCCACAAGGTCATCGAGAAGTCATCGGTGCCCGCCTTCATCGCCAGCATCCGGAAGGTCTCTGAGTCATAGCCGCCGCGGTTGATGACGGCCTCGTGCTCCCACCCGGCAGGCGTCCGGCGATCGAAGACCGCGTCGCTCGCAAACGCAAACGCCGCGTCGATCAGGACCCCGCCAAAGCCGGTCGCCGAGTAGAACTGCTCGCCGTCCAGGGCCGACCAGCCGGTCGTCGCATGCGCCCCGACGCCGGTGTACCAGACGCTGGTTCCCTGACCGCCGAGCTTGTCGGGGATCGACACCATCTCATATGCCCGCGCAGAAGACGACGAATCGACACCGCGTGTGGTAAACGACACATCGCCGCCGGTGGCAGTGCCCACATCGCTCTCGGCAACCACCCGGTAGTGATAGGTGGTGCCAGGCTCGAGACCCGATATCAGCTGTGTCACGACTCTGGAGGTCGCGCCAGACCCCGCCGACCCGCTTGGAAATGGCACCCGCTGGCCGTAGCCGGTGGTCGGGCCGTACTCGAAGTAGTAGTCGGTCGGCGAGCCGTTGGGGTTGACTGTCGCCGAAAGCACGGCCGAGGTCGAGCGCCGCTCAGAGACGGGCAGCGTGGTAGCGGTCGGAGGGATCGCGTCGGTCAGGAAAGTCCCCTCGGCGCTGAGCGTCGAGATGACGTTGGTGGTGCTGAGGACCTTCTCCGCGAAGATCCTGAACCGATACTGCGTATTGGGAGACAGCCCGGACGCAGTGACCGAGACAGGCACAGGCGTAGACCCGTTGGCGGGCCGCTTGATTTCCACGGGCGTGAAGTTGACTCCGTCGGTTGAGACCTCCATCCGCCAGCGAGCCAGCCCGCCTGGGTCCACGACGCCGTTGAGCACCGCGCTTGTCGCTTGGACGTCGGTCGGAACGGTCACACTCGCCGCGATGGTGGCGGTCGCTCCGTCGTCGTCGATGAAGAAGACGCCATTTTGAACCTCTGGGTTACTGAAGCCAGAGAGGCCGGTGTAGAGGGTGCCGGTGCTCGAGTCGATGCCGAGCCAGAGGAAGTTTGACGCCGTACCGAACTCCGTCGGGACGTGGGTGTCGTCGCTGGCGGTCGGCGCGACCGCTGCGCCGGGGTCGTTGACTGGACCGTACTGACGGATGTGGGTGTTGCCCGAGGAGGGGTCGCGCAGGACATAGAGAACGTCCTCGTCAGCGCCCGCGCCGTCTGAGTCGAGATCGACCTCCATGCCGTTTGTGACCCCGGTGCCGCCAAGAGCGGGACTGAGGATCGAGGCGATGAACCCCGGCGTGCCGGCGGAGTGCACACCCGCGCTGTCATAGCGGTCGATCTGGCCATTGGAGCTGGTGTCAGAGGCGTAGACGATGCCCTGGGAATCCACCGCGATCTGCTGCGGCGACCCAGAAGCGAAGTTCGTCGACGAGCCGATGCTCGCCGGCGCCGAGCCGTCGAGGTTGTAGGAGCTGATCCGCCGGTTGGCCGAATCCGCGAGAAAGACCTTGCCCGACGCCGGGTTGCCGTCCGGCGCCGAGATCGCGATCCCGTAGGCGAGGTTCTCGCTGTTGAGGGCGCCTATCTGACCGACGCCCGAGCCGCTGGCGCCCTTCTGGCAATCGGCGGCGATCGTGCAAACCTCGAACTGATCGGTAAGCGTGTCCTCCGTCGCGCCCTCGGCGACCACGTTCCAGCCCCACATCCGCTCGAACCCGCCAGCTCCGTCAAAGACCTGGATCCGCCGGTTGGCATCGTCGGCTACGAACACCGACCCCGTGTCCTGATCGACCGCCAGCGGCCTCGGAAACTCTATCTCGCCGGTCGGCGCGTCGGCCGTGGTTCCCCTAGAACCCGCCTGACAGTTCAAAGCGGACGTGCACTTCTCGAACGCGTCGCCAAGATCGCCCGGAGCGCCCGCCTTGATGACATTACGCCCGAACGCGAACTTGAAATTGCCGTCGCTGTCAAAGGCCTGCACACGGTTGTTTACGAGATCCACGACGTAGAAATCCCCTGGGTCGGCGGCGCCCGCGCCCGACTCGTTGACCGCGATGTCCCGCGGGTCGGCGAACTGGCCGCCCGCTACCCCCGACCCCGCCGAGCCGAACGCTCCAACCCCCGTCCCGCTGCCCAGCTCCCCGTGAATCGACTTCGCGGCAAGCGCCGTCGGCGCGGCCGCCAGCACCAGAGCGAGGACCAGGCCCACCGGGAACAGGCGTCGCTGGAGCGTGCGCAATCCCAATGAGGGCGCACTGCTCCCTCCGACGAACGCCACGACAAGGCCGAGACCACGGCGCCCCTCAGCAGTACGACGTCTCGACGCAGTCCGTGGCTCGCTCATCCGCTCGGTCCTCTCCTCGTTGCTGACGGCAGCCGCCTTCCGGCCGGCTTGCCGCTCCTATGACCCGGAGGCCCGTGCGGGCCCGGTACGGTCGAGCAGGCAGTCCCCCGACGCCATTCCACCATAAAACGCACGGTCTATGACTGTCAAGCGACAACCGTCGCAACCCGCATGCCCGGCTCGCACGACTCACAACCGCTTTACATCGGACATCGAGGAATGCGCGCGCGCCCAGTCGCTGCAGCGAAACGCGCCCACTCCGCGCGTTGATCGGCGGCCTCAGGGAACAGGCGGTTCCCAGTCAGAGCCCTCTCTTGCGTTGAATTGGAAACACCAGAGGTTCTGACCGAGCGCGCGCACTGACCGGCATTGCTCAGCGACTCATGTAGCACCAAGAAACGTGCGTTCTCTCGCCGCACGCGCTATGGTCGCTCCAGGCGCCGACTCCTCGACCCGGAGGTCTGTCGTGAGGACTCGCAGCGCCGCTCTCCTGACCGTTCTGGCCACCGCCTGCGCTGTGCCGGCCGAGGCCGTCGCAGCGCCGACATTGGCGCCCAACTACCCCTGCTACACCGACGAGGAGAGCGTCCTGCTCACCGGCGCCGGCTTCAGTCCCAACGGCGAGGTCCGGCTCTCGTCGTCAGGCGCGCGGCTGGCGACGATCGACTCAGACTCCGATGGCGAGTTCTCCATGCGCTTGAGCGTGCCGGCGATCGACGGGGCGCTCACGCTGCCCCTCGTCGCGACCGACTCCGCCGACCCCCGGCTCAGCGCGCGCACGGCGGTACGCGTCGTGTCGGTCGGCGTCGAGGTCGTCCCCTCGATCGGCGCGTCCTGGCGCATCGTCGCTCGCGGCTTCATCGGCACGCGCGCGCTCTACGCGCACGTTCGCCGCCGCGGCGCCCCCGGCCGGCGCAACGTCGACCTCGGCGCGCCGCGCGGCGCCTGCGGGACCCTGGACGTCACCCGCCGGCTGTTCCGCCGCGTCCCGCGCCCCGGCGCGTACACGCTCCAGTTCGACTCGAACCGGCGCTACGTCCCCAACATCGCCCCGAGCGTCACCTACTCGATGACGGTCGCCCGGCTTCCCTGAGCACGCCGAGATTTCGCCACGGCGCGACCGGCTCAGTCCTCGCGGGCCTCGTCAGCCTCGATCACGCACGCGCCGTCCGAGCGCCCCGGGGGCCTTCCCCCGCGCACTCCCTCCAGCCCCCCGCGCGTGAACCGCCGCGCGCGCTTGACCACCACCTCGCGCGTGCGCTTCGACCCCTCCCTCACCGGCCGCAGCTCGCGCCACTCGAAGTTGACCTCGCCGCGCAGCCTGAACCGCCCACCCTCCGGCGGGTCCGCGATCCCGGCGAACGTGAACCCCCGCTGCGCCGCGCGGAAGCGCGCCGATCCCGCGCCCACCCACGTCGACGGCGCGCCGGTGTCCACGTAGCGCCGCTCGCGCGGGCGGTACCACTGCAGCTGGAAGCGCATGTACATCCGCTGCCGCGTCCCGTTGCCCGGCATCCCGGCCCGGATCCCGACCGAGTTGCGCTTGCCGTCGGTGTCGCAGATGTTCACCGTCGCCCACGGCACCTTCTTCGGCGCCGCGCCTGCGTCCGCGCTCGAGACGAGCAGCACGACGGCGGCCAGCAGGACGGCGAGAGGGAGCCAGCGCATCCAGCGATCCTAGAGGCGCTCCGCGGCTGCCGCGCCATCCGCCGGCCTGCCTGATCGCGCTCGCCTCCCGAGCGCACCTATCATCCACCGATGCCCGCGGCAGGTGACACGGCGGAGCTGCTGGCGAGCGTCAAGGTCTTCTCGGGCCTCGAGCCGCGCGAGCTGGAGGAGGTCGCGCGGGTCGCCGTCCCGCGCAGCTTCGAGCGCGGCGAGATCATCTTCCGCGAGGGCGACCCCGGCGACACCTGCTACGTCGTGCGCTCGGGCACCGTCAGCATCCGCCGCGATCATCCCGACGGCCGCAGCCGCGCGCTCGCCGAGCTGCGCAACGGGGCGATCTTCGGCGAGCTGTCGATGTTCGGCGCCGAGACGCGCTCGGCGACCGCCGAGGTGCTCGAGGAGACGAGCCTCGTCGCGATCCTGCGCGCCGACATGCAGCGCGTCATCCGCTCCTCGCCCGACATCGCCTTCAAGATGCTCGCCGAGCTCGCCGACCGCGTGCGCCTGGTCAACGAGCAGCTCAGCCGCCAGTCGTTCCAGACGGTCTCGGGCCGTGTCGCGAGCACGCTGCTCGCGCAGGTCGTCACGCGCCAGTCGGAGGGCGCCGGCGCCCAGGACGTGCTGATCAAGGCGACCCAGGCGGAGATCGCCCAGCTCGCCGGCACCTCGCGCGAGAGCGCGAGCCGCTTCCTCGCCACTCTCGCGCGCGAGGGTGTCGTCACGCTCGGCCGCGGCAAGGTCACCGTGCACGACCCGCAGCGGCTGCACGGCTTCATCCACTAGCCCGGCCCGACCGCCTCCGCCTCGAAGACACCTTCGTACTCCCAGACATAGCCACGCGCGTTTTCAGAATATGGTTCGCGCGTGACCGTCACGCCCTGGGGCGATTCGCGCGAGCTTCGCGCACGCAGGCTCCGCCCCGGGCCGGGTGTGCCGCGCGCCGAGGTCGAGGCCAACCAGCGCGAGCGGCTGTTCGCCGCCATGGTGGCGGCGGTCGCCGAGCACGGCTACGAGGCGATCCGCGTAGCCGACGTGCTCGAGATCTCCGGCGTCTCGCGCAACACCTTCTACAAGCACTTCGACAACAAGCTCGACTGCTTCCTCGCGACGATGGAGGCGGTCGCCGTCGGGGGCGGCGAGGCGGTCGTCGCCGCCTACCGCAATCACGACGGCAACTGGGAGGAGCGGTTGGCGGCCGCGCTCGACGCGCTGGTCGTCGGCATCGTCGCGCAGCCCGCCGCCTCGCGGCTCTACTACGTCGAGAGCTACGCGGCCGGCCCGCGCGCGATCGGGAAGGTCGAGCAGATGGGCGAGCGGCTCGAGCAGCTCGCGCGCCAGGCGCTCGCCGAGTCCCCACGGCACCAGGCGCTCCCGCGCGACCTGCTGCGCGCGATCCTGCGCGGCGCCCGGCGCGTCATCCAGACGCGTTTGCGCACCGGCCGCGAGCACGAGCTGCCGGAGATCGCCCCGCAGATGCTCGAGTGGGCGCTCTGCTACACGGCCCCGCCGGAGCCGCTGCGCCAGCGTGGCGAGCCGTCGCGCGCGATGTTCGAGCCACCGCCCGTCGACTCCGACGACCCGCGCGAGCGCATCCTCGACGCGGTCGTCACGCTGATGGCCGAACGCGGCTACAAGGGGCTCACGATCAACGACATCGCGCAGCGCGCGGGCGTGTCGCTGACGACCTTCTACGACCGCTTCGACGGCAAGGACGAGGCCGTCGTCGCCGCGCTCTGGCACTGCTGCGAGCAGGTCCTCGCGGCCGTCAGGCCGGCCTTCCACGCGGCGCCCGACTGGCCGCGCGCCGTCGCCGCCGCACTCGACGCCTTCTTCGCCTACCTGGTCATCGAGCAGCCGTTCGCCCAGTTCGGCGGGGTCGACGTCCAGCTCAGCAGCCGCACGATCGTCGAGGTGCGCGAAGAGATGCTGGCCGGCGGCCAGGCGTTCCTCGCCGACGGCTTCCGCGAGCATCCGGGGCTTCCGCGGATCGCCGGCGAGGCGATCGGGGCGGCGATCGACTCGCTGCTCTTCAACCAGATCGCGAACTGGGGCAGCGACCGCCTCTACGAGCTGGCCCCGATCGCCACCTACCTCGTGCTCGTCCCGTTCGTCGGCGTCGAGCGGGCGTGCGCGCTCGCCAACTCGGGCCGCTAGCAGCGATTCGGCGGCGCGCCTCCGCTAGGCTGCCCGCGGTGTTCGTCCTCAACTTCTACTCGCCGGTCTTCATCGACCAGCTCAAGCGCGGTCGCAAGACGGCGACGATCCGCCTCGGCGACAAGGCCGCGAAGTACCGCAAGGGCGAGGTCGTGCTGGTCACCGTCGGCTTCCAGCACGCCCCGCGCGAGCGAATCTTCGAGGCGGTGATCGACGGCGTCGAGACCAAGCGCGTCAGCGAGCTCTCGCCGCGCGACGTCGAGCACGACAACCCGGAGTTCCGCCGCCTCGACGAGACGGTCCATTTCCTCGAGCAGATCTACGGCCGCAAGGTCGAGCAGGACGACATCGTCACCGTCGTGCGCTTCTCCCAGATCTCCGACCGCCCGTCCGAGATCACCGAGCGCCTGCGCCCGGACGCCCCGTCACAGAACTGAGACAGGCCTTCGCGGTCGTCTGGCACTCTGCTTGGTAGAGTGCCAAAGAAGGTTCAACGGACTCAGTCGTAGACGGAGGTACTGCCCCAAATGAAGCTCAAGCCTCTCGGCGATCGCTTGATCGTCCAGACCATCGAGGAGGACGAGACGACCGCCAGCGGCATCGTCCTCCCGGACACCGCCAAGGAGAAGCCCTCGCGCGGCAAGGTCGTCGCGGTCGGCGACGGCAAGTGGGACGAGGACGGCGAGAAGCGCATCCCGCTCGACGTCTCCGAGGGCGACGAGGTCCTCTACTCCAAGTACGGCGGCACCGAGGTCACCGTGGAGGGCGAGGAGCTGCTCGTCCTGCGCGAGTCCGACGTGCTCGCCAAGGTCGCCTAGCCCGCGCGGCAGGCAGACCCGAAACTTCTCAGGAACAACGGAGGAACGAAATGGCTCACAAGGAGCTCAAGTACGACCAGGAGGCCCGGGCGGCGCTGCAGGCCGGCGTCGACGCCGTCGCCAACGCGGTCAAGGTCACCCTCGGCCCCAAGGGTCGCTACGTCGTGCTGGACAAGAAGTTCGGCGCGCCGACGATCACCAACGACGGCGTGACGATCGCCCGCGAGATCGAGGTCGAGGACGTCTTCGAGAACCAGGGCGCCCAGCTCGTGCGTGAGGTCGCCACCGCGACCAACGACGTCGCCGGCGACGGCACCACCACCGCGACCGTGCTCGCCCAGGCGATCGTCCGCAAGGGCCTCCAGAACGTGGCCGCGGGAGCGAACCCGCTCGGCCTCAAGCGCGGCATCGAGAAGGCCGTCGACCAGGTCGTCGACGCGATCGGCAAGGCGTCGACCGAGATCTCGGGCAAGGACCAGATCGCCCGCGTCGCCGCCATCTCCGCCGCCGACGACGCGATCGGCGACGTCATCGCCGACGCGATCGACAAGGTCGGCAAGGACGGCGTCGTCAACGTCGAGGAGGGCCAGACGTTCGGCATGGACCTCGAGTTCACCGAGGGCATGCAGTTCGACAAGGGCTACATCTCGCCCTACAT
>DATABO010000026.1:0-4020 GCA_036259535.1 Thermoleophilaceae bacterium
GTCGCCGGCCGCGCCGCCGCCCTCCGTAGCCGAGCAGCCCACGGCCGATGAGCATGGGCGCGAAACGCCCCTCGACCCCTGGCGAATCGCCCCGACGCTGATCGCCGCCGCGATCTCCGCCGTCTATCTCCTCACCGAGCCCCGCTCGCCCGACCTCGCCGCGCACATCTTCCGCTCCGAGCTCTTCGGCCGCGAGGGCTTCACGATCTGGAACGGGCAGTGGTACGGCGGCCACCACACGCCCGCCTACTCGATCCTCTCGCCGCCGCTGAGCTGGCTGCTCGGCCCCCAGCTGATGGGCGCGCTGTCGGCCGTCGCGGCAACCGCCTGCTTCACCGAGCTGATGCGCCGCACCTACGGGTCGACGGCGGCGCGGCTCGGGACCGCCTGGTTCGGCATCGGCTTCGGCATGTGGCTGTTCACGAACCGGCTGCCGTTCCTGCTCGGCGCGGCGTTCGCGATCGCCGCGGTGCTCGCGCTCCAGCGCGACCGGCGCGCGCTCGCGGCCGTGCTCGCCGTGCTGAGCGCGATCTCCAGCCCCGTCGCCGGCCTCTTCCTCGCGATGGGGGGCGTGGCCCATGCGCTCGCGCACTGGCGTCGCGCTCGCACGAACGGAGGCCGCTCAGCACGCGTGGATGGCATCGCGCTCGCCGCGGCGGCGTTCATCCCGCCCGTCCTCCTGACGATCGCCTTCCCCGAGGGCGGCTACGCGCCGTTCCCCTTATCGGCCTACCTGCCGATCCCGCTGTTCGCGGTCGGCTGCGTCCTCGTCATCCCGCGCGACCAGCCGACGCTGCGCTGGGCCGCCGCGCTCTACGGCCTCGGCGCGACGCTCGCGCTCGTCATCGACACCGCGATGGGCGGCAACGCCGTCCGCCTCGGCGCGCTGCTCGGCGGCCCCGTGATGGCGTGCGTGCTCTGGCCGCGGCTGCGCAGCCGGCCGGTGATGCCCTGGCTGCTCGCCCTCGGCGCGCTCGCGGTCTGGCAGATGTCGCCGGCGGTGCGTGACATCTACAAGGCGATCGACGACCCCGTCGCCAAGGCCTCCTACTTCGATCCGCTGCGTGAGTGGCTGCGCCTCCAGCCGGACCAGCGACGGATCGAGATCCCGTTCACCTTCGGCCACTGGGAGGGCGCCGAGGTCGCGTCCGAGGCGCCGCTGGCGCGCGGCTGGCTGCGCCAGCTCGACACCGGCCGCCACCCGATCTTCTACGGCAACGGTCTCAACGCCGTCACCTACGCCGACTGGCTGACTCGCAACGGCGTGCGCTACGTCGCACTGCCCGACGCCAAGCCCGACTCGAGCTCCTACCGCGAGCGGGCGCTGATCGAGAGCGGGCTCGACTACCTGCGCCTGCGCAAGCGCTTCGAGCACTGGCGGATCTACGAGGTCACGCTGCCCACGCCGCTCGTCCTCCCGGACGGCCGCGCCGACATCCGGCTCGAGCAGCTCGGCTCCGACCGCGTGCTGCTGCGCGTCATGCGACCCGGCGAGGCGCTCGTGCGCGTGCGCTGGACTCCCTACTGGCTCGCAAAGGGCGGCTGCGTCGAGCGCGACGGCGAGTGGACGCGTGTGATCGCCGAGAAGCAGGGCTTCCTGGAGCTCGTCACGCGCTTCGGGCCCGAGCGGATCGTCGAGCACGGCCGCCGCTGCAACGACGGCTGACCGAAGGTACCCTGACCTCCGTGCGCCAGGTCTACGACGACTTCGCAGCCCAGTTCGTCCGCGCCTGGCGCGTCACCAGCCGCTGGTTGCCCCAGGGCTGGATCGACGCGCTGCGCCAGCTCGCGCTGTTCGCCGGCGCGTACTACCTGTACCGCATCGTCCGCGGGCTCGTGGACGGCCAGGCCTCGCTCGCGTTCGAGAACGCGCGAACGCTGGTCGACATCGAGCGCGCGCTCGGCCTCTTCTTCGAGCCGGGTCTGCAGGCGTGGGCCGCCGGTCAGGAGTGGATCGTCACCGGCGCGAACTGGATGTACGTCAACTCGCACTTCGTGATCACGACGACGTTCCTGATCTGGCTCTACATCTTCCGCAACGAGTCCTACTACTACGTGCGCAACATGTTCATGATCGCGATGGGCCTGGCGCTCGTCGGCTACATGGCGTTCCCGACCGCGCCGCCGCGCTACATGCCGGAGTGGGGCTTCACCGACACCGTCGCGGCGTTCGTCGGGCCGCAGGCCGAGGCGAGCGCGAACGTCCTCTACAACCCCTTCGCCGCGGTGCCGTCGATGCACGTCGCGTTCGCCTTGATGGTCGGCGTCCCGGCCATCTACATCGTCAAGAGCAAGCTGCTCAAGGTGCTGTGGGCGCTCTACCCGGCGGTCGTCACCTTCGTCGTCGTCGTCACCGCGAACCACTTCTGGCTCGACGCGGCGCTCGGCGCGCTGGTCGCCGCGATCGCCGCCTCGGGCGCCTCGTACGCGCTCGGCAGGGCCCGTCCCGACGCCTGGGCCTGGCGCACCGGCCGTCCCGCGCAAGCGGTCGCGTAGTGGCCGCCGAGGGCGCCCCTCAGCGATCGGCTCCGCGCCGCAGCGTCGAGATGCGCGAGCTCGCGCGCAACCGGCTGATCGAGTCGCGGCTGACGCCGAACGCGATCTCGATGGCCGGCCTGGTCGGCAACGTCGTCGCGGCCGTGCTGGTCACGCAGCGCTACTTCTTCCTCGCCGGGATCGCGTTCATCGTCGGCTCGGTGATGGACACGCTCGACGGCCGCTACTCGCGGATGTCGGGCAAGGGCACCCCCTTCGGCGCGTTCCTGGACTCGACGCTAGACCGCGTCGAGGAGGGGATCGTGCTGACTGCGGTCGGCGCCTACTTCGCGGCCCGGGGCGACGAGCTCGCGGTAGCGGCGGTCGTGACCGCGGTGCTGTTCTCGCTGATGGTCAGCTACACGCGCGCCCGCGCCGAGGCGCTCGGCGTCGAGTGCAAGGTCGGCCTGGCGACGCGGGCGGTCCGCGTCGTGATCATCTCGGCCGGCCTGCTGTTCGCCAAGGGCGCCGGGCTGGGGGACTTCGAGCTGCTCGAGCCGGCGGTCTACGTGCTCGCCGCGCTCACGGTCCTCACGACCTTCCAGCGCATCTTCCACGTGCGCCGCGCGCTCAACGCGTCGACGACCTGACCGCCCGCGCTACCTTCTACGGACCGGCCCCCTGTAACGCGAACCGGCGTTCGGGGTTCGTTATCCGGCGTCCGGTGCGGGCACCCGGATCACCCACCCCCCTCTTCTCTCTCAGATCGATGACGGAGGCTCAGTGAGCAACAACGGTTCAACCAACGGCGCGTCGCGCTACCAGACCGAGAAGGTGCGCGTCGCCATCGTCGGCGTCGGCAACTGCGCTTCCGCCTTCGTGCAGGGCGTCGAGTACTACAAGAACGCCAACCCGGACGAGGACGTCCCGGGCCTGATGCACGTCGACCTCGGCGGCTACCACATCCGCGACATCGAGTTCACGGCCGCCTTCGACATCGACTCCGACAAGGTCGGCAAGGACCTCTCCGAGGCGATCTGGTCGGGTCAGAACAACACGATCAAGTTCGCCGACGTGCCGAAGCTCGACGTGCCCGTCCACCGCGGCATGACCCACGACGGGCTCGGCAAGTACCTCAAGGAGAAGATCACCAAGGCGCCCGGCGAGACCGCCGACATCGTCGGGATCCTCAAGGAGACCAAGACGGACGTCGTCGTCTCCTACCTCCCGGTCGGCTCCGAGCAGGCGACCAAGTGGTACGTCGAGCAGGTGCTCGAGGCCGGCTGCGGCTTCGTCAACTGCATCCCGGTGTTCATCGCCCGCGAGGACTATTGGGGCAACCGCTTCCGCGAGAAGGGCCTGCCGATCGTCGGCGACGACATCAAGTCGCAGGTCGGCGCGACCATCGTCCACCGCCAGCTCGCCCGCCTGTTCGGCGACCGCGGCGTGAAGATGATGCGCACGTCGCAGCTCAACGTCGGCGGCAACATGGACTTCTACAACATGCTCGAGCGCGAGCGGCTGGAGTCCAAGAAGATCTCGAAG
>DATABO010000027.1:0-34692 GCA_036259535.1 Thermoleophilaceae bacterium
CTCCGACAGCTTGCCGGTGATCCGGTCGTCGAAGCGGGCGCCGATCGCGACGATCAGGTCGGCCTCGTCCATCGCATAGTTGGCGGCCCGCGTGCCGTGCATGCCGAGCATCCCGAGCCACTGCTCGTGCGGCGCCGGGAAGGCGCCGAGGCCCATCAACGTGCAGGTGACCGGGAAGCGGTCCGACAGGCAGAGCTCGGTCAGCTCCTTCGAGGCGTTCGCGTTGACGACGCCGCCGCCGGCGTAGATCACCGGGCGGCGCGAGTTGGCGAGCGCCTTCGCCGCGAGCTTGACCTGCTTGACGTTGCCCTCGGTCGTCGGCTGGTAGCCGGGCAGGTCGAGCGCGTCGACCGGCTCGTACTTGATGTCGGCCTTCGAGAGGTCCTGCGGGATGTCCACGAGGACCGGGCCGGGGCGGCCGGTGCGCGCGATGTGGAAGGCCTCGTGGATCGCGACCGGGATGTCCTGGGGGTCGCGGATCATCAGCGAGTGCTTGACGATCGGCATCGTGATGCCGGTCACGTCGGCCTCCTGGAAGCCGTCGGTCCCGAGCAGGTCGGTCCTCACCTGCCCGGTGATGAAGACCGTCGGCACCGAGTCCATCACCGCGTCGGCGATCGCGGTCACGAGGTTGGTCGCCCCGGGGCCCGAGGTCGCCAGCGCCACTCCCACCCGCCCGGACGCCTTCGCGTAGCCCTCCGCGGCGTGGCCTGCGCCCTGCTCGTGACGGCACTGGATGTGCCGTAGCCCGGCGTCGTAGAGCGCGTCGTAGGTCGGCAGGTTGGCGCCCCCGGGAAGGCCGAATACATGCTCGACGCCCTCGGCCTTGAGGCACTCCATGATGGCGTCGACGGCTCGCATTGCGGTGCTCCTTCTCCGGCGGGAGTCGAAAGTGGGCGGGCGGCGCCGGGACCGCCGGACAAGCGATGGTACCAGGGCTTTTCCGCTTTCCAGCGGCTATTCCTGCGGGAAGTCCAAGTCCCGGCCGCACCTCGTGCAGACCTGCGTCGAGAGCCCGACGAGGTTGCCGCACTCCGGGCAGCGACGGCGAGGCTCGCCGCGCTCGTTGCGGTAGAGGGCGGCCGCGATCGTGCCGAGACCCGGCAGGACGGCGCCGATCATGAACCAGATCAGGAACGAGGAGCCCTTGATCTTGGCCACCGCCCCGGCCGATAGGCCAAAGAAGAAGAGGATGACGAGGACCTCCACCGCTGCCTAGAGGCGTGGGCTCAGAGGACGCGGATCGCCCACACGACGGCGACGACCGCCAGCACCGCGACGACGATCCAGGCGATCGCGGTCACGAACCCGAGCACGACCTTGAACAGCAGCCACGCGGCGAGCAGCAGCACCGCCAGCGCGAGGAGCTTCGTCCCAGCCGTCTTCAAGGCCTCGGCCATGCATAGGAGCTTAGTGGCACGCGACGGTTCGCAGCCATCAGAGCAGGTGCGGCGGGCGCATCGGCATGTAGCGATCCAGCCCGGGCAACGGGCTCGAGCTCATCACCCAGCCAGGCCAGTGCACCTTGAAGCCGAGCCTGCGCAGCCGGCGCAGCAGCCACCAGCTGTCCGTCGAGCAGTAGACCCCGAAGTTGGGCGGCTCGACGGTCTTCGCCACGCGGTCGAGCGCGGCCAGCACGACCGGCACCAGCTCCGGAGGCGACGCTGCGACGGCCGGCCCGACCTCGCCGGAGGGACCGACCCAGCAGAGCCCACTGGCGCTGCCGCTGTCGGTGTCCATCGTCGCCAGGCAGGTGCGCGTGCGCGCGAAGAACTCGTGCAGCGCCGGCCGGCGGTGGCCGACCGCCGGCGGCTCGAGCGCCCTCCACTCGGCAACCGCGCGGTCGCCCTCGAGCGCGTGGGCGGCCGGATCGGCCGCGTCGATCTCGCGCGCGCGGCGCTCGGCGTAGTCGTTGGCCGAGGCGCGCAGGTGCCAGTGCCCGGTGACGGGCATCACGCCGAAGTCGGAGTAGAGCGTGAGGTCGCCGGTCGCCCCGGCGGCGACCACCAGCCGTGCGAGGTCCGGCGTCGGATCGACGGGGAAGCAGCGTTCGAGCAGCCCGCGCCCGATCCCCCGGCCGTGGTGGCCGGGCAGGACCATCAGCTCGGTGAGCTGCTCCATCTCGTCGAAGCGGCAAACGCGGCCGTAGCCGACCGGCTCGCCGCCGTCTTCGCAGATCCAGTAGCTGCCGCCGGGCTGGGCGGCGATGAACTCGACGAGCTCGCGCTGGGCCTGCCACTCTGCCTCGATCTGGGCGGGCGTCGGCGGCGGCCCGTCGACGAGCCCCATTCGCGTCGCGGTGTGGTGGACGGCGAGGCCGGAGATCGCGAACGTCGCCCGCAGGTCGCGCAGGCGACCTTCGCGGAAGGCGTAGCGCGTCGCCGCCGTGCTCACTCGGCCGGCCGGGTGGCGTGGACGGGGTCGGGCGGCTGGTCGAGCTGCGCCGCGAGGCCCTCGGGATGGCCGAGCGCCCCGAGCTCGGCGGAGGCGCGGCCGAACATCAGGCCGACGGTCCAGTCGACCATCAGGCGCAGCCGTCGCGCCGTGCCGGGCATCATCAGCAGGTGGTAGGTGCGGGCGGCGAACCACGCTGGGAACCCCCGCAGCCGCACGCCGAGCATCGTCGCGACGGCCTTGTGCTGCCCCATGTCGACGAATACGCCGAGCGTGCGGTAGCGGAAGCGGCGCAGCGGCCGGCCCGACAGCGTCGCCGCGACGTTGTCGGCGACGACCTTGCCCTGGCGCACGGCGTGCTGGGCAGTCGGCGGGCTCGGCCGCTGGCCCTTGTGGGCGGGGTCGGGCACGGCAGCGGCGTCGCCGATCGCCCAGACGCACTGCTGACCGGCGACGCGCAGGGTGGCGTCGGTGTCGATCCGGCCGTGCTCGGTGAGCGGCAGGCCGAGCTCGCGCACCACCGCGGGTGGCTTGACGCCGGCGGTCCAGCAGACGGTTCGCGTCGTGACGGTCTCGCCGGTCGACAGCCGCGCCCAACCGTCGCCGACCTCCTCGAGCAGCGTGCGGGTGCGGATCTCGATGCCGCGCCCGCGCAGCTCCCGCGTCGCGAACTCGGCGAGGCTCGCCGGGATCTCGGGCATCACGCGGTCGGTCGCCTCGACGAGGATCCAGCGCGTCCCGTCGAGCCGGCAGCGCGGATAGCGGTCGATCACGTCGGCGACGTAGTCCTGCAGCTCGGCGATCCCCTCGAGTCCGGCGTAGCCGGCGCCGACGTAGACGAACGTGAGGTGCTGGCGCCGACGCTCGGGGTCGTCGATCGCCTCGGCGGTCTCGAGCTGGAGCAAGGCGCGGTTGCGCAGCGCGACCGCGTCGGGCAGCGTCTTGAAGCCGACGCCGCGCTCGGCGAGCCCCGGGACCGGCAGCACGCGCGATACCGAGCCGAGGGAGACGACGAGCTGGTCGTAGCGCATCTCGCTCTCGCTGCCGTCGAGCAGCGTCATGCGCAGCGTCTTGGCGACCGGATCGGCGCCGGTCACGCGGGCGATCCGGATGTCGGTCCAGTCGAGCTCCTCGCGCAGCGGCACGACGACGTGGCGCGGCTCGAGCGCGCCCGACGCGGCGCCCGGCAGCAGCGGCGTGTAGAGGAGGAAGTTCTGATCCGTGACGAGGGTGATCCGCGCGCTGTGGCGCGGCAGCCGGCGCTCGAGGCGCCGAGCGGCGTGCAGCCCACCGAAGCCGCCGCCCGCGATGACGACGTTCAAGGCCATCCGTGGCGCAGGCTAGCCGACCGCTGTCACGGGCGGGAGGAGCGCAGCCGGATCGTCCCGTCTGACGGCGCGCGCCCTAGCTGGGCCGATCCGGCGAGCACCGCACCGATCACAATCGCTCGCGGATCAGCCGCTGGACCTCGCCGCCGTCGGCGCGGCCCTTGGTGTCACGCATGATCGCGCCGACGATCGCCCCGATCGCCTTGTCGTTGCCGGCGCGGACCTTGTCGACGGCATCGGCCTGGTCGGCCATCGCGCGGTCGACGATCGCCGCCAGCTCGCCCTCGTCGGCACGGCCGAGACCGGCCGACTCGACCACCGCTGCCGGGTCGCCGCCCTCGGCGACCAACGTGGCCAGCACCTCCTTGGCCGCGGACTGCGAGACCTCCTTGGCGACGACCATCGCCACGAGCGTCGCGAGCGCGTCCGGCGTCAGCTTCGACTCCCCCGGCTCCTGGCCGTCGGGGAGGGCGGCCATCAGCTCGTTGCAGGTCCAGTTCGCGATCGCGCGCGGATCGCCGTCGCGGGAGGCCACGGCGCGCTCGTAGAAGTCACCGACGTCGGTGCGGAAGGCGAGCAGCCTCGCCTGGTCGACAGGCAGGCCGAGATCCTGCTCGAGGCGCACGGCGCGGTCGGCGGGCAGCTCGGGGATCGCGTCGCGGGCGCGGTCGACCATCTGCTGCGTCGGCGCGACCGGCACGAGGTCGGGCTCGGGGAAGTAGCGGTAGTCGTGCGCCTCCTCCTTCGAGCGCAGCGAGCTGATCGCGCCGCTGCGCACGTCGTAGTGCAGCGTCTCCTGCTCGATCCGCCCGCCGTCGCGCAGGATCGCCTCCTGGCGCGCGATCTCGGCGTCCACCCCGCGCTCGATGAAGCGGAAGGAGTTCATGTTCTTGAGCTCGGTCTTGACCCCGAGCGTCGCCTCGCCGCGCGGGCGCAGCGAGACGTTGGCGTCGCAGCGCAGCGACCCCTCCTCCATGTTCACGTCCGAGACGCCGAGCTGGCGAAGAGTCACGCGCAGCAGCCGCAGCCACTCGGCGGCGTCGGCGGCCGAGCGGATGTCCGGCTCCGAGACGATCTCCACAAGCGGCGTGCCGCCGCGGTTGAAGTCGACCACGCTCGCCTCGGCGGAGTGGATGCGGCCGCTGGCGCCGGCGTGGACGAGCTTCGCGGCGTCCTCCTCGAGATGGACGCGGTGGATGCGAACGTCGCCGAGCTTGCCGTCGCGCGCCAGCGGGATGTCGTACTGGGAGACCTGGTAGCCCTTGGGCAGATCGGGATAGAAGTAGTTCTTGCGGTGGAAGATCGATCGTGGCGCGAGCTCGCAGCCGAGCGCGAGGCCGATCATCAGGCCGTAGTGGACCGCCTCGGCGTTGACGACCGGCAGCGTCCCGGGCAGCCCGAGGCAGACCGGGCAGGTACGCGTGTTCGGCTGCTCGCCGAACGACAGCTCGCAGCCGCAGAACATCTTCGTCCGCGTCTTGAGCTGGACGTGGATCTCGAGGCCGACGACCGGCTCGTAGGTGACGTCAGGCACGGGCGCTCGCCCCCTCGAAGCCGGTCGCCAGCTCGAGCGCGTGGGCAGCGTCGAGGATCCGGTTCTCGCCGTAGGCGGGGCCGGCGAGCTGGATCCCGACCGGCAGGCCGTCGGAGAGCCCGCCCGGGATCGAGATCGCCGGTATGCCGGCGAGCGACATCGGCACCGTCAGCACGTCGGAGAGGTACATCGCGAGCGGGTCGCCGGTCCGCTCGCCGAGGCCGAAGGCGACCGTCGGGGAGGTCGGCGTGACGATCAGGTCGACCGCCTCGAACGCCGCGCGGAAGTCGTCGGCGATCTTCGTGCGGACGCGCTGGGCGCGGCCATAGTAGGCGTCGTAGTAGCCCGACGAAAGCGCGTAGGTGCCGAGCATGATCCGCCGCTTGACCTCGGTGCCGAAGCCCTCCTCGCGGGTCTGCTCGTAGAGCGACAGCAGGTCCCCGTCGGCCTCGGCGCGGTGGCCGTAGCGGACCCCGTCGAAGCGGGCGAGGTTGGCGCTCGCCTCGGCAGGCGCGATCACGTAGTACGCGGAGATCGCATGGCCGGAGTGCGGCAGGCCGACCTCCTGGACCGTCCCGCCGAGCGCCTCGATCCGCTCCAGCGCAGCGTCGAAGACCGCGCGGACGCCCGGCTCCAGGCCGTCGCCGGTCAGCTCGGGCGGCACGCCGAAGCGCAGGCCGTCGAGGCGCTCGGCGCTCGGCAGCGCGATCTCCTCGGGATGGCCCGTCGACGTCGAGTCGCAGTCATCGCGGCCGACCATGTGGCGCAGCAGCAGCGCCGCGTCGGTGACGTCGCGAGTCAGCGGGCCGGCCTGGTCGAGCGAAGAGGCGAAGGCGATCATCCCGTAGCGCGACACCGCTCCGTAGGTCGGCTTGAGGCCGACGATGCCGCAGAGCGCCGCGGGCTGACGGATCGAGCCACCGGTGTCGGTGCCGATCGCCCACGGAGCCAGACCGGCCGCGACCGCCGCCGCCGAGCCACCGGACGAGCCGCCGGGGACCCTGCTGCGGTCCCACGGGTTCTCGACCGGTCCGAAGGCCGAGTTCTCGTTCGACGAGCCCATCGCGAACTCGTCCATGTTGGTCTTGCCGAGCATCGGCGCGCCGGCCGCGGTCAGCAGCTCGACGGCCGTCGCGCTATAGGGCGGCCGGTAGCCCTCGAGGATCTTCGACGCCGCTGCGCTTGGAACGCCAGCGGTGCAGAAGAGGTCCTTGACCGCCAGCGGAACTCCCGCGAGCGGGGCGTCGGCGGCGACGTCCGGGGCCTCGTCGGCGAGCCAGAGGAAGGCGTTCAGCTCGTCGCCGCCGGCTCGCTCGCGGTAGGCGTCCCAGAGCTCGCGGGGCGACAGCTCGCCCGCCCTGACGCGCTCGGCCGCCGCCGCGGCCGAGAGGTCGACGACGTCGCTCATGCGCCCGGGCTCGGGACGCGGAAGCCCGCGCCGTCGCTGTCGGGCGCCTCGGCCAGCGCCGCGTCTCGCGGCAGGCTCGGGCGAGGCTCGTCGGGGCGCAGCACGTTCTCGAGCTCGACGACGTGGGTGGTCGGCGCGACGTCGGCGAGCTCGAGCTCGCCGATCTTCTCGATGTGGTCGAGCACCGACGACAGCTCGCCGGTCATCGCCTCGACCTCATCGTCCTCGAGGCGCAGCCGCGCGAGGCGCGCTACGTGGAGTACCTGCTCGCGGTCGATCATCGAGCGGCGATTCTAGGGGCCGGGCAGCGTCTCGACCGCGACCGGCGCCGACGCCGGCGCGCCGGTCTGGTCGGTCAGCTCGCCGGGCCGGCTGAGCCGCTCGTCGCGCATCCCGACGAGCAGCCCGACGAGCACGCCAAGGCTGGAGAGCAGCCCGAGCCAGGCGCCGTACTCGACCGTCGGGTCGAAGGGCGGCGGGGCCTCGAGCGCGCCGGGCGTGCCGAGCACCTGGACCGCCACGACGATCGCCATCGCGATCGCGAACGGCGTCAGCAGCGCCTCGCCGGTGATTCCGGGGCCGGCCGCGCTGGCGCGCGCGACGATCGCCCAGACGACCAGCGCGAGCAAGCCGAGCAGCGCGAGCAGGACGTCAGCGACCGACAGCACCTGCCAGGCGGTCCAGGTCGTCACGACGCCGGGCCCCTGGTCGGCGCCCTCGACCGGCCCGCCCGGCCCGAGGTCGATCCAGTCGCCCTCGAGTCCCCACCAGGGCAGGAACAGCGAGATCAGCAGCAGCGCCCCGGACACGCCGAGGACCCACTCCCCCGCCCTGAGCCGCTGGAGGTTCATCGCGGCGGCAGCCTAGCGGAGGGTCGCGGCGGCGCCGGTCACCTGGGCGCGGGCGGCGCGTACCGTGTTGGCGAGCAGCATCGCGCGCGTCATCGGGCCGACGCCGCCCGGCACCGGCGTGATCGCCCCCGCCTTCGCGCTGACCGCCTCGAAGTCGACGTCGCCGACGAGGCGGCCATCGACGCGGTTGGTTCCCACGTCGATCACCACGGCCCCCTCGCGGACCATGTCGGCCGTCACCGTGCTCGGCCGGCCGACAGCCGCGACGATCACGTCGGACTCGCGGCAGACCGCGGCGAGGTCACGCGTGCGCGAGTGGCAATGGGTGACGGTGGCGTTGGCGGCCAGCAGCAGCGCCGCGACGGGCTTCCCGACGAGGATCGAGCGGCCGATCACCGCGACGCGCGCGCCCTCGAGCTCGACGCCGGCACGGTCGAGCAGCTCCATCACGCCGGCCGGCGTGCACGGGACCAGCGCCTCCGCGCGGTCCTGCGCGAGCAGGCCGGCGTTCGCGTAGGTCAGCCCGTCGACGTCCTTGGCACGATCGATCAGCGGTATCAGCGTGTCCTGGTCGAGGTGGTCGGGCAAGGGCAGCTGGAGCAGGATGCCGTGGACCCTGGCGTCGGCGTTGAGCCCGGCGAGCAGCTCGGCGAGCTGCTCCTGGGAGACGTCGCCGCCGGGCTCGTGGTGGAACGACTCGATCCCGACCTGCGCGCAGTCCTCGCGCTTCATCCGGACGTAGACCGTCGACGCCGGGTCGTCGCCGACGAGGATCGTCGCAAGCCCCGGCGTCACGCCGACCGCCCGCAGCTCCTCGACCTCGCGCGCGACCCGCTCGCGCACCGCGGCGGCGACCGCCTTGCCGTCGATGATCTCTGCAGCCATCAGTCCCCCTTGCGCCTCAGCGGCGCGTAGTCGGCCATCAGCTTCTTCTCTCCGACGCCTCCCGAGAAGCGCACGACCACCAGCCCGCCGGGCTCAACGTCGGTCACCACCCCGTCGCCGAACTTCGCGTGCACGACGTCCTCGCCGACGCCGAAATGGATGCCGGAGGAAGCCGGCTCTCGCCTAGCCGGCGTGTCGCCACCGCCCGAGCTCCAGGCAGTCGCCCGCTCGCGTGCCCCCACCTGCTCCTCCGCGTCGGTCAGCTCGACCGGGATCTCGGCGAGGAAGCGGCTCGGGACGTTCCACTCGCGCCCGCCGTAGAGCGCCCGCGTGCGCGCGTGGGTGAGCGTCAGCTGCTTGCGCGCGCGCGTCATCCCGACGTAGCAGAGGCGGCGCTCCTCCTCGACGTCGCCTGCCTCGATCGAGCGCGAGTGCGGGAACACCCCGTCCTCGCAGCCGATCATGAACACCACGTCGTACTCGAGGCCCTTGGCGTTGTGGAGGGTCATCAGCGTGACGACGCCCTCGTCGTCCTGCAGCTCGTCCTGCTGCGAGAAGAGCGAGACCTGCTGCAGGAACTCCTCGACCGACGGCTCCTGGCCGCCGTCGTCCGCCCCGGCGAGCGCGCCCCCGCGCGCCGCGTCGTACTCGCGCGCCACGCCGACGAGCTCCTCGAGGTTCTCGAGCCGGCCCTGGGCCTCGATCGTCCGCTCCTTCTCGAGCGCGTCGAAGTAGCCGACCTCGTGCAGCGTGTCGTCGAGCAGGTCGCCGACCGTCGCGCCGTCGGCGCGGTCGCGCAGCTTCTCCAGCGTCTCCATGAAGCGGCCGACCGCCTTGATCGCGGCCGCTCCCAGCCCCGGCACGTCCTCGGGCGTCGCCGCCACGTCGAATATCGGCTCGCCGACGGTGTTCGCGTGGGCGACGATCCGCGCCTGCGAGGTCTGGCCGATCCCGCGCCGCGGCGAGTTGACGATCCGCCCGAAGGACACGACGTCGTGCGGGTTGGTCAACAGCGTCAGGTAGGCCAGCGCGTCCTTGACCTCGGCGCGCTCGTAGAAGCGCGTGCCGCCGATCACCTGGTAGCTGACGCCGTAGCGGACCAGGGTGTCCTCGAGCACGCGACTCTGGGCGTTGGTCCGGTAGAAGACCGCGACGTCGTTGCGCGACCCGCCGCCCTCGACGTGGCGCTCGATCTCGCCCGCCACGTAGCGCGCCTCCGCGTGCTCGTCCTCGAGCTCGCGGACGCGGACCGGGTCGCCGCCCTCCTCGTCGGTCCAGAGGTTCTTGCCGATCCGCTCGCGGTTGTTGCGGATGACCCCGTTGGCGGCGTCGAGGATCGTCTGCGTCGAGCGGTAGTTCTGCTCGAGCTTGATGACGTTCGCGTCCGGGAAGTCGTGCTCGAAGTCGAGGATGTTGCGGATGTCGGCATGGCGGAAGCGGTAGACCGACTGGTCCTCGTCGCCGACGACGCAGAGGTTGCGGTGCTCGTCGGCGAGCAGGCGCAGCCAGCGGTACTGGGCGTGGTTGGTGTCCTGGTACTCGTCGACGAGCACGTGGCGGAAGGAGCGGCGGTAGCGCTCCAAGACCTCGGGGAACATCTCGAACAGGCGCACCGACTGGAGCAGCAGGTCGTCGAAGTCCATCGCGTTCATCGCATGGATCCGCTGCTCGTAGCGCTCGTAGACCTCGCCGACGGTCTGCTCGAAGTAGCCGCCGACCTTCAGCTTGTAGGCCGCGGCGTCGAGCAGCTGGCTCTTCGCGTCGGAGATCTGGCGCTTGATCGCGCGCGGCGCGTAGCGCTTGGGGTCGACGCCGAGCTCCTCGATGCACTGCTTGACCAGGCGGACGGAGTCGGCCTCGTCATAGATCGTGAAGCCGCGGGTGTAGTTGAGCTTGTCGGCGTCGGCGCGCAGGATGCGCGCACAGGCCGAATGGAAGGTCATCACCCACATCGCGCGCGCCCGATCGCCTACGAGCTGCTGGACGCGCTCGCGCATCTCGGTCGCGGCCTTGTTGGTGAAGGTGATCGCCAGGATCTCGCTCGCGCGAGCCTGCTCGGTGCCGACCAGATAGGCGATCCGCCGCGTCAGCGCCCGCGTCTTGCCCGAGCCCGCGCCTGCGAGTATCAGCAGCGGCCCCTCGCCATGGGTGACCGCCTCGCGCTGCGGCTCGTTCAGCCCCTCCAGCAGCTCCGCGACCCGCCTCTCGGCCGCCTCCTGCTCCGGTCCTTGGGCCGCTGCGCGCACCCGATTGAGGATAGGGCCGCGCGCGGCCGGCGAGCTCCCGACTAGCCTCGCGCCGATGGGGCTCCTCGACGAGGTGCGTGAGCGTTGCGCGGCGATCGCGGCGGACGCCCAGCAGGTGACGATCGACCTCGACCGGGTTGGCGCGATCGAGGCGGGGCCCGAGCCGGAGCTCGATCGAGAGCGCCACTACGTCGATGGACCGCCCGAGGACGTGGCGATGTTCATGCTGACGCTCGACACGATCAACTTCGGCTCGGGCTGGTTCCCGACACTGCGCAAGCGGCCGGGGTGCTCGGGCTACTACACGGTGGCCTCTGCCCTGACGGACCGGTTCCGGGCCGAGGGCCCGTGGTCCTCGGACGAGCTGGCGGCCCTCGACGCCGACGCCGTCGCGAAGGTCCTCGGACAGGAGCGAGGGCATGAGCTGATGGCTCTCTACGCAGCTGCCCTGCGCCAGCTCGGGGAGTTCGTGGGCGACCGCACCGCGCTCGGGATCGTCGCGACGGCCGGTCGCTCGGCCGAGCGACTGGCCGAGCAGCTGGTCGCCGGGATGCCGCTGTTCTCCGACCCCGGCTTCTACAAGCGGGCGCAGATCGTCGCGAGCGACCTGGCACTGGCGGGCGTCGCAGAGTTCGACGACCTCGACCGCCTGACGATCTTCGCCGACAACCTCGTCCCGCACGTCCTGCGAGTCGACGGCGTGCTGCGCTACGCGCCGGAGCTCGCGGCGAAGATCGACGCTGGCGATCTCTTGCCGCCTGGCCGGCAGGAGCGGGAGATCCGCGCCTGTGCGGTCGTGGCCTGCGAGGCGATCGCCGCCGATCTCGGCGTGCCACCGCACACGCTCGACAACTGGCTCTGGAACCGCGGCCAAGAGCCGCGCTACAAGGCGATCCCACGCCACCGCACGCGCACCACCGCTTACTGAGCCCGGTCGCGAGCGATCAGCCCGACGCCGGGTCGTTGCCCGCGCCGCGGCGCAGCGGGCGGACCTCCGCTGCGGTCTCTCGCTGGGTGCCGGTCAGCTCGGCGACCAGCTCCTCGAGCTCCCCGATCCGCTCGGCCATCCCCTTCAGGGCATCGGCGACCGGGTCCGGCAGGTGGGCCCAGTCGGCGTCGGGGCCCTCCGGCCGCTGGCCGTCGATGCGCACCGGATGGCCCGGGTTGCCGACGACGGTCGAGTCGCTCGGGACGTCGTGGATGACGACGGAGTTTGCGCCGATCTTCGCGCGGTCGCCGACGACGATCGGGCCGAGCAGCTTGGCACCCGAGCCGATGACTACGTCGTCGCCGACCGTCGGGTGGCGCTTGCCGACCTCGAAGCCGGTGCCGCCGAGCGTGACGCCCTGGTAGATCGTGACGTTCTCGCCGATCTCCGCGGTCTCCCCGATCACCACGCCGGCACCGTGATCGATGAACAGCGCTTCGCCGATCCGCGCCGCCGGGTGGATCTCGACGCCGGTGATCACCTTGGTCAGGTTGGCCAGGAAGCGCGGCAGGATCGGCACGCCGGCCTGGTGCAGGGCGTGCGCGACGCGATGCGACAGCAGTGCCTGGACGCCGCCGTAGGTGAGCAGGATCTCCAGCCGCCCGACGTCGTGCGAAGCGGGATCGCGCGCATGCGCGGCCGCGAGGTCCTGACGCACCTCGCAGGTGACACGTCGCAATGTGTCGAGGCCAACCACGACAAGGAGGTTAAGGGGCGAAGAAAGGCGCGCTGACGTAGCGCTCGCCGGAGTCAGGCACGATCACGACGATCCGCTTCCCCGCCATCTTCGCTCTGGACCCGACGTCGATCGCCGCCCACAGCGCCGCTCCACCGGAGATGCCGGCGAGCACGCCCTCGCGGACGGCGCAGTTGCGCGCCATCGCGACGGCATCCTCGTCGGACACCGCGACCACCTCGTCGATCACCGCGCGGTTCAGCACCGCCGGCACGAAGCCGGCGCCGATCCCCTGGATCCGGTGCGGCCCGGGCCGGCCGCCGGAGAGCACCGGTGAGCTGGCGGGCTCTACCGCGACCACGTGCAGGTCGGCGTTGCGCTCCTTCAGCCGCTCGCCGCAGCCGGTGATCGTGCCGCCGGTCCCCACCCCAGCGACCAGCACGTCGACCCGGCCGTCCATGTCGCGCCAGATCTCCTCGGCCGTCGTGCGGCGGTGGATCTCCGGGTTCGCGGGATTCGAGAACTGGTCCGGGATGAATGCCGGCGCGCGCGCAGCGGCGATCTCACGCGCGGCCGCCACCGCCTCGTCCATCCCCCCCATCGACTCGGTTATCTGGACCTCGGCGCCGTAGAGCCGCAGCAGGCTCTGGCGCTCGCGGCTCATCCCCTCGGGCATCGCCAGCACGAGGTCGTAGCCGCGCGCAGCGCAGACGAAGGCCAGCGCGATCCCGGTGTTCCCCGAGGTCGCCTCGACGATCGTCGTCTCGCCGGGCTCGATCTCCCCCGCCCTCTCTGCCGCATCGATCATCGCCACGCCGATCCGGTCCTTGACGCTGCCAGCCGGATTGCCAACCTCGAGCTTCGCGACAAGCTGCGCCCCGCAATCGGGAGCGATCCGCCGCATCTGGACCATTGGCGTGTCGCCGATCAGGTCGGCGGGGTTGGAGGGAAGCTCGCCCGCGAAGGCCATCGCGCGAGCCTACCGTGAGCCGAAGCGTCTGCAGCGGTCGCTCTAGATGTAGTACATCGGCGCGTTCGTCTCGGCCTCGCGCTCGGCGAGGTCGGCGATCGACGTCGCCGCGAGCACCGACTTCAGCGCGCCGGTGGCCTCGGTCCAGACCTGGTCGCCGGCCCCGGGCCCGGCGCCGAGCTCGCCGTCGAGCAACTCGGTGACCTCGAGCACGGTCACCTCGGCCGGCTCGCGCGCGAAGCGGTAGCCGCCCTTGACCCCGCGCTGGCTCTGCAGGATGCCGGCGCGGCGGAGCGTCGCGAACAGCCCCTCGAGGAACTGGACCGGGATCTCGCGCGCCTTGGCGATCTCGCCGATCGGGACCGGCTCGCCCTCGCCGCGGCGTGCAAGCTCGGTGAGCGCGCGAACCGCATAGGGCGACTTGGTCGTGATCGTCAGCACCGAGCCGAGTCTAGGTTATGGCCATGCGGAGCCAGCTACGTGCCGCCGCCCCATTTCTCGCCCCGCTGGCGCTGATGGCGCTGATCTTCGCCTTCTCGGCGATGCCGAGCGACGGCGAGGACCACGGCCTAGCGGTGCTCGTCCTGCGCAAGCTGACGCACTTCGGCGAGTACCTCGCGCTGACCGGTCTCTGGTGGTGGGCGCTGCGGACGCGGATCGGCGGCAGGCGAGCGCTGCTGCCGGCGCTGACGATCGCGATCGGCTACGCGATCACCGACGAGATCCACCAGACCTTCGTCGACGGCCGCGTCGGCACCTGGCGCGACGTCCTCATCGACTCGGCCGGCGCACTCACCGCTGCATGGCTGATCCGCCGTGCCAGGGAGCGTCGGACGGCGCCGGTCTAGATCCAGCCGCGGCTGGTGGCCGTCAGGACGGCCTGGGCGCGGTCGGCCGCGCCAAGCTTCGCGTAGGTGTTGTGCAGGTGGGTGCGCACCGTGCTGGTCGAAAGCTCGAGCTCGCCGGCGATCTGCTTGTAGACCTTGCCCTCGGCGAGCTTGCGCAGCACGTCGAGCTCGCGCTTGCTCAGCGGGCAGGGATCGACGTGACGACGTCCTCCGCCCTTGGCGTCGGGACAGTAGGGGAACTCGTACATCAGCCGGCGCAATGCGTCGGGTGCCAGGTCCAGCGCGGTACCGGCGGCGATCAGCTCGTTGCGGTCGATCGGCTCGCCCTGGCCGTAGTGGGCGAGCATGTCGGCGAGGCGGATCATCGCCGCCGGGCCGTCGGCGTCGTCTGAGTGGTGGCGCTCGATCGAGCTCGCGAGGCTGTCGGGCAGGCCCCAGCGACGGGCGAGCACGCCGCCAACGACGGCGTGATCGACGCCCAGCTCGAGCCGCTCGCGGTGCACGCGCTCGCCCGGGGTGCGGGCGTCGCCGTGGATCTCGTCGGGATAGGCGGGGTAGGACCGAACGAGAACGAGCTTGCCGATGTCGTGGACGAGCGCGGCGGTCAGCAGCGCGTCGCGGCCCTCGAAGCCGGTCTCGCGGGCGATCTTGTCGGCGGCCGCCTGGGTGGCGACGGCGTGCAGGCGGAAGCGCTCGGGCATGACGTCCCAGCCGGGGCTGCGCTCGAAGAAGTCGAAGGTCTGCGCGCGCTGGGCGAGCTGCTCCACCCGCTCCCAGCCGAGCAGCTCGATCGCCTCGCGGATGTCGGCGACCTTGCCGCGGCGCGGCGTCTCCATCCCGTTGGCGAGCCGCAGGACGGTAGACACGAGCGCGACGTCGGACTCGATCGCCTCGACGATCTTGCCGGTCTCGGCCGGCGCCTCCCCGACGACTCGCAGGACGCGAGTACGCGACTCCTCGAGCGCCGGGAACGCCTCGAGCGCCTCGAAGGCCGCCGTCAGGCGACGGCCGTGGCCCTCGCTCGACCGGCCGAGGCCGCTGGCCGCCGAGGCGGGGGTTTTGGAGATGAGCGTCTGCACGCGGTCCTTGCCGACCCCAGCTGAGTCACCGGTGGCCATTCACGGCACCTATCGGCACCCTGCGGAAAGGCTTGAGCCGCGCCGGCGATGCGCCCGGCTCATCCGAGTGCGCACGGGATCGACCTCACGCGCGGGCGAGGGCGTCATCGATGCGCGCGAGCGCCTCGTCATGTCCGAGCGCGGCGACCGACTCGAAGATGCCGGGCGAGATCGTGCTGCCGGCGATCGCCAGCCGGAGCGGCTGGAAGACCTCGCGTGGCTTGACGTCGAGCTGCTCGACGACTCCACGCAGAGCGGCTTCGACCCCGGCGACGTCGAACGGCTCGACCCCGGACAGCGCGGCGCGGGCGGCGGCGAGGCGCTCGCGGGCGCCGTCGCGCATCACCTTGGCCCAGGCCTCCTCGTCGTAGTCCTGGCGCTCGACGAGGAACCCGGCGAGCGGCCAGAACTCCTCGAGCGTCTGAATCTTGTCCTGGGCCAGCGTCGCCGCCTCCTCCAGCCCCGCGCGACCGAGCCGCTGCTCGAGCCGCCGCGCCAGCTCGGCGGGCTCGAGCTCGCGCAGGTAGCGGCCGTTCATCCAACGCAGCTTCTGCTCGTCGAAGATCGCCGGCGACCTCGACACACGGGCGAGGTCGAAGCTCTCGACCATCTGCTCAGTGGACATCAGCGTGGTCGAGTCGTCGAGCGACCAGCCGAGCAGGGCGATGTAGTTGCGGACCGCCTCGGGCAGGTAGCCGGACTCGCGCAGCTCCTGGACCGAGGCCGCGCCATGGCGCTTGGAGAGCTTCTTGCCGTCGGGGCCGTGGAGCAGCGGCAGATGGGCGTAGGTCGGCGACGGTGCGCCAAGCGCCTCGAGCACGAGCAGCTGCTTGGGAGTGTTCGAGAGATGGTCCTCGCCGCGCACGACGTGGGTGATGCCCGCGTCGAGGTCGTCGATCGCGACGGCGAAGTTGTAGAGGACCGAGCCGTCCGCCCTGGCGATCACCGGGTCGTCGATGTGGACGTGGTCGAAGCTCGTGTCGCCTCGGATCACGTCGTGGACCACGGTGGCGCCCTCGTCGGGCACGCGCAGGCGGATCGCGCCGTCGCTCTCGGCCTCGCCGCGAAAGCCACGTCCGGAGTGCTCGGACTTCCACGCCTTGACCTCGTCGGAGGCGGCGTTGGAGCGGTAGGCATGACCGCTGTCGAGCAGCTGCTGGAGCGCCTCGCGGTGGCGCTCGGAGCGCTCGCTCTGGAAGATCGGGCCCTCGTCGAAGTCGAGCTCGAGCCAGCTCAGAGCGTCGAGGATCTGCTCGACGTTCTCGCTGGTGGAGCGCTCGCGGTCGGTATCCTCGATGCGCAGCACGAGGTCGCCCCCGGACCCGCGGGCGAGAAGCCAGTTGTAGAGCGCCGTGCGCGCACCTCCGATGTGGAGGGCACCGGTGGGCGAAGGAGCGAATCTGACTCGGATGGACACGGGGGCGGCATGCTAATCGGCGCACACGTGTCCACCGCCGGCGGCTTGGTCGCGGCACACGGCCGCGGCGTCGAGATCGGCGCCGATGCGATCCAGGTCTTCAACCAGTCGCCGCGTATGTGGAAGCCGACGCGCTGGAAAGACGACGACGTCGCGGCCTTCAAGGAGCTGATGGCCGACGGGCCGATCCGCTCGGTCGTGATCCACGCCGTCTACCTGATCAACTGCGCGTCGAAGGACCCGGCGATTCGGGAGAAGTCGCTCGCGTCGCTGATCCACTCGCTCAGGATGGGCGAGGCGATCGGTGCCGACGGCGTCGTCCTGCATCCCGGCTCGACGGTCGGCGAGCCGCACGCGGAAGCGATCGAGCGCGTCGGCGAGCTGCTGCGCGAGGCGCTCGCGGAGTCGGAGTCCTGTCCGCTGCTGCTAGAGGACACGGCCGGTGCGGGCAACACGCTGGGCCGCTCGTTCGACGAGCTCGCACGGCTGATCGAGCTCGCCGGGGACGACGAGCGGCTCGGCCTCTGCCTCGACTCCTGCCACCTGCTCGCGAGCGGCTTCGACGTCAGGACCGCCGAGGGGATCGAGAAGGTGATGGACGACTGCGTCGCGATCGTCGGCGAGCAGCGGCTGCGCTGCGTGCACGTCAACGACTCCCAGACGCCGCTGGGCTCCAACCGCGACCGTCACGCACCGCTCGGCGACGGCGAGCTGGGCCCGGACGGCTGCGGCGCCTTCCTCTCCGAGCCGCGCTTCGAGGGCCTGCCGGCGATCTTCGAGGGGCCCGGCGTCGAAGGCAAGGCGCCGAGCGCCGTCGACATGGAGCGGGCGCGCGAGCTGCGTCGCGCGGGCCTCGCGGCTCGCGGCCGCTGAGGCGGCCGGACTCGAACGCTGTGTAACAACGGCGGTGCGGGCCTTGCCCTGCGCATCTGCAGGGTCTAGCCTGCATATCTGCATGGGGCTCGCCGCCAACCCGGACTTCCAGAAGTGGCTCGACCGCTACGTCGCGCGCCACGAAACGCTGCATGGAGACGGCCCTGCGCCTCCGGCCGGCGTCTGCGACGGCTGTGGCGATCCGCTCCCCGACCCACCGTCGAGCACCCCGTTCTGCATCGTCTGCCTCGCCGAGCAGTACGGCCGCGACCGGGCCCAGTCCGCCGCGCGGGTCGCCACCGCGCTCCGCTTGGCCCTCGCCGACGACCTCGACACGCCGGTCAGCGACATCCGCGAGGCCGTCGAGGAGGTCTTGGAGGATCTGGCGCTGACGCGCTAGAGGCGGTCGCGCAGATCGAAGTCCGCCGCGGGCTTCTCGAGGAAGCTGCGGTTGACGCACTCGAAGGCGCCACCGTGACCGTCGTAGGCGCGCTCGACCGACGAGCGGCAGCGATCGAGCGGAGCACCGGTCATCTTGACGCCGCCGTAGCCGTGGCGGGTCCGCTGGGCCGCCTCGTAGGCGGCGACGTCGATCTCGGCACGGAACACCTTGTTCAGGCAGCCCATGTAGCGCGCGCCGGTCTTCTCGTCGTCGTAGAGGTAAAGCAGCTCGCAGCCGCTTTCGATGCAGCCGGCCGGATGGACGACGCGGTCGCAGAACGCGCAGCACTCACGGCACTCGTGCCGATCCCCGAGGTTGGGCAGCGCAGTCGGTTCCACCTCGCTGAGGGTAGCTGCACAGGCGCCGCTTCAACGCCTCGGCAAGCTGGCGGTCAGGCGGCCATGGAGACGCCGGGCAGAGCGCCCAGCTCGGCGAGGCAGGCGCTGTCCTCCGCCTTGATGCGGAAGTCGTCGCCGAGCTTGAGGCTGCGCTGACCGACGCGCAGCAGCACCTGGTGCTCGCCTGGGAAGATCTCGACGACCTGCTTGAGCTCGTCGAGCAGGCTCTCCGGGACGTCGCCGGGAACCTCGAGCGTGACGAGCTTCGCGAGCCGCTTGACCTGCGGCTCGGCCGCTGCCTCGGCGGCCGCGAGCTCGACCTCCTCGGGCGACGGGTCGAAGGCGGCGACCTCCTGCGCGACGAGCTTGACCTCCCCCGCCTCCTTCTTGTCGACGCGGCCGCGGACCGTGATCACGGAGTCGACCTCCACCTTGTCGGCGTTGTCGGCGTAGACCTTGGCGAAGACGAGCATCTCGACCTGGCCCTCGAGGTCGTCGAGCGTCGCGAAGAGCATCGGCTCGCCCTTGCGGGTGCGGATCTTCTTGCACTCGGTGACGATCCCGCCGACGGTGACCCACTCCTGGTCCTTGCGCTCGGGGAGGTCGGCGATCGAGCAGTCGACCTTGCGGCGCAGCGCGGCGCGCACCTCCTTGAGCGGGTGGCTCGACAGGAACAGGCCAAGCGTCTCCTTCTCCCAGGCGTTGAGCTCCGGCCGCTCGTCGGGCAGCGCCGGCACGGGCAAATCGGGCTGGCCTGCGGCTCCGCCGCCCAGTACGGGCTCCTCGAGCTCGAAGATCGATCCCTGGCCGAGCGCGGCGTCCTGCTGCTGCTTCTGGCCGGCGCCCTGGGCCTGCTCGAGCACGGCGAGCATCCCCGAGCGGGTCGCCCCCGTCGAGTCGAAGGCGCCGCACTTGATCAGCGCCTCGGTCGCCTTCTTGTTGACGGCACGGCAGTCGACGCGACGGCAGAAGTCCCACAATGACGCGAACGGGCCGCCGTCCGCGCGCGCCGCGACGATCGCGTCGACGGCGGCCGAGCCGACGTTCTTGACAGCGTCGAGCCCGAAGCGGATGTTGCCCTCGCGGACCTCGAAGTTGTGGCCGGACTCGTTGACGTCGGGCGGCAGCACCTCGATGCCCATCTCCTCGCAGCAGGAGACGAAGAACGGCACCTTGTCCTTGGTCGACATCACCGAGGAGATCAGCGCCGCCATGTACTCGGCCGGGTAGTTGGCGCGCAGCCAGGCCGTTCGGTAGGAGATCAGGCCGTAGCAGGCGGCGTGGCTGCGGTTGAACGAGTAGTCGGCGGCCGCCTCGTTGACCGCCCACAGCTCCGCGATCACGCTCTCCTGGGTCCCGCTGGCGCGAGCGCCCTCGAAGAAGCGCTCCTTCAGCGCCGCCATCGCCTCGCGGTCCTTCTTGCCGATCGCCTTGCGCAGGTCGTCGGCCTCGGCCCCCGAGAAGCCGGCGATCGACTTGGCGATCTGCATCGACTGCTCCTGGTAGAGGATCACCGAGTAGGTCGCCTCGGTGATCGGTCGCAGGCGCTCGTCGATGTAGCTGACGGCCTCGGGCGTGCGCTTGTTGCGCGCGTAGGTGTCGATGTGGCGCATGGCGCCTGGGCGGTAGAGCGCGTTGAGCGCGACGAGGTCCTCGAACTCCGTCGGGCGGACCTTGCGCAGCGCGTCGCGCATCCCCTCGGACTCGAACTGGAAAACGCCGACCGAGTCGCCGCGCGCCATCATCTCGTAGGTCTTGGGGTCGTCGAGCGGCAGCGAGGCCATGTCCGGCTTCGCACGGCCGGACTCCTCGATGATTCGCAGGCAGTCCTCGATCACGTCGAGGTTGCGCAGGCCGAGGAAGTCCATCTTCAGCAGGCCGATCTCCTCGATCGGCTTCATCGAGTACTGGGTGACGGTGCGGTAGGCGCGCTCGCCGTCGACGGAGGCGCCGCGGTCCTCCATCAGCTGGAGCGGGACGATGTCGGTCAACGGCCGGTCGGCGATCACGACGGCGGCGGCGTGGATGCCGGCGTTGCGGACGATCCCCTCGAGGCCCTTGGCGGTGTCGATCACGCGCCGTGCGTCGGGCTCCTGGTCGTAGGCGCGCTTGAGCTCGGGCTCCTCCTTGAGGTACTCGTCGAAGCTCTTCGAGCGTCCCATGACGGGCTCGGGGATCAGCTTCGCGAGCCGGTCGCCGGTGCCGTAGTCGAGGCCGAGCACGCGTGCCGCGTCGCGCGTGGCGTTGCGCGGCAGCATCTTGCCGAAGGTGATGATCTGGGCCACCGACTCTCGGCCGTACTTCTCGGCGACGTAGCGCATCACCTGCTCGCGGCCCTTGACCGAGAAGTCGATGTCGATGTCGGGCATCGACACGCGCTCGGGATTCAGGAAGCGCTCGAACAGCAGTCCGTACCCGAGCGGGTCGACCTCGGTGATGTTCAGGCAGTAGGAGACGATCGAGCCGGCCGCCGAGCCACGGCCCGGGCCGACCGCGATGCCCGAGTCCTTGGCGTACTTGACGAAGTCCCAGACGATCAGGAAGTAGGCGTCGAAGCCCATCCGGCCGATCACCTCGAGCTCCATGTCCAGCCGCTCGACCGCCTCGGCCGGCACCGGGTCGCCGTAGCGGCGGCGCAGGCCCTCCTCGGCGAGTCGGCGCAGGTACGCGCCCTCGGGCTCGCCGCTCGGCGTCGGATAGCTGGGGATCAGCATCTTCCCGAGCTCGATGTCGATGGCACAGCGGTCGGCGATCTCGACCGTCGTGGGCACGGCCTCCGGCCAGACGGCGAACTGCTCGGCCATCTCGGCCGAGTCCTTGAGGTAGAACTCGTTGGTGTCGAAGGTCAGCTTCGGCTCGGCCAGGGTGCTCTTGGTCTGGACGCAGAGCAGCGCCGAGTGGTTGTCGTAGTCCTCACGGCCGAGGTAGTGGACGTCGCCGGTGGCGACCAGCGGGCGACCGACCTCGCGGGCGATCCGCACGATCCCCTCGTTGGCCTTGTCCTGCTCGGCGATCCCGTTCTTCTGGACCTCGAAGTAGACGTTGTCGGGGCCGAAGACCTGCATCAGCTCGTCGGCGTGGGCGCGCGCCTCGGCCGGGTTGTCGGCGATCAGCCGCTGGCAGAAGCGCGACGCAAGACAGCCGGTGAGCGCGATCACGCCCTCCGAGTGGCGGTCGAGCAGCTCCATGTCGACGTTGGCCTTGCCGCGCTTGTAGCCCTCGAGGAAGCCGGCCGAGGTCAGCTTGACGAGGTTGCGAAAGCCCGCGTCGTCGGCGGCCAGCAGCGTCAGGTGGTTGCGCTCGTAGCGGACCGCCTCGGTCCTGCGGTCGTCGACGTAGTAGGCCTCGAGGCCGACGATCGGCTTGATCCCGTGCTTGCGGCAGGCCTTGTAGTGCTCGACCGCGCCGTTCATCACGCCGTGGTCGGTCAGCCCGAGCGCCGGCTGCCCATAGGCCGCCGCCCGCTCGGCGAGCTTGTCGATCTTCGCGGCCCCGTCGAGCAGCGAGTACTCGGAGTGGACGTGGAGGTGGGCGCAGGTCACGGGCCGCCGAATATACGCATGGCGCAAGACGGCTCCGAACCGTCACCAGACACCCCCCGCACTTTGCGAAAACGTTACGGAGCGCCAATGGAGCCGAAGTAGAAGGAGCCCTCGCTGGAGCCGTCGGCAGAACGGCTACGCGCGGGGGCTCCGGGGGACGCGAGTCCCCCGGCTTACTCGTCGTCGTCGTTGGACGCGAGCGCGATGCCCGCGGCGACGACGGCCGCGACGACGCCGGCGGCGATCAGCTTGGAGCGGTTCTGGGCGAGCTTGCGCTTGGCGACGCGGGAGCCGATCTGCCATACGACCCAGCCGAGGGCGGTGTAGCTCTTGGAGCTCATGCCCCGTCTCTACCCCTGTCGGAGTTCCGAATCCCATAGGCCATGCGCGACTGGAGGGTCCAGAGCTCGATGAAGCCGGGGCTGGCGTGCTGGGAGAAGAGGCCGCCTGACTCCCCGAAGCCGGCGAGCGCCTCGTCGTAGAGGGCGTTGGGCGAGCTGCGCGCGACGGCCTGGGCGCGGCCCTTGTGGAGCCGGACGGTTATCTCGCCGGTGACGTGCTCGTTGACCGAGTCCATGTAGGCGTCGAGGTCCTCGCGCAGCGGCTCGTACCAGAGCCCGGCGTAGACGAGGAACGCCCACTGCTCGTCGAGCGCGCGCTTGAAGCGGTTCTGGTGGATCGTGCCGACGAGCGTCTCGAGCTCGCGGTGGGCGGTCAGGATGACCTCGGCGGCGGGGACCTCGTAGAGGTCGCGGACCTTGAGGCCGACGATCCGGTCCTCGATGTGGTCGACCGTGCCCACGCCGTGCCGGCTCGCGACCTCGGCTACGCGCTCGATCAAGTCCACGAGGTCGAGCCGCTCGCCGTTCAGCGACACGGGGCAGCCTCGCTCGAAGCCGATGGCGAGGTCCTCCGGCTCGTCGGGAGCGTCGCGCACGTCGGCGACGAGCTCGAAGACGCCGTCGCGCGGCGGCTCGCGGAGGTCCTCGATCGGGCCGCCCTCCGACGAGCGGCCCCAGATGTTGTCGTCGATCGAATATGGAGCCGCCTCGGTCCCGCCCTTGACAGGTATTCCATGCTCGCGCGCGTAGGCGATCTCCTCCTCGCGCCCCATGCGCCAGTTGCGCACCGGCGCGACGATCTTCATGTCGGGCGCGTAGGCGAGCACCGCGGAGTCGAGCCGCACCTGGTCGTTCCCCTTGCCGGTGCAGCCGTGCGCGACGGCGTCGCAGCCGTGCTCGCGCGCCTTCTCGACGGCGATCTTCGCGATCAGCGGCCGGCCGAGGGCGGTGAAGAGCGGGTAGTCGCCGCCGTAGAGGGCGTGCGCCTTGATCGCCGGCAGCACGTAGTCGCGCGCGAACTCCTCGCGGGCGTCGACGATCTCGCAGGCCCGCGCGCCGAGGTCGAGCGCCTTGCCGCGCACGACGTCGTAGTCCTCGCCGGGTTGGCCGAGGTTGAGCGTCAGCGCCACGACCTCGGCGCCGTAGTGGTCCTGGATCCACTTCAGCATCACCGAGGTGTCGAGGCCGCCCGAGTAGAGCAGCAGCACGCGGCTGACCTCGCCCGGACCGGCCTCGTAGGAGCCGAGCGGCGTCGAGTCGTTCTGGGCGCTCATCGGCGGGGCAACCTACCAGCGACCGGCAGGGCGCCACGGGGGGCCGGGGGGCGCGAGCCCCGCGATCTCATCAGAGGGCCCTGCCGATCCTGGCGATCGCCTGGTCGATCTCGCCGTCGGAGACGGTCAGCGGCGGCAGCAGGCGGATCGTGTCGGGCCCGGTCGCGTTCACCACGAGGCGCTGGTCCAGGAGCAGGCGACGAGCGAGCTCGGGAGCGTCGTCGCAGCGGAAGGCGAGCATCAGCCCGCGGCCCCTGACCTCGAGCCCGAGCCGGGCGAGCTCGCCCAGCAGCCGCTCGCCCTTGTGCGCGACCTCGGTCAGGAAGGCCCGGTCGTCGACGACGTCGAGCACGGCGTGGGCCCCGGCGGCGATCGCCGGCCCGCCCGCGAAGGTCGACCCATGGTCGCCGCGCTGGAGCACGTCCGCGTGGTCGGGGCCCGTCACGCAGGCGCCGATCGGCAGTCCGCCGCCCAGCCCCTTCGCCACCGTCATCACGTCGGGCGCCACGTCGGCGCCCTGCCACGCCCAGAGGTCGCCGGTGCGGCCCATCCCGCACTGGATCTCGTCGAAGATAAGCAGCGCCCCGTGCCTGTCGCAGGCCAGCCGGGCGGCCCGCAGCGTCTCCTCGGACAGCGGGTGGATCCCCGACTCGCCCTGGATCGGCTCGAGCAGGACCGCCGCGGTGTCGCCGTCGACGGCCGCCTCGAGCGCCGCGGCCTCGTTGCGGCCCACGACCTCGAAGCCAGGGACGAGCGGCGCGAACGGCGCCTGCTTGGCCTCCTGCGGCGTCGCCGACAGGGCGCCCATGGTGCGGCCGTGGAAGCCGCCCTCCATCACGACGAAGTTGCCCCCCGGACGGTGACGGCGGGCGAGCTTGAGCGCACACTCGATCGCCTCGGCGCCGGAGTTGCAGAGGAACGCCTTGCCGCCGAGGCTGCGGTCGGACAGCCGCTCGGCGAGCCGGATGCCCGGCTCGGTGTAGAAGAGGTTGCCGACGTGCATCAGCCGCGCGGCCTGGTCGGCGATCGCCTCGACCAGCCGCGGATGGCAGTGGCCGATCTGGACGACCGAGATCCCGGCGAGGAAGTCGAGGTACTCGTTGCCCTCGTCGTCCCAGAGTCGCGTCCCCTCGCCGCGCACGAACTCGACCGGATTGCGCGCGTTGGTGCCGATGACCGCCCGCGCCTCGATCCGCTGAAGGTCGGCGAGGCTCACGGCGCGGTCACCGGAGCAGCTTGGTGCCGATGCCCTTGTCGGTGAACAGCTCGAGCAGCAGCGAGTGCGGCCGCCGGCCGTCGATGATGTGCGCGTTGGGCACGCCGCCCTCGAGCGCGGCGACGCATGCCTCGAGCTTCGGCCGCATCCCGCCCTGGATCCCCTCGAGCCGCTGCTCGACGTCGGCCAGGCTCGCCTGGGCGATCAGCGAGCCCTCGTCGGCGGGATCGGCCAGCCAGCCGACGACGTCGGTCAGGAAGACCGCCTTCGAGGCTCCGAGCGCCGCCGCCACCGCAGCCGCCGCGGTGTCGGCATTGACGTTGTACGAGTTGCCCTCGGCGTCCGCGCCGACCGACGCGATCACCGGGATGTAGTCCGCGGCGACGTGGCGCAGGACGCCGACGTCGACGTGCTCGATCTCGCCGACGAAGCCGATGTCGACGTCGCCGGCCAACTGCTTGCGCACCGTGAACAGGCGCCCGTCGTCGCCGCAGAGCCCGACCGCCGGCTGCCCGTGGCGTCCGAGCCGCAGCACGATGTCCTTGTTCTGCTTGCCGACGAGGACCATCTTCGCCACCTCGACCGTCGCCTCGTCCGAGACGCGCAGGCCGTCGACGAACTCGACCTTCATGCCGAGCCGCTCCATGTAGGCCGTGATGTCCGGCCCGCCGCCGTGTACGACGACCGGGTTCATCCCGACGTACTTGAGCAGCACGACGTCGCGCGCGAAGTCCTCCTTGAGCGCGTCGTCGGTCATCGCCGCGCCGCCGTACTTGATCACCACCGTCCGGCCGTGGAAGTCGCGGATGTAGGGCAGCGCCTCGAGGAGTGTCGCGACGTCTCGCATCACGTCGTGTACTCGCTGTTGATCGTCACGTACTCGTGCGAGAGGTCGCTGAAGAACACCTCGGTCTCGCCGCCCTCGCCGGGCAGCGTCAGGTCGATCTCCACCTCGCGGGATTCGACCGCCCGCTGCAGCGTCCTCCAAGCGTCGCCGTCGAGCTCGAGCACGACGCCGGCCGAGGCGACCTGCACGCCCTCGATCGTAAGGTCGACGACGAACGGCGCGCCGCCGCCGAGCGTCTGGCCGACCGACTGCAGGATCCTGCCGAAGTTCGGGTCGGCCCCGAGCAACGCCGACTTGACCAGCGGCGAGTCTGCCACGCCGCGCGCGACCGGCTCCACCAGCTCCTCCGCGCCCCGCACGACGACCCGCCCGACCCGCGTCGCGCCCTCCCCGTCGGCGACCATCTCCAACGCGAGCTGACGCATCAGCGCGTCCATCGCCTGCCCGAGCGCCAGCTCGTCGGGCGACTCGGGCTCGACCCTGACTCCGGCGGCGCCGTTGGCGAACGCGATCACCGTGTCCGAGGTCGACAGCTGACCGTCGACCGAGACCCGGTCGAACGACCGCTTGACGCAGACGCCGGTCAGCAGGTCGAGCGTCGAGTGCTCGAGCTCGGCGTCGGTCTCGACGAAGCAGAACATCGTCGCGAAGCGCGGCGAGATCATCCCCGCGCCCTTGACCTGCCCGGCGAGCCGCACCAGGGAGCCGGAGGGCAGCGCCACGTCGAGGCAGGCGCGCTTCGGCCACCTGTCGGTCGTCAGGATCGCCTGGCAGAACTCGGCGCTGTCGGGGCCGAGCGCCTCGACGCAGGCACGAGCCCCCGCGACCAGCGCGTCGCGCGGCAGCTCGCGCCCGATCACGCCCGTCGAGGCCAGCCCGACCAGCTCGGCGTCGATCCCAAGCGCCTCCGCGGCAGCCGCCTGCGACACCCGCGCCGTCTCGAGCCCCCGCGCACCGTCGGCCACGTTCGCATTGCCGGAATTGGCGAGCACCGCCCGCAGGCCGTCGGTCCTCGCCTCGCTGGTCACCGCGACCGGCGCGCCGATCAGCGCGCTGTCGCAGAAGCGCACCGCCGAGACCGTCGCCTCGCGATCCGACACCAGCAGCCCGACGTCCAGCGGCGGCGGCGCATCCCCCAGCGCCTTGCCCCGGATCCCGGCGTGAACGCCCGCCGCACGGAATCCCGCGGGCAGCGCGTGTGGACCCACCTCCGTCACATGGCCGGGCCGATCGACCCAGCGCGACCGGAAGAATCCGTCGGCGCCGACTCCGGATTCGCTGCCGGCCGCCGCAGGCCCGCTCACAGCAAACCCTCCGTCTCCGGCAGCCCCAGCATCAGGTTCAGGCACTGCACGGCCTGCCCCGCCGCGCCCTTCCAGAGGTTGTCGATCGCCGCGAAGACCAGCACCCGACCTGTCGCCGGCTCGACCGTCGCATGGATCCGGCACAAGTTCGTCTCGCGCACGTCCCGCACGCCCGGCGGCGCATCCGCCAGCTCGACGAACGGCTCGTCGCCATAGGCCTCCTGGAACAGCTCCCGCACCTCATCGCCAGCCAGAGGCGACCTCGGCGTCACATAGCAGCTCGCCATCAGCCCCTGGTCGATCGGCAGCAGATGCGGGGTGAAAGTGACCGCCAGCCCAGGCAGCTCCTGGTCCAGCTCCGCCCGGTGCCGGTGCCCCTCGACCTTGTACGGCGTCACGTTCTCGTCGGCCGAGACGAAGTGCGTCGTCGCCGTCGCCTCCCGCCCCGCACCCGAGACGCCCGACTTCGCATCGACGATCGCATCCGCCGCCACCTCCCGCAGCGGCCAGAGCCCCAACAGCGACGCCGTCGGATAGCAGCCCGGCGCCCCGACCAGCTCCGCCCCCGCGATCGCCTCCCGATGTCCCAGCTCCGGCAACCCATACACCGCCTCCCCCAGCAGCTCAGGCGCCTCGTGCGACTGGTACTCCCGCTCGTACAGCTCCCGCGACACCCGAAAGTCCGCCGACATGTCGACCACCTTCACGCCACGCTCGCGCAGCTCCCGCACCACCGGCGCCGCCGCCTTGTGCGGATACCCCAACACCACCGCATCGGCCGCCTCAGCGACCCGATCCGCATCGTAGGCCTCCATCGTCATCCCCACCCGATGCCGCGGATAGACGTCGCACAGCCGCCTCCCCGCATCCGTCCGCGCCGTCAGCGCCGTCAGCTCCAACGACGGATGCCGATCCACGATCGAAGCCGCCACGGCCCCACCAAACCCGGCCGCACCCACCACCGCGACCCGATGCTCAGCCACGGATCCGCCCCCCAATCTCCTCGAGCGCCGCCTCGATCGCCCTCCGCCGCTCCGCCACCTCATCCTCGGTCAACGTCCGATCCGCTGCCCTGAACGCCAACCGCAACGCCAGCGACCGCTTGCCCTCCCCTACCTGCTCACCCTCATACACGTCGAACACCCCGACCGAAGCCAACAACTCGCTCCCGCCCTTCCGCACCGCCGCCTCGACCTCAGCGGCACTCACGTCGACGGATGCAACCACCGCGATGTCCTGCAATACCGCCGGGAAGCCCGTCACGTCCTCGTACGTGGCAATCGCACCGTCCGTCAGCTCCGCGAGCAAATCCGCATTCAACTCGAACGCCGCGCCGCCATCGAGATCCCACTCGCGCGCGACCAGCGGGTGCAGCTCACCTATCCAGCCAACCTCGACGAGCCCTGAGTCATCCGACGTCGCTTGCCGCGGGTGGCGACGATTTTGCGTTTGCCCGCGCAGCTTGCGAGCAGGCAAACCAAAATCGGAGACAGGACCCGCGGCCACCAGCGCCCGTCCCGCACGACCAGGGTGAAGAAACGGGCAGTCCCTCATCGGCTCGACCACCAACGACAACCCCGCCACCCCCAGCACCGCCTCCACGAACCCCTTCGCCGCATAGAAGTCCGCCGCGCCGGCATCGCTGCGCCACGTCCCCGGCGACGACTCCGTCACCAGGCCCGCCAAATCGTGCCGCTCAACCGCAGGCATCGCACCCTTCGGGCTCCCCTCCGGCCCCCCCAAGCCCCCACCCGGCGCATACACATGCGCCGACTCGAACAGCGCCACCCCCGCCGCCCCATGCGCCGCGTTCCGCCGCGCCGCATCGAGCAGCCCCGGCAACAGCAACGGCCGCATCACGGAGTGGTCCTCGCTCAGCGGATTCGCCAACCCCAGCACCTCGGCATCGCCCAACCGCAGCTTCGCCAGCGTCTCCGGCGCCGTGAAGCTCCACGCCACCACCTCGTCCATCCCCCGGTCGCGCAGCGCGTCCTCGAGCCGCCGCCGCAGCCGCTGCGCATGCGTCAGCCTCCCGACGGCCCGCTCCCGCGCCGGCAAGGTCGTCGGCAGCTTGTCGAGCCCGTAGATCCGCGCGACCTCCTCGACGAGGTCGGCCTCGCGCTGGACGTCCGCGTCGCGCCAGGACGGGACCGTGACGGCCAGGCCGTCTCCGCCAGTGCCGGCGGTGGGGGTATCGCGCTCGCAGGCGAATCCCAGGCTCGCGAGGATCCGCTCGACCTCGTCCGCCTCGATCCGCACCCCGAGCATCCGCTCCAGCCGCTCGAAGCGGAGCGCGACCACGCGCGGCCGCAGCGGCGACGGATAGGCGTCGATCGTGCCCGGGACAAGCCGGGCTCCCGCCAGCTCGGTCATCAGCCGCGCCGCCAGCCGCTGCGCCGCAAGCGCCTGCTCCGGATGGAGCTGCTTCTCGAACCGCGTCGACGCCTCGGAGCGCAGGCCGAGCGCCTTCGAGGTCTTGAGCACGTTCGGACCGACCCACGTCGCCGCCTCCATCAGGACGCGCGTGGTGCTGCCGGAGACCTCGGAGACTTGGCCGCCCATGATCCCGGCGATCCCAGAGGGCCCCTCGGCGTCGCAGACCAGCGCCATCGACGCGTCGAAGGTCCGCTCCACGCCGTCGAGCGTCGTCATCGTCTCTCCGCTCCTCGCCGTGCGGACGACGATCCGCGACCCGCGCACCTCGTCGAGGTCGAAGGCGTGCATCGGCTGGCCGCTGAGCAGCATCACGTAGTTGGTGATGTCGACGACGTTGTTGATCGGCCGCTGGCCTGCGGCGATCAGCCGCTGCTTGAGCCAGAGCGGCGACGGCCGGATCGTCACGTCCTCGAAGACGCGCGCGGTGAAGCGCAGGCAGACGTCGGGGTCGGCGATCTCGACCGCCGCGTGATCGGAGACGTCGTCGCCACCGCTTCCCTCGACGTCCGCGTCGGTCGGATCGCCGGCGAGCGGCGCGCCGGTGGCGGCATGGACCTCACGCGCGATCCCGTAGACCGACAGGCAATCGGCCCGGTTCGGCGTTATCTCGAGCTCGAGCGCCTCGTCGGCGATCGGGACGACGCCTGCGAGCGCGGCCCCCGGAGCGAGCCCGTCCCCAAGCACGACGATCCCGGAGTGCTGGTCGCCGATCCCGAGCTCGTCCTCGGCGAGGATCATCCCGTGCGACTCGACGCCGCGCAGCTTCGCCTTGCCGAGTTTGGCTCCGCCGGGCATCGTCGCTCCCGGCAGCGCGACCGGCACGGTCTGGCCGGCCGCGACGTTCGGCGCGCCGCAGACGATCGTCCTCGGCTCACCGGTGCCGACGTCGACCTCGCAAACCTTCAGCCGGTCGGCGTCGGGGTGCTGCTCGGCGGACAGCACCCTCCCGACCACGAAGCCGTCGGCCGACGGCACGCCGACCTGCTCGATCCGCTCGAGCTCGGTGCCCGTCAGGTCGAGCCGCTCGGCGATCTCGGTTGCGGTCAGGCCAGGGTCGCAGTACTCGCGCAGCCATGTCAGCGGGACCCTCATGCGCCGAACTGCTCCAGGAAGCGGACGTCGTTGTCGAAGAACAGCCGCAGGTCGGGCACGCCGTGGCGCAGCATCGCGATCCGCTCGATGCCCATCCCGAAGGCGAAGCCCTGCACCTTCGCCGGGTCGTAGCCGTTGTCGGCGACGAAGCCGAGCACGTTGGGGTCGACCATCCCCGACCCGAGGATCTCGATCCACCCCGAGCCCTTGCAGAGGTTGCAGTGCGAGCCGTCGGTCAGATATCCCTTCCCGCTGCACTTGAAGCAGGAGACGTCGACCTCGACACTCGGCTCGGTGAACGGGAAGTAGTGCGGCCGCAGCCGGATCTCGCGCTCGGCGCCGAAGATCGCGCGCACGAACTCGAGCAGCACCCCCTGGAGATCGGCGAGCGTGATGTCGTCGTCGATCGCCAGTCCCTCGATCTGGTGGAACATCGGGGTGTGGGTGGCGTCGTGATCGCGCCGGTAGACCTTGCCGGGAACGACGATGTAGATCGGAGGCTCCTGCTGCTCCATCGCGCGTATCTGCATCGGCGAGGTGTGCGTGCGCAGCAGGACGTCGTCAGAGAGGTAGAAGGTGTCCTGGAGCATCCGCGCCGGGTGGCCGGGCGGGTGGTTGAGCGCGGTGAAGTTGTAGTAGTCGTACTCCACCTCGGGGCCCTCGGCGACGGCGAAGCCAAGCCCGAGGAAGACGTCCTCGATCTCGCGCCGCGTCTCGGTGATCAGGTGTAGGTGACCGGTCCTGAGCGGCGGGTCGCCGGGCAGAGTCACGTCGATCGAATCGGAGCGCAGCCGGTCGTCGAGCTCGGCTGCGTCGAGAGCGGAGACACGCCGCTCGAGCTGCGCCTCGAGCGCCTGCTTGACCTCGTTGCCGCCCTTGCCGACCGGGCCGCGCTGCTCTGGCGGCAGATCCTTGATCGAGCGCAGCATCTGGGTCAGCTCGGCCTTGCGCCCGAGGTAGTGGACCCGCAACTGCTCGAGCTCGGCAGCCGACCCGGCGGCGGCCAGCGCCGCCTCCGCCTCGGCGCGTATCTCCTGCAGGCGGGCCGGGGCGTCAGACATGAGCGGCCATCCTATTCCCGAGCTCGTAGAGGCCCACGGTCGCGGCCATCGCGACGTTGAGCGAGTCCGGCCCGTCGGGCCGTTGCGGAATCCGCGCCGCGAAGTCGGCCGTCGCGAGCAGGTCGGCGGACAGCCCGTCGCGCTCGCCGCCGACGCAGAGGACGACGGGCGCCGAGAGCCCGGCGACCGCGTCGGCGAGCGTAACCTCGGCGCGGCCGTCGAGCGCGAGCTTCGTCCCGGCCAGCTCGGACAGCACTGCCCGCGCCGGCGGCCGGGCGAACAGCGAGCCCATGCTCGCCCGCACCGCCTTGGGACCGTAGGGGTCGGCGCACCCAGGGCCGAGGACCACCGGTCCGTCGCAGAGCGCGTGCGCCGCCCGGACGACTGTCCCCACGTTGCCGGGATCGCCGACCCCGTGCAGGTGGACGCAGACGTCGCCGCGCGGCTCGGACCAGCGCTGCCGATAGACGCCGATCACCCGCGCGCCCGAGCCAAGCGAGCTGACCCGCTCGAGCAGCTCCGGCTCGACGTCCTCGCCGGCCCGCAGCAGGATCTCCGGTGTCCAGCCGGCCGCCTCGGCGGCCTCGATCAGGTCCTCGCCCTCGGCCGCGAACAGGCCGGTCGAGTCCCGCTCCTTCTTGCGCTGGAGCTTGTGGATCTGCTTGAGCTGGGAGTTGTCTCTGGATGTGATCACTGAACTCGGTCCTAGAACGACGAAGGGCGCCACTCTGGGCGCCCCGGGAAGCTCGCTGCACCGCTGACCTGCGTCAGGCAGCGGCCGCCTCCCGGGCGGTGTCGGCAAAGCGTCGGAACGTCTCGGGGTCGCGCACGGCGATGTCGGCGAGCACCTTGCGGTCGAGCTCGACCCCGGCCAGCTTGAGGCCGTGCATGAAGGTGCCGTAGGTCATGCCCTCGCGCCGCGCGGCGGCGTTGATCCGCTGGATCCACAGACGGCGGAACTCGCGCTTGCGGTTGCGCCGGTCGCGGTAGGCGTAGCTGTCGGCCTTGAGCAGCGCCTCCTTGGCGCGCTTGTAGCTCGAGTTCGCCTGACCGCGGTAGCCCTTGGTCCGCTCGAGCGTCGCCCGGCGCTTCTTCTTCGCGTGCAGTGAGCGCTTTACCCGGCTCATCCGCGCAACAGCCCCTTGACGCGCGCCTCGTCGGCCTTGGCGATCTCGACCGGCCGGCCGAGCTTGCGCTTGCGCTTGGCGCTCTTCTTCTCGAGGATGTGGCTGGTCATGCCGTGACGGGCCTTCAGCTTGCCGCTGCCGGTCTTGCGGAAGCGCTTCTTGGCGCCGGAGTGCGTCTTCATCTTGGGCATGGCGAACGGCGTATTCAAGCAGACGGCGATTGATCGCCGTCGTCGGCGGGCTTCTTGGCCACCGGCGAAAGCAGCATCGTCATGTTGCGGCCGTCCTGGATCGGACGCTGGTCGATCACGCCGAGGTCGGCGACGTCCTCGGCGAGCCGCATCAGCAGCGCGACCCCGCGCTCGGGGTGCGTCTGCTCGCGTCCGCGGAACATGATCGTGACCTTGACGCGGTCGTCGCCCTCGAGGAAGCGGACCACGTGGCTCTTCTTGGTCTCGTAGTCGTTGTCCGCGATCTTCGGCCGCAGCTTGATCTCACGCACGTTGACCTGCTTCTGGTGCTTGCGCGCGGCCTTGGCCTTCTGCTCCTGCTCGTACTTGTACTTCGAGTAGTCGAGCACGCGGCAGACCGGCGGACGGGCGTCGGCGGCGACCTCGACGAGGTCGAGATCGCGCTCGCGGGCGTAGGCCAGCGCCTTGTCGATCGGCAGCACGCCGACCTGCTCGCCGTCCTCGCCGATCAGGCGCACCTCGCGGACGCGGATGCGCTCGTTGACGCGCGTGTCGTCGCGGTCGGGCGGACGCCGATCGAACCTGCGCGGGACTGGCACTACGCGAAGGCCCGGCTAGACGTCAAAGGCGAGAGAGGGAGTCGGGGGCGGGCACGAAGCGTCAACGGCGGGGTGTGCGCGTGGTGGTGGTGCCCGTCATTCGTCGGCGAGTATAGCGCCGGCTCAGCGACGCGAGGAGACCTCGGCGACCGCCCGCTCGGCGAACTCGGCGACCGCCAGCGCGCCGAGGTCGCCCTCGCCGTGACGGCGGACCGCGACGTTGCCGTCCTCGGCCTCCTTGTCGCCGAGGATCAGCATGTAGGGGGCCTTGCGCAGCTCGCCGTCGCGGATCTTGCGGCCGACCGACTCGGCGCGGTCGTCGACCTCGACGCGCAGGCCGCTGGCCCGCAGCTCGGCGGCCACCCGCTCGGCGTTGGCGTTGTGGCGGTCGGAGATCGGCAGCACGAGCGCCTGGACGGGCGCCAGCCAGAGCGGGAAGTCGCCCGCGTAGTGCTCGATCAGGATGCCGATGAAGCGCTCGAAGCTGCCCATCAGGGCGCGGTGGATCATCACCGGGCGGTGCTCGGCGTTGTCGGCGCCGGTGTAGGACAGCTCGAACTGCTCGGGCATGTAGTAGTCGAGCTGGACGGTGCCGAGCTGCCACGAGCGGCCGATCGAGTCGGTCATGTGGAGGTCGATCTTCGGCCCGTAGAAGGCGCCGTCGCCGAGACGAGCACCTGGTCGCGCCGGCCGCGGCGCATCAGCGACGGTCTGAAGGACAGCGCCAGGCCGAGCGCACCGACCAGCAGGCCGCTGTCCCGGCGTTCCACCTACGTCGCCTCGGCGAGCGGGAGCGTGCCCTGGTCGCCCTCGCGGTGGCGGCGCACCGCGACGGCGCTCTGCTCGGCCTCGCGGTCGCCGCCCACGAGCATGTACGGCACCTTGCGCAGCTCGGCCTCGCGGATCTTGCGGCCGACCGACTCCGTGCGGTCATCGAGGTCGGCGCGCAGGCCGGCGGCGGCGAGCGCCTCCTGCACGCGCCGCGCGTACTCGACGTGGCGGTCCGCGAGCGGCAGCACCGCGGCCTGGACCGGCGCGAGCCAGAGCGGGAACTCGCCGGCGTAGTGCTCGATCAGGATGCCCATGAAGCGCTCGAAGCTGCCCATCAGCGCGCGGTGGATCATCACCGGGCGGTGCTCGCTGTTGTCGGTGCCGGTGTAGGCGAGCTCGAACTGCTCGGGCATGTAGTAGTCGAGCTGGACCGTCCCGAGCTGCCACGAGCGCCCGATCGCGTCGGTCATGTGGAGGTCGATCTTCGGCCCGTAGAAGGCTCCGTCCCCGGGGTTCAGCTCGTACTCGAGGCCCTGGTTCTCGAGCGCCTGCTGGAGAGCCGCCTCCGCCTTGTC
>DATABO010000028.1:0-15877 GCA_036259535.1 Thermoleophilaceae bacterium
CGAGACCAACGGTCTGCTCAGTCGTACAGCACTGCGGCACTCGCCAAGTCGGCGGGCACGTCGAGCAGATAGCTGTTGTCGACCACCTTGGCCGCGGGCCCGCCCGGGACGTCGAGCGACACCTGCGTCACGCCATCGGGCACCACGCCATAGAGCGTGGCGCCTTCGCATATCGGCGTCGACGCATCTCCCTGCGGCAGCGTGCAGCCGGTCATCAGCATGCTCGGGCTGGGATCGCCGGACCCCTGCTCGATGCCCTCGCGGGGGACGCAATTCACCGTCGCGCCGGCAGCGCCGACCAGCGAGAGGCAGACGCCGCCCGGAGCCGGCGTCAGATACAGCTCCGCCGCGGGATTCCCCTGCGCCTTGACCGACGCCTCTGGGAGCGTGCCGTCCGGAGCGATCGCATCGACCTCCGATGCGGCGATCGCCGGCAGGCGATCCGCTGCCGCGTCGCGGGGCTGCCTGAACGCTCCGAGTGCGCTCTCGATCGGTCCGCTGACCGGCACGACGACGTCTGCCTTGCTCGGTGCCGGCGCGTTGGCGTCGCCGTCCTGAGCCAGCGCCACTACGGCGAGTGCGCCGACGAGTACCACCACGATCAGGGCCGTGGCGGCGATCCGTGTCTTTGCTCGCATCATTTGCTCGCTCCTCGCCCTAGCCGTCGGTCTGGTTGTCGGACGTCCACCCGGTGAACGTGTGCCCGTGCGCCGAGCCGTTCTTGATCCAGACGGCGTAGCTGGGCTGGGTCGTCACGCCATAGTTGTGACCCATGGGGTTCCAGGTGGGGCTGGACCAGGTGCGCCCGCACGGGATGATGCCGCCGCGCAGCGCGCCGCGGTTGTCGTAGTTGACCATGTAGACGCACCCCGTGACGTTGTGGTCCTGATGGCCGTGGTACCTGTTGCGAGCGCGATCCCAGTGGCTCTGGTAGCTACGCCCGCAGGTCCCTCCGCCGCCGCTCAGCCAGACGCCCGGGCAGACATAGTCGACGTTGGCATGAGCCTCGGGCAAGTCGCCGAACGCGAAGGCGGCATAGACGAGAACGGCTGCGACGAGTGCCGAAGCCATCCGTCCGGCGGATCGTCGGGGGGTCATGACGGTAGGTGGGGACACGTGTTCCTTTCAAACCGATTTCGAGTTAGGTGCCGCGGTCTCCCGCGGGTTGAGGCGGCCGAGACGCCGTCCTGCTCGGCCGAGGCCGAGCAGGCGCTCGAGAACTCGCCCTGGCCGATTCGACCAGGCGCGTGAGGCTCACGTGTGCCCCGCCCGCACGGCGGGAACGTATCCGACCGCGCGCGACGCTCGCAACCGGTCCGTGGCCGGTTACCGTAGTGACGGCGCTCACGAATGAGGCTTCCAAACACTGCCCAAACCTCTCGGCCCTGGCGGATTCACCAGCTGACCCGCGACTTCCGGCTCGAGGACGTGTGGGCGCTCCCCACGCCGGGCACCCGCGACGACTTCCCACGGCTGATCGCGCTGATCGCCTCGAGCCGAGCGGATTGCTCGGGAACGCCTACATGGCAGCGATCATGCCGTTCCGGCACGTGGTCGTCTATCCGTCGATGATGCGCGACCTCGAGCGGCGCTGGCGAGAGGGTTGAAGGACCGCCTCAGCCGAGCGTCGCCGGCGAGAGCGCTATGCCTCCGTCTCGGCCGCGCGCATGTCGCCGGTGACCTTCTCGCCGGGCTGGGTGTAGAGGAAGACGAACGCGGCCACGGCCCCGCCGAGCACGGTCGCTATCGCGTAGATCCAGATGTCGCCCCACGAGAACAGGCCCATCACCATCGCGCCGAGCGCGACGGCCGGGTTGAAGGCGCCACCTGAGATCGTCCCGACCGCGTAGGCGCCCGCGACGACCGTGAAGCCGATCGCCAGGCCGTAGAAGGAGTTGTCGGCCGTGCCGCGCGCGGTGGCAACGTTCAGCACGACCCACGCCAGCCCGAAGGTGAACAGGAACTCCGCGATCAGCATCTTGCCGGCGCCGTCGGTGGCGGCCGCCTCGTCGTAGTCGAAGCCCAGCGCGATCACGACCAGCGCGGCGACCACTCCCGCGACGAACTGGGTGACGACGTAGGCGCCGTACTCCTGCGTCGACGCCATCTTCCCCCGCAGGAAGACGGCGGTGCTGACGGCGGGATTGAAGTGCGCGCCGGAGACGTGCCCGCCCGCGAAGACCATCACCATCAGCGACACGCCGATCGCGAGCGGCGCGAGGTCGCCCGCGTTGGCCACGGCCAAGCCGATCGTGAGCACGAGAAAGAAGGTCCCGATGAACTCGACGACGAGCTTCGGTTGCATGGGCGTGGGCATGGTTGCTTGGCTCCTGGTTCGGGGGGAGACGTCGGAGGAAGACTGGCGGCCCCGTCCGACGGAAGCCGTCGATCGGCTATCCGAACGGCACGCGACGGCAGAGTCGCTCGCGCGCGATCCAAGAGCCTCCGCGGGCGGGCGGGCGGTGCGCGCGGGCGCTGGCGCACTCGTGGTGAAGGTTGTGGTCACGACTCACGACGCGTCCGGAGCGCGCCGCGACCGTGGCGAGCAGCTGCGGGAGGGGGTTGATCGGCACGTTGTAGCGCCGCACCTCGAAGTGCAGGTGCGGGCCGGTCGAGTAGCCGGTCGAGCCGACGTATCCAAGCCGCGTACCGCCTGTCACGCGCGCGCCGACCCACGTCGTGATCGACGCCATGTGCGCGTACCAGGTCGTGTAGCCGAGCCGGTGCTGTACGACGACGAGGTTGCCGTAGCCGCCGTCGTTGTAGCCCGCATAGATCGTCGTGCCGACGCCGGCGGCGCCGATCCGCGTCCCGTACGCGACCGGGAAGTCGAGGCCCTGGTGGCGGCGTCCTCCGGACCGGACGGCGCCGAAGCCGTCGGCGATCGGGCCCAGCACGGGGCGCAGGAAGCGCACCGGCCCGTCGGGCGCCGACGACTCGGTGCGCCCACCGCGCCGCAGGACGCCGAGCGTCGATGGCCCGGCGATCCCGTCTACGGCGATCCCGACGGCGCGCTGGGCCCGCAGCACGGCCGCGGCGGTGAGCCCGCCGAACAGACCGTCGGCGCGCCCAGGCCCGTACCCCCGACGCTGGAGCAGGTACTGGAGCGCGGCGACGTCCCATCCGCGGTGACCGACCCGCATCGCGCGGCTGCCCAGTCGCGGCCGCCCGCGCCACCCGAGCGCCCGCCGCGTCTGCGGCCCGGGGATCCCGTCGACTGCCAGGCCGCGTCGGCGCTGGAAGTCGAGGGTCGCCGCGTGCGTGAGTGGCCCCCGAACGCCGTCGACGAAGCCGCCGTAGAGGCCGTGCGCAGCCAGCGCCGACTGCAAGGCCGCGACCGCCGGCCGGCCCGCGTCCGCCGGCGCGGCAAGCGAGAGACCGACGGCCAGCGCTGTCGCGAGGGTTCGCGCAAAGCGGCGCACACCTCGTTGATCGAACCCGGCGACGGCGTGACAAGCGACGCAATGCGCCTTGCAGCGCTGGCGGCTGGCTGACCGCCTCGGATGCTCGGACTGACGTCCCGGCATATCCTCGGTAGGCCATGGATCGTCCACGGCTGGTCGGCATCAACCACGTCGCGCTCGAGGTCGGCGATCTGGAGGCGGCGCTCGAGCTCTACGGACAACTCTTCGACTTCGACCTGCGCGGTCGCGTGCCGGGCATGGCATTCCTCGACATGGGCGACCAGTTCATCGCTCTCTCCGAGGTCGACGGCGGCGCGCGCGACGAGGAGCGCCACGTCGGCCTCGTCGTAGACGACCTCGATGCCGCGCGCCAGGCGCTCGAAGCTGCGGGGCTCGAGATCCTGCCGGGCCGCGGCATCGACTTCCGCGACCCCTGGGGCAACCGGGTCGAGCTCGTCGACTACCGCGACATTCAGTTCACCAAGGCGCCGCAGGTGCTGCGCGGGATGGGACTGGAGCTCGAGAAGCACGCTGCGGCCGTCGAGGAGCTGCGCGGGAAGGGCCTGCTCGGCGGGTGAGCGTCTGTCGCGAATCGCCTCATGAGCCAGGGCTGCCCGCCGACAAAGCGGCCTCGGACCGGCGGGCACCCTGCTGCAGCAGGTAGGGCGCGATCCTCCGGTGCAGGGGCCCGACGAGCCTCCACAGCGCACGCATCGCCACCGGCCGCTTGTAGAAGAGGTAGGTAGCGAGGACGGCGCGGGTCGGCTCCGTCCTGCGCACGACGATGGCGGCGCGCAGGAGCGGCGAGTCGGCCTCGAGGTGGATCGCGTCGTGCTCGGACTCGACCACTCTCCAGCCGAGGACGTGGCCGGGCGACCCGGCGGGCCCGAGGTCGAACCTCACGACGTGACGGTGCACGATCCAAATCGCCGAGCCGACCGGCCGGGCAGCCTGCTCGAGGCTGCTGCGGACGAGCTGCTCGGCCGGACGCTCGTCCGGCTCGTCGACGCGGATCTCGAAGGCGTCCGCGTAGTGGTAGCGATCGGAGCCGAGTAGCGGCTCCTCGGCGGCCAGCTCTGTCCGCCGTGCGCGTGGGGCGTTGCGACCCTTCATCTACAGCCTCCGATCCATACGGTACCGTATAGAAACATACGGTACCGTATGGCAGGCGCGATGGCCACCGCTCGCACCCCTCGTAGCCGCTGGGTCGACGAGGGCTTGCGTGCGCTCGCCGCCGGTGGCCCGGACGCCGTCCGTGTCGAGTCGCTGGCGCGCAGGCTCGGCGTCACCAAGGGTGGGTTCTACTGGCACTTCGACGATCGACGCGCGCTGCTCGCCGAGCTGCTCGACGCGTGGGAGCAGGTGACCGTCGACGAGGTGATCGACCGGGTCGAGGCCGACGGCGGCGACGCCAAGCGCAAGCTGCGCCGGCTGTCGGCGATCGCGCTCGCCGGCGACGAGGTGCTGCGGGTCGACCCGCTTCAGATCGATCTCGCGATCCGCGACTGGGCCAGGCGGGACAGCAAGGTCGCCGACCGCCTGCGGCGTGTCGACAACCGGCGAATGGACTACATGCGCTCGCTCTTCGGGGCCTTCTGCCCCGCCGAGGACGAGGTCGAGGTCCGCTCGATGCTCGCCTTCTCCCTCTGGATCGGCAACCACTTCATCGCCGCCGACCACGGCGCGCGCAGCCGCGCCGAGCTCATGGAGCTGGCGTTCGCGCGATTCCTGGAAGACTGATGGCCGAGGACGCCTGGGAGCTGGCGACCGCGCGAAAGAGCTGCACGTCTACCGCGAGCGCCGCAGCGTCAGCGCCGCCCTCGCCCTTGCCGTGTCGCCGGCGGCGGTCGCGGTGCCGACGATGGCCAACCTCACCCTGCGCAGACCGCGAAGCGACCTACGCCCCTTGCGCGACAGCGTCAAGGTCACGTCCTGCTCGCCCGCCTCGGTGAAGTGAGCCGTCTTCCTCTTGAACGCTCGCCTCATCTGCGTCTTGCGCCGGGCCTTGAGCCTCGCTTTTCCGGTTAGCCGCACGGTCGCCGCCTCGTTGACGCTCGCGGCTACGACCAGCTTCCCGGTCCGAAGCAGCTTGCGCAGCGATCTCCCCTCGACTGCGAGCGAGAGCGTCAAGCGGGGGTTCGGGCTCGGGGGGCCCGGGCTGTCCGGGCCCGGGGCAGGGCCGGGATGGTTGGGGCCGGGGCTCTCGGAGCCGGGCCCCGACGGCAGGCCGGCGATCGCGATCGTCCCGGTCTGTGCGCTCTTGTTTCCGGCGAGGTCGAAGGTGGTGACCGTCACGGGATAGGCCCCAGCCGTCGCATAGACGTGTGAGACCGCGTCGCCAGTCGCTCCCGGGCCCCCGTCGCCGAAGCTCCAGCTCGTCGTGGCGATCGACGTGAAGGCATCGAACGGCGAGACCGCGAACGACACCGGATCGCCGACCCTTCCCACGGCGGGGATCTGGACGTCGTGAAGCTCAGGCTCGGTGACGTCGTAGAGGGCCGTCTGGATGACCTGGTCGCTGCCGGCGTCGCTGCTCCAGAGAGCGACGGCGTCGCCGGCTGCGTCGACCGCGACCCGCTGGCCCTGGACGTCCTGACCGGCGTCGGAGACGTCCTGCGGCACCGACCAGCTCCCGCCTGCCGGGCGCGCCGATGCCTGGAGGATTCCGTTGCTGCCGTCGAAGCGCCGCCACGTCGCGACCGCGTCGCCCGTCACGCCCAGCGCCAGCCCCGAGAGCTCCGCGTCCCCGCCCGGGGCCGAGAGGGGCTGCGGCGGCGACCACGCACCGCCGACCGGGCGCTCGGCCGCCTGGACGATCGGGAAGAGGCCCTTCAGCCAGAGCAGGACCGCGTTGCCGGCCGGATCGAGCTCGACGTCGGGGGCCCAGGCCCCCGGTCCCGAGTTGGGGATCTCCTGGGCAGCCGACCAATCGTCGCCCCCCGGGCGAGTCGCTGCCTGAATGACGTCCTGGCCGCCGACATCACCCTGCCAGACCACGATCGCGTCGCCGGCCGCGTCGATCGCCCCGTCCGGCGAGTCCTGGTTGGTGTCCTGGAAGCCAAGGTCCTCGGCCGGCGACCAGTCGTCGCCGGCCGGACGCGTCGCTGCCTGGACGACGATGAGGGGAACTCCAGGCTGGAGATGGAAGAGCAGCCAGGAAACGACGGCGTCGCCCGCCGCGTTGATGGCCACCTGCGGGTACATGGCGTTCGGGCCGGAGTCTCCTCCTCCCGCGGAGATCGTCTGCGGCTCCGACCAGTCGCCGCCGGCCGGACGCTCCGAGACCTGGATCACGTGGTTCGCAGCTCCACGCCGCCAGGCCACGACGGCGTCGCCGCCGCGTTGAGCGCCACCTGCGGCTCACTGCCGCTCTCGCCCGCGACCGAGATGTCCCGCGGCTCCGACCAGTCGCCGCCAGCCGGACGCTCCGATACGTAGATGACATTCCCGCTGTGCCATGCCGCGAGTGCGTTGCCCGCCGAGCTGACCGCGACCTGAGGCTGGAAGCCCGAGTCGGTGAGGTCCTCCGGCGATGACCAATCGCCTCCCGCCGGACGCTCCGACGCCTGGACGACGTCCCCACGTCGCCAAACTGCGATCGCGTTGCCCGCCGCGTCGACGCCAACTCGGGGACTGGAACCGGGGTTTGCGAGGTCCTGGGGCGCCAGCCACGTGGGCGCTGCGGACGCGCCCGCGGCGACCGCCGCCAGCGCCAGGGCGGCGCAAGCCAGCGCCGCCAGGCCACGCGTCAACGCTCTACGCCTCCCCACGGCGGCCGAAGCTACCACGCCTTCAGCGCCGCAGGGTAAGGGCCACTAGGGTTCTCGTCTCGCCGCCGGCGCCGGTCGCCCCGCCGGCTATCACGAGCGTCGCCTTGCGCAGGCCCCGGAGCCTTCCGCGCCCCTTCCGAGTCAGAGCCAGCCTCACCGTCTTCTCGCCCGCCTCGGTGAATCGAGCCATCTTCCTCTTGAACACCCGCACGAGCTTTGTCCGCGGCTTCCGGCTGGTGCGGGCCTTGCGCTTCGCCCTGCCGCCCAGCGTGACCCTCGCCGCCTCGTTGACGGTCGCGGTGACCGCCAGCTTGCCGGTCCGAAGCAGCTGGCGCAGCGACGTTCCCTCGACCTCGAGCGAGAGGCGGAGTGGCTGCTTCGGTGGCGGCTGCGGGCCTGTCGGAGGCGGCGGGTCGGGCTTCGGCACGACCCTGTAGCCGATCGAGGCGCTCGCCATCAGGCCGTTCTGCGAGATGGCGGTCACCGTAAGCGTGTGCCCGCCGAGCGTCGCGGTGTCGAGCGCCGCCCCGGACCGACGCCCGAATTGGTCGGTGCACGAGGCGATCCCCGGGCCGCCGACCCCCTCGGGACAGGCGAAGCTCGTGCTGACCACCTGTCCCAGCTCATAGGTCGCACCGTCGGCTGGCATGGCGATGGTCACGCTCGGCGGCGCCTGCGGATCCTGTCGCTCGAACGCCCCCACGTCACAGAAGCCGGCCATCGGCTCCGGACGCGGCTCGCCGCGCTGATCGGCGCTCGTCGGGCAAGCGAGGCGCGGCACCGCGTCGATCGCCGGGCTCGACGGTGCAAGCGCCTGCGTGTCGGTCGGACCGCCATTGCCCTGGAGCGGCCCCAGCTGGGGGTCCGCGGACGGAAGGGCGAACCCGCAGCTCGTATCGCTCGCCGACGGGCCCTCGAGGCTGTAGCTCGACGAGAACGCCGGCGTGTTGCAGTTCGGCGCTCCCGTGTTCGCGGAGACGATCGTCGCCCTCGCGATCACCCTGGTCCCCGAACCCGGGTCGGTCGTGCGATGTATCCCCGCGGCGCCGCCTCCGGCCCCGACCGCGTTGGCGTCGATCGTGACGCTCGCCAAGGTCGCCGCCACGGCGCCGTCCACGTCGATCGCCCCGCCCCAGCCGGCCCCGCCACCGCCGCCGGCCGCGTTGGCGAACAGCGTGCTGTTGGAGACGAGCAGCGATCGGGACAACACGGACGACACGCGAATGGCGCCGCCGTTGCCGTTACCGCCCATGCCGCCGGCGGTGTTGTGGGCGAAGGTGCTGTCGAAGACGGTCAGGACGCCGAGGTTGCTGAAGCTGTAGATCGCGCCGCCAAAGCCGAAGGCGCCATTGCTGCCCCCCGCGGCCTGCCCGCCGGCGGCGTTGCCGTCGAAGGAGCTCGTCGAGACGGTCAGCGCCCCGAAGCTGTAGATGGCGCCGCCGTTGGCGGCACCGCTGCCCGGGCCGACCCCCGCGGCGCCGCCGGCGACGTTGTCGGCGAAGGTGCTGCCGTCCACCGTCAGGGGCACGTCATCGACGATCCTGATCGCACCGCCCTCGCCGCGGCCGCTGAGCCCGCCGCCACCGCCGTTCCCGCCCGCGGTGTTGGCGGTGAAGTCGCTGTCGGAGATGGAGACCGACGCCGCGGGCTCGGACACGTTGATCGCGCCGCCGCGCCCCAAGCCGCTCTGGATGCTGGCGCCGCCCGCTCCGCCCGCGACATTGGCCGTGAAGGCGCTGTCGGAGATCGTCAGCGGGCCGGCGCCGCGGTAGTCGACAGCGCCGCCTCGTCCGCGCCCGCTGAAGTCGCCACTACCGCCGTCTCCGCCAGCGCTGTTCCCGGTGAAGGCGCAGTCCGCGACGGTCAGCGACGTGGCGGCGTGAGACACGGCGATCGCGCCTCCCCAGCCCCACCCCTCGAGGTCGCCGCTGCCGCCGTCTCCGCCGGCCCGGTTGCCTGTGAACACGCAGTCGGAGACGGTCAGCGAACCGGCGCCCGTGTAGTCGATGGCACCGCCGTTGGTCGGCGGGGTGCCATCGCTGGGCGTGGCGCCGTTGGCGAGCGTCAGCCCGGAGATCGACAGGTCCCCGGCGGTGACCTCGAAGATCCGGCTGTCGTGCCCAGCGTCGATCGTCAGCTCGGCGGCACCCGGCCCCGCGATCGTCAGGCTCTTGTCGATCGCGATCGCGGAGTCGAGCCCGATCGTCTCGCCGTCGAGGCTCTCGTCGAAGGCGATCGTGTCGCCGGCGTCGGCATCGGCGATCGCCGCCCGCAGCGACTCCGGCCCCGAGTCGCTCGGCGTTGTGACGGTGACGGTGTCCGCAGTCGCCGGCGCGCTCGCGGCGAGGCCGACCAGACAGACGGCTGCCACCGCCGAGAGCCATCGCAACCAGCCGCGCCCGCGCCTCTGGCCCTTCGCGCTCCTCATCCAAAGCGACTCTACAGCCCGTCTCTTCGGCACGCCAGGCCTGTCCTAGGCCTGCTGGCCCGGAAGACGATTTGGGGAGGGCGGGATGGGTACTCCACGTGACCTATCCAACGAGGAGGTTCCGATGATCAACGACACAGTCGCCGAGACGGCCCGGGCGGCGCACGACTGGGGCTTGGCAAGCTGGCTTGGGGGGAGCATGTTCGGGAAGTTCGCGCTCAACCCCTCCGTGGCCCTGATCAGCGACCACCGCGAGCGCGGCAAGGTCGTCAACGCGGCATGGAACGGCTACAACCTGATCAACACCCTCTCGCTCGGCGCCGTCGCCACGGGCTGGTTCGCCTCGCGCCTGACCGAGACACGCCCCGATCGGCTCTCGGACAGGGAGCGCGACCTGGCCAAGATGAAGGACGGCCTGACGATCGCCGCTCTCGTGACCGGCGCCGCGAGCGGCATCGAGGGGGCCCGCCTCGCCAAGACGGAGCCCGAGGGCGCGGTCCCGATCGAGACCGGGACGCTGCCCGCCGAGGACACGCCGAAGCCGGCCGCGCGGATCCAGCGGATGCTCGGGGCCCTCGGCACCGCGAACATCGCGTCAGGCGTCGGCCTCGTCGTCGTCAACGCGATGCTCGCCCAGGCCAACCACAGCCGCCCGCCGCTGCGGCGGGCGCTCTTGCGCCGCAGCCGGTAGCAGGACGCCCTGGAAGCTCGGCGCGACGCTCGATCGCGCCGAGCTGGCGCGCCCGCCCTGCCCGGGGGCCTAGTCGTCGCCCACGAGATCCCGCTCGAGCACGAGCTCGTCGCGAATCGGGATGCCGTGCTCGCCGATCTCCGGGATCTCTGGCTTCAGCCCTGCTCGGCTCCGATCCACGGCGCCGGCGTGCAGTGCCGCCAGTCGTAGGCCGCGGCGCTGGTAGAAGCGCAACGCGTCCAGGTTGTCGTTGGTCGTGATCAGCCATAGGCGTGTGCAGCCAGCCCGCCGGGCGATCTGCTCGACCTCGACGATCAGGGCGGTGCCGACGCCGTGCCCGCGGTCGTCCACGTGCAGCGTCAGGATTTCGCACTCGGCGCCGCCCACGACGTAGGTGAGCGCTGCGATCAGCTGCCCGTCGCGCTCCGCCACGAGGCCGGGGTGGTCGAGTGGGTGCTCGAGCGCGCCGAGACGGGCGACCCGCAGCGAGTGCCAGCGCTCCAGGAAGCTCTCGAGTACCGCTCGGTCGCCGGGCTCGGCGGCTCGAATCCGCATGCCCGGAAGCGTGCCAGGGTTCGACTCGGGAGTCGTTCTCCGCGGATCTAGCTCCGCGCGCGCAGCAGCGCGCCGAGGTCGGCCACCGGCCCCAGGTGCCTCAGCTTGTCCGGGTTGACGATCGAGCTCACGCCCTGGATCTGGCCCTCCGCGACGTCGAGGACCATCACGCTGATCAGCCTGTTCTCGCGATCGAGGATCAGCGCGCCCGGTTGCCCGTTGACCTCCTCGCGGCGGAAGGCGACGCCGCCGAAGCGGGCGCCGGCGCGCAGCCACGCCCCCAGCAGGCGCGCCACCTTCACGCGGCCGTGGACCGCACGTGCGATGGCGGGCGCCTTGCCGCCGCCGTCGCCGCGGAGCACCACGTCGTGGGCCAGCAGCTCCTCCAGCCCCTCGAGATCGCCCTCCTCGGCGGCCGCGAAGAACCGGGTCGCGAGCTCGTCCCGCTGCTGACGCGAGGCCTCGAACCGGGGGCGCCGCTCCTCGACGTGGCGGCGAGCCCGCGTGGCGAGCTGGCGGGCGTTCTGCTCGCTCGTCCCGACGATCTCCGCGATCCGGTCGTAGGGCTCGTCGAACACCTCGCGCAGCAGGAACGCGGCGCGCTGCTCCGGCGACAGGCTCTCGAGCAGGACGAGGAAGGCGAGCGACAGCGAGTCCGCCATCTCGGCCTTGCGGGCGGGATCGTCGTCGGCGCTCGCCACGAGCGGCTCGGGCAGCCACTCGCCGACGTAGGCCTCGCGCCTGGCCCCCGCCGAGCGCAGGTGGTCGAGCGCGAGCCGCGAGACCACCGTCGACAGGTAGGCGCGCGGCGACGCGATCCGCTCGCCGCCCGCGCGCGCCCGATGGAGGCGCAGGAACCCCTCCTGCACCACGTCCTCCGCCTCGCTGACGCTGCCGAGCATCCGGTAGGCGATGGCGAACGCCGCCGGGCGGAGCTCGTCGAACTCCTCCGCGGCCATCGCTCAGCCGAGTCCCTGCGCGAAGCCCTGCCGCCAGCTCGCATAGCGCGGCTTCCAGCCGAGCTCGCGCTTGGCCTTCGCGTTCGCGGCTCCCCGCACGTCGGTCATCATGACGGTCGCCGCCTCACCGGCCAAGAGCCGGCCGAGCCAGCGTGGGACACGCCGGGGCGGCTTGGCATCCAGCGCGCCAGCCAGCACCGGCAGCCACTCCCTCACCGGCGCGGGCTCGTCGTCCACGACGTTGTAGATACCCGGCTCGCCGCGCTCGACCGCGATCGCGGTCGCCGCCGCCGCGTCCTCGACGTGGACGAACGACCAGACCCCGCCGCCGCCTCCGACCACGGGGAACTGGCGCTTGCGAACGGCCGCGGTGTGGGGCGCGCCCGGGTCGGCGCTGAGGGTGGTGCCGGGGCCGTAGAACCCGCCGTAGCGGAGCACCACGCCCTCGAGCCAGCCCGCTCCGGTCACCGCCTCCTCCAGGTAGCGGATGGCGGCGAGATTGCCGCTCATCTGCTTCGGCGGGTCGGGATCGTACGGGGCATCCTCGTCCTTCACGGGTCCTCCGGTGCGCGCCGCCGGCCAGCCGGCGAAGCTCTGCGCCACGAAGCGGCGCGCGCCGACGGCCCGCGCGGCGGCGAGCAGGTGGTCGGTGCCCTCCGTACGCAGCCGGTTCGTGGTCTCGAAGAAACGGTCGATGTGGCGCATGTCGAAGTCGCCCGACAGCGCCGTCAGCTGATGCACGATCACCTCGGGCTCGGCGGACGCCACCGCCTGGGCGACCGCATCGGGATCGAGGGCGTCGGCGACGACCGGGCGCGCGCCCAGGCTGCGCACCAGGTCCTGCTTCGACGCGCTCCTGGTCATACCGACCACCTCATGGCCCCGGGCCACGAGCCGCGGAACGAGCTCCCTGCCGAGAACGCCTGTCGCGCCGGCTACGAAGACCTTCATGACTGCTCCTTTCGTCTCCTTGCCCTCTGAGACGAGATAGAGGCGCCGCCTGTGACAGTGCTCGACGAACCGGGGCGGCACCGCCAGCTCGCCCTATGCCGCGCGACGCGCTGCGCGGCTGCTGAGCCCGTGGCTAGCCTCTCCCACCATGACCGCGTCAGTCTCCGACCGCGAGGCAATGGACTAGATGGGCGGGAAGCAGACCGGGTGGCAGGAGTTCGCTGACGCGAACTGGGCAGCCGCGCGCGACGCGTTCGCCGCGGCGCTCGAAGAGGAACCTGGCGATCCCGACGCACTCGATGGCCTCGGCCAGTCGCTCTGGTGGCTTGGCGAGCGCGACGCCGGGATCGACCGCCGCCGCGAGGCCTATGCCGCCTACCAGCGCGGCGGCGACGCGCGCAGCGCGGGAGGCCTGGCGATCTACCTGGCGGGCGAGTGCCGCATCGACGGCCAGGAGGCCGCGGCGGCGGGATGGCTGGCACGGGCGCGACGCCTGCTCGAGGAGCAGGGCTCGATTCCCGAGCTCGGCTGGCTTGCGATCGAGGAAGCCAAGCGAGCCGACGATCCCGCGGACGCCGAGCGTCACGCCCAGGCCGCGCTCGAGATCGCCCACCAGCTCACCGATCCCGACGTCGAGTGCATGGCTCTGGCTCAGCTCGGTCGGGCGGTCGTGCGCCAGGGCCGCGTCGAGGAGGGCATGGCGCTACTGGACGAGGCGATGACGGTCGCGCTCGGCGGTGAGACGAGCGACCCGCTCGCCAGCGGCGACGCCTGCTGCACGACGCTGGTCGTGTGCGACGGGCTCGCGGACCTGGAGCGTGCCGCGCAGTGGTGCGAGGCGGTCGTCGACTTCACCGAGCGCCGGCGGTTCGTGCCGGTCCAGTCGTGGTGTCGCGGGATCTACGGCGCCGTCCTCGTTCGCGCGGGCGACTGGGAGCGCGCCGAGCTGGTTCTCGACGCGGCGCTGCAACGCCGGCCGGACCGGCGGCGAGGCGAGGGCCGCGCCCTGCCGCTCGCGGTGCTCGCCGAGCTGCGGCTGCGTCAGGGACGTGACGAGGAGGCGGAGCGCCTGCTCGCCGGCCTCGACGAGCATCCCGCCGCGCTGCGTCCGCTCGTGCAGCTGGCGCTGCAGCGTGGCGATCTCGCACTGGCGCGAGCTCTGCTGGATCGGCATGCGGAGGCCGGCGTGGACGACACGGACCTGCTCGTGCCGCAGGGCGCGCTCGCTCTGGCGGGAGACGACCTCGACGGCGCGGCGGCCGTGGTCGAGCGCCTGCGCGAGGTCGCGCAGCGGCTCGCCCGCGACGACCTCGATGCCGAGGCGTCGCTGCTCGCGGGGCGTGTGGCCGCTGCCCGCGGCGACGCCGCGACCGCGACACGCGAGCTTCAGGCGGCCGTCGCCGGATTCGCCGCGGTGCGGCTCCCGCTCGAGGAGGCCCGCGCACGGCTGAACCTCGCGAGCGTCCAGGCCGCCGGCGGCTCACCACTCGCGATCCCGTGCGCAAGGGCCGCGTGCGATGCCTTCGAGCGCCTCGGCGCGCGGCGCGACGCCGACCGGGCCGCCGCGCTGCTGCGCGACCTCGGCGCGGCGGGCCGCACGGCCGTGCGCGGCGACCGCGACACGCTGACCGCGCGCGAGCGTGAGGTCCTCAGCCTCGTCGCGGCCGGTCTCTCGAACGCCGAGATCGCCGACCGGCTCGTGATCGCGCCCAAGACCGCCGAGCACCACGTCGGCCGGGTGCTGGCGAAGCTCGGCGTGCGCAGCCGCGCCGAGGCAGCCGCGCACGCCGTGCGCGAGGGGCTCTAGCCGACGCCGTTACCGGTGAAGATCCCGTCGGGGTCGTAGCGATGCTTGACCGCGACCAAGCGCTCCCATATCTCATCGGCGTAGGCGTCGCGGACCGACCGCCCGGAATCGAGCGCGTTGACGTAGACGCCACCGCTGGCAAACGGCGCAGTGGCGTCCCAGACACGGCGCACCCAGTCCGCCGCGGCCTCCACAAGCTCGTCGCCCGAGGCGCCGATGATCCAGGTCAGCGCGCGCGCATCGCGATGCCCGAACGCCGTGTCGCCCGGCGCCACGCGGTCGATCGCGCCGCCCAGCCATGTGGTCATGACGTGCGCATGCGGGGTCGGGACGCCCTCGAAGCCCGCGAGCAGCGTGTCGATGAAGTCGTCGCTGACCTCGGAGAGGTAGTGAAGGCGGTCGTAGTAGCGCCCGCCGGGCGGCGCGGTCTCGTCGAGCATCGACTGCAGCGCCACGTAGGGCATCGGGCCGACGAGGTCGATGGCGGGCGAAGGCGTCTCGCGCAACGGCGCGAGGACCCGCTCGCCCTCGTCGAGATCGCCGCTCCAGGCGACCCCCACGATCGCCACCGGCCGGCCTTGAAGCTCGGGCGGGAACGGCCCCTGTGGCGGAGCGGTGAGGACGACGTCGAAGACGGTGAGCTCCGGAGGGCCGCCGACCGCCAGATCGCGGCCGGCACGCAGCGCCTCGCCGGCCCGCTCCCACGGGTAGACCAGCATCCCGGCGAGGACCATCGGGCCGACACGGTGTGCACGAAACTCGAAGCTCGTCACGACGCCGAAGTCTCCGCCGCCGCCGCGGAGCGCCCAGAACAGGTCGGGATGCTCGTCGGCGCTGGCGCGCACCGTCCGCCCGTCGGCCAGGACGACGTCAGCGGCCTCCAGCGAGTCGATCGTCAGCCCGTGGTGGCGCATCAGCCAGCCCATGCCGCCGCCGAGAGTCAGCCCGCCGACGCCGGTATGGGAGATCTGTCCCGCCGGCACCGCGAGCCCGTGCTCCTGAGTGGCCGCATCGACCTCGCTGAGCAGCGCGCCGCCGCCGACCCGCACCGTCGCGCGCGCCGGGTCGACGTCGACGGCGTTCAGCGCGCGCAGATCGATGCAGAGGGCGCCGTCGCGCACCGAGCGTCCGGACACCGAGTGCCCGCCCGCGCGAACGGTGAACGCCAGCCCGACGTCTCCGGCTGCGCGAATGGCGGCGGCGACGTCATCGGCGTCGCCTGCGTAGGCGACTCCCGCCGGCCGGCGATCGATCGCGCCGTTCCAGCCCATGCGGGCACTGTCGTAATCGGCATCGGTCGGCTCGACGAGCC
>DATABO010000029.1:0-7697 GCA_036259535.1 Thermoleophilaceae bacterium
CAAGGGCATCCTCGACGCGCGCGACCAGCAGGACGGCTCGATCGGCATCCGCTGCTCCTGCCAGGCCGCGATCTGCGGCTCCTGCGCGGTGCGGATCAACGGCAGGACCGGGCTCGCCTGCAACACCGCGATCGGCGAGGCCGCCGCCAAGGCCGGTCCCGGCAACCCGATCGTCATCGAGCCGATGAACAACATGCCGGTGATCAAGGACCTGATCGTCGACATGGACGCGGTCCACTGGAAGAAGGTCCAGCGCGTCGTGCCGTGGCTGCTGCCCGACGGACCGCCGCCGGAGCGCGAGCACATCGTCCCGGCCGAGTCGATGATCGACATCACCCAGTCGATGGCCTGCATCCAGTGCGGCGCCTGCGTCGGCGCGTGCCTGTCGCTCGAGGCCGACCCCGAGTTCATCGGCCCCGCCGCGCTCGCCAAGGCCTACCGCTTCGTCGGCGACCCGCGCGACGGCCAGGAGGCCGAGCGCCTGCGCGACCTCGCCGAGGACCCGCACGGCATGTACGACTGCACCCACTGCTTCGCCTGCGTCGAGGTCTGCCCCAAGGACGTCGCGCCGATGAACCAGATCATGCGCCTGCGCCGGCGCGCGACGGGCGACCACGAGATCAAGGACCGCAACAACGGCTACGGCCACGAGAAGGCGTTCACGACGCTGATCGAGAAGTACGGCACGCTGCACGAGGCGCAGCTGCTGCCACGCTCGTTCGGCGACGGCTCGCTGATCAAGGGCCAGACCGAGCCCGGCGCCGTCAAGGAGCTGATCGAGAACATGCCGACCGCGATCCGCGGCCTGAAGTCCGGCAAGGTGACGATCGGCAAGGCGCTGATGCACCACAAGCTGCCTGATCAGCGCAACGTCAAGCGGATCTTCCAGGAGATCGAGTCCAAGGACGAGCGCCTCGAGCTGAACCTCTACATCGTCGGCGAGACCGGCAGCGAGGAGCAGGGCGCGATGTCAGAGGGAGGTGGCGAGTCATGAAGCTCGCGTACTGGCCGGGCTGCGTGTCGCGCGGCTTCACGCCCGAGCTGCACGGCTCGATGAACCTCGTCGCGCCGAAGCTCGACCTCGAGCTGGTCGAGCTCGACCGCGCCAACTGCTGCGGCGCCGGCGTGATCGCCGAGCACAACCAGGAGCTGGCCGACACCCTCAACGCACGCACCTTCGCGATGGCGCAGAACGTCGAGGGAGCGGTCGGGATGATGAACATCTGCTCGACCTGCCAGGGCGCGCAGTCGGAGTGCCAGACGCGGCTCGACGCCGACGGCGACTACCGCGACGCGATCAACGCGAACCTCTCCGCCGAGAACCTCGCCTACCAGCAGCACAGCGAGTGGTGGAACAAGAACTTCCTCTGGCTTCTGGTCGAGGAGATCGGGCTGGACAAGCTGCGCTCGAAGGTCGTGCGGCCGCTCGAGGGGCTGCGGATCGCTCCGTTCTACGGCTGCTACATCGTGCGGCCGACCAAGCGGCTCGGGTATGCCGACCATCCGGAGCGTGACCAGTACCTCGACTACGTGATCGAGGCGCTGGGGGCGCAGCCGGTCGACTACGCGGGGGCGCGCAAGTGCTGTGGGTTCCCGGTGATCACGATGAACCGGACGACGTCGCTGCGACAGGCGGGACGGCATCTGGCCGACGCGATCGACGCGGGAGCGGACTGCCTGGTGACTCCCTGCCCGCTGTGCCATCTGAACCTCGACATGCAGCAGCCGGCGGCGGCAAAGTTCGTCGAGCGAGACCTCGATGTTCCGGTGCTGCACCTGCCGCAGATGGTGGGGCTGGCGCTGGGGTTCGAGCCGAAGGAGCTGGGGATGAACAAGCACGTCGTGAAGACGAAGGACGTGCAGCGGAAGATCGCCCAGCTGGCTGCTGCTTAGCGGCTGCTGTTGTTCCGGCTAGGGATCGACCGAGGGGCCGCGGGTCCTGTCTCCGGTTTTGGTTTGCGTGCTCGCAAGCTGCGCGCGCAAACGCAAAACCGTCGCCACCCGCGGGAAGCGGCGTTGGTGAACAGCCTGGAAGTGCGGCGGGGCTTAGGGTTGTGGTGTGGCGGAGCGTGAGAAAGGCCGGAGCGCGAGGGATCGGGCGGGTGATCCGTGGGCGTTGAATGAGGTCGTGCGGGGGCGGAGGGTTCGGGAGGATGGGAAGCGTCCGATGGCTGTGAACCTCGCGGAGGGGTTGGCCCTCAGTGAGTTCATGGCGAAGTTCAAGGGCGCTGCGAGGCGGTGAGCGCAGAGCTTCGGCTGCGGGAGCTGTTGGAGCGGTTGGTCGCCGCGGAGGTGCGCTTCGTTCTCGTGGGCGGTTTGGCGGTCAATGCCTGGGGCTACTTGAGGGCTACTCAGGACGTGGACATCGTTCCGGATCCCGAGCCGGCGAACTTGGAGCGACTCGCGTCTCTGCTGGAGCGCCTCGATGGGAAGGTCGAGGTCGAGGGCGGACGCTTGAAGTCGAGCGCGATCCGCACGTTCTTGAAGGCGGGAGACCGTACGCTGGTGAGTACGGAGGCGGGCCATGTCGATGTCCTGCAGGGCTTGCCCCAAGTCCCCCCCTTCTCTCAGCTGGATGGAGATGGGGCTTCCGTAGATCTCGATGGGATCACCGTCAAAGTCTGCTCGCTGGATGCATTGAAAGCGATGAAGGCGGCGTCCGAGCGGGCTCGGGACCGGGACGACCTCGAGGCGCTGGACGCCTTGGACGAGTAGTCGCCCGACCGCGGGTTCGCGCGCTCAGGCGGCGCTGCGGAGGAGGTTGCGGGTGGTGAGAAGCTCGGCTAGCTGGACGGCGTTGAGGGCGGCGCCCTTGCGGAGGTTGTCGCCGACGATCCAGAGGTTGAGGCAGCGGTCGTGGGATGGGTCGCGGCGGATGCGGCCGACTAGGACGTCGTCGCGGCCGGCGGCGTCGATGGCGAGGGGGTAGATGCCGTTGGCGGGGTCGTCGAGGACCTGGAGGCCGGGGGCGTCTGAGAGGAGGTCGCGGCACTCCTCGGGCGAGAGGGACTTGCTGGTCTGGACGTTGACCGACTCGGAGTGGCCGGTGTAGACGGGGATGCGGACGCAGGTGGCGGAGATGGCGATGTCGTCGCGACCGAGGATCTTGCGCGTCTCGGCCATCATCTTGCGCTCCTCGGTGGTGTAGTCGTCGCCGTCCTTGAAGGACTCGACCTGAGGCATCGCGTTGAAGGCGATCTGGTGGGGGTAGATCTGGGCGCGCGGGATGTCGGTCGCCTCGAGGACGGCGCGGGTCTGATCGTGGAGCTCCTCGACGGCGCGCTGGCCGGTGCCGGAGACGGCCTGGTAGGTGGAGATCACAAGGCGCTCGATGCCAACGGCGTCGAGGATCGGCTTGAGGGCGACGACCATCTGCATCGTCGAGCAGTTGGGGTTGGCGACGATGCCCTTGTGGTTGGCGAGCGCGTCGGGATTGACCTCGGCCACGACGAGGGGGACGTCGTCGCGCATGCGCCAGTAGGAGGAGTTGTCTACGACGGTGGCGCCGGCGGCTGCGAAGCGGGGCCCCCACTGCTCGCTGACGCCGGAGCCGGCGGAGAAGAGGGCGAGGTCGAAGTTCTGGATCGTGTCGTCGGCGAGCGGGACGACTGTGAGGTCCTGGTCGCCCCAGTCGATCGTACGACCGGCGGAGCGCTCGGAGGCGAAGGGGACGACCTCGTCGGCGGGAAAGCCGCGCTCGCGCATGATTCCGAGGATCGTCGAGCCGACCGCGCCGGTGGCCCCCACGACGGCTACGCGCATGGTCAGGCCTCCGACGGCTCGGCGGTCGGCTTCACGACCGGGCGGTGGTCGCCGGACACGTCCTCGTGCAGGACGGCGTCGGCGCCGAGGTCGAAGGCGGTGTGCAGCTCGCGGACGGCGTCGGCGACGTGCTCCTCGCGGATGACGCAGGAGATCTTGATCGGCGAGGTGGCGATCATCTCGATGTTGACGCCGGCCTCGCCGAGGACGCTGAAGGTCTTGGCGGCAACACCGGGGTGGCTGCGCATGCCGGCGCCGACGATCGAGACCTTGGCCATCGCGCCGTCGCTGGCGATCGACGCGATGCCCAGCTCGGAGCGGATCGCCTCGAGGGCGTCGAGCGCGGCGGCCAGGTCGGCGCGCGGGACGGTGAACGACATGTCGGCGCGCGCGCCCTCGGACTCGGGCTCGTTCTGGATGATCATGTCGACGTTGACGTTGGCCTCGGCGAGCGCGGTCAGGACGCGGCCGGCGATGCCGGGCTGGTCCGGCACGCCGGTGAGGGTGACGCGAGCCTCGTCGGTCGAGTGCGTCACGGCTGTCACGAGTGGTCGCTCCATCGTCTGCTGCTCGTCGACCACGAAGGTACCGGGTCCATCGTCGAAGCTGGAGCGGCAGTGGATCGGGATGCCGTTGTTGCGCGCGTACTCGACCGAGCGCAGCTGCAGGACCCCAGCGCCCGAGGCGGCCATCTCGAGCATCTCCTCGAACGAGACCACCGGCAGCTTGCGCGCGTCGGGAACGATTCGCGGGTCGGCGCTGAAGACGCCGGGGACGTCGGTGTAGATCTCGCAGACGTCGGCCTGCAGCGCGGCGGCCAGCGCCACCGCGGTCGTGTCGGAGCCGCCGCGGCCAAGCGTCGTGACGTCGGAGGTGCTCGTGGAGACGCCTTGGAAGCCGGCGACCAGGACGATCTTGCCGTCGTCGAGCGCGCCGCGGATGCGATCGGCGCGGACGTCGAGGATGCGCGCCTTGGTGTGCGAGGCGTCGGTGACGATCCCGGCCTGCGAGCCGGTCAGCGAGATCGCCTCGCGCCCGAGGTCGTTGATCGCCATCGCGGCGAGCGCACAGGAGATCCGCTCGCCGGTCGAGAGCAGCATGTCCATCTCGCGCGGGTGGGGGCGATCGGAGACCTCGTGCGCCATCGCGAGCAGCTCGTCGGTGGTCTTGCCGCGCGCCGACAGGACCGCGACGACGCGCGCGCCGTCTTCAGCCGCGCGGACGATCCTGCGGGCGGCGTTGAGGATGCGCTCCGCGTCGGCGACGGAGGTGCCGCCGAACTTCATCACCACCGTCTGTAGCTCGGACGCGGGGGCCGTCATGGCCGTCGCAGGTTAGCGTTCGGCGCTTGCGGGATCGCCTGCCGGACATCGCGTCGTGGAAGTTCGCCGTCGGCGCTGCGGCGGCCACGCTGCTGGCGGCTGGGATAGTCGCGCTGGCGCTCGGCCTCGGCGCCGACGACGAGCCGCGCGTACGGGGCGTGGCGACTGTGCGGGAGGCGCCGGAGACCAACGATCGGACCTCTCGAGCACGCGGCAAGTCGCGGCCGGATGCCGGCGCCCAGGTGACCGCCATCGCCAGGCGGATGCCGATCGAGGACCGTGTGGCGCAGCTCTTCCTGCTCGGCTTCGCGGGCCAGGACCTGACCGCGCCGATCTTCGAGCAGTTGCGCGAGCGCGGCCTCGGGGCGATCGTCGTCGACGAGCAGAACTACCTCTACTCCGATCAGCTCGCCGCGTTGGCCGGCGAGACGCGCGTGATCGCCGAGCAGGAGGGGCATGTGGCGCCGTGGGTGCTCGCGCCGCAGGAGGGCGGCGAGTTCAACGCCTTCGGCGACCTGCCGCCGGTGACGGCGGCGGCGGAGCTCGACTCGGCGGCGAGCGCCTTCGACGAGGCGGTCGAGGCCGCGGCGGCGCTGCGTGCCCTCGGCCTCAACGGCGTCCTCGCACCGGTGGTCGACGTGGCGCCGCCGGACGGGGCGGCCGTCGGGGCGCGCGCCTTCTCCGACGACCCGCGCGACGTCGCGGGCTACGCCGACGCGGTCGTCGACGCCTACCGCGCGCAGAGCATGCTGACCGCTCCGGCCCACTTCCCCGGGCTCGGCTCAGGCGGCGAGGACCCCCGCCTGGGCCCGTCGCAGGTCGGCGCGGACCTCGACGAGCTGCGCGCTCGTGACCTGGTCCCCTTCCGCGCGGCGATCCGCGCCGGCGCGCCGGCGATCACGATGAGCAACGGCCTCTACGTCACCGATGACTTCGTGACGCCGGGCAGCCTGTCGCGCGGGCTGATCGGCGGCCTGCTGCGGCGCGAGCTCGGGTTCCGGGGCATCGTCATCACCGACGACCTCGCCGACCCGGCGGTGACCGCGCTGACGACGATCCCGAAGGCGGCGGTCGACGCGGTCCAGGCGGGCGCCGACCTGCTCTATGTCTCGGGTCCGCCGAGCGAGCAGGAGGCCGCCTATGCCAGCGTGCTGGCCGCGGCGCGCAGCGGGGAGATCAGTCGTGCCCGGTTGCGCGAGGCGCTGCTGCGCAACCTCTCGGTGAAACGCAACTACGGCCTGATTCGCTAGAGCTGCCTGCGGGCGCGCATAGCGCGGCCGAGAGTGATCTCGTCGGCGTACTCGAGGTCGGAGCCGACGGGCAGGCCGCTGGCGAGGCGAGTCACCGAGACGCCGGGGGCGCGCTCGTGGAGAGCGTCGGCGATGTAGAGCGCTGTCGCCTCGCCGGTCGTGGTCGCGTTGGTCGCGACCACCACCTCGCGGACGCCGTTGCTCGACGCGCGCTCGATCAGCTCGGCGAGGTGGAGGTCCTCCGGGTCGATGCCGTCGATCGGCGACAGCGCACCGCCGAGCACGTGGTAGCGGCCGCCAAACTCGTTCGTGCGCTCGAGCGAGATCACGTCGCTGGGCTCCTCGACCACACAGAGGACGTGGGCGTCGCGCCGGTCGTCCTGGCAGATCCGGCAGAGCGGCTCGATCGCCAGGTTGAAGCAGAGCTCGCACTCCCCCACCTTCTCCTTGACCTCGCGGATCGCGTCGGCGAGCGCGAGCGCCTCCTCGTCGGAGACGCGCAGGAGGTGAAACGCCATCCGCTGGGCGGTCCGCTGGCCGACGCCGGGAAAGCGCGACAGCTCGGAGATCAGCCGATTGATCGGCGGTGCGAGCACGGCTAGAGGCCAGGTAGCCCGAGCCCGCCCAGACCGCCGGTGACTGCGCCCATCTTGCTGGCCGCCAGCTCTTGCGCCGAGCGCAGCGCCTCGTTGAGCGCCGCCTGGACCATGTCCTGGAGCAGCTCGACGTCCTCTGGGTCGACGGCGTCGGGGTCGATCTTGAGCTCGAGGATCTCCAGCTCGCCGCTGACCTTGACGGTCACCATGCCACCCCCGGCGCTCGCCTCGACCGACTCGTGCTTGAGGCTCTCCTGCGCCTTGGCCATCTCCTCCTGCATCTGCTGGACCTGGCGCATCATCTGGTTCATGTTGGGCGGCTTGGGCACCTAGTCCTCGCTCTCGGATTCGTCGCTCTCGAAGATCTCCTCGGCGCCGAAGTCGCGCATCAGCCGCTCGGCCAGCTCGTCGGCGGTGAGTGTCGTCGGACCCCGATCGCCGCTCTCCTCGCCGAGCTCGAACGCGACGGCGATCGAGTGGCCACCGAGGCTGCGCAGCGCGCCGGTGACCAGCTCGCGGTTGGCCTCGGCCTTCTTCTTCGAGAAGGCCGCGTCCGCGGGGAACTGGATCGTCAGGCGGCTCCCGTCGAGCGCCGTCGGGACGGCCTCGGCGAGCAGCGCGGCGACCATCCCGTTCTGCTCGCGAATCGCATCGGCGACCGCGGGCCAGAGAGTGGTCACGCGCTCGAGGTCGAGCGGAGTCGCGGGCTGCTCGGCGACAGGCTCGACTTCGGCGTCGCCGGCCGGCTCGTCCTCTACCGCGGCGGC
>DATABO010000030.1:0-58216 GCA_036259535.1 Thermoleophilaceae bacterium
GAGCGAAACCACTCGCTCTCCCCGCCGCTCTAGCTCCCGGTCGCGCCCGCGACGACGCCCGCTACGAGCAATCCAGCAAGCAGCCCGAACCCGAGCGTCAGGGCGAACTTCGAGTGGTCGGGATCCGCCGGGTCCACCTCCGGGAACCGCTCCCGCGCCTTCTCCAGCTTCTCCGCCGAGTAGAACCTCCGCGCCCACGGCGAGTTCGGCTTGGCGAGCCTGAACGGCGCCCATAGCCACACGAGCCAAACGAAGAAACCGACCACGAACAGCCCCAACCGCCCCTTCAGCGCCGTGATCACCCCCGGCACCGAGCTGATCAGCACGACAACGACGACCATCACGAGCTCGACCGCTGAAACACTCGCGTTCACAAACATGACGTCCTCCTACCCGCCAGGCGCGGAAAGTCGACCGTCGCCTAGAACGCGCGAACAACGACGTTCAACAGGATCGTCAGCCCAATCGACAGGACGATCGACCAGATCAAGCACCCGGGCATGAACCGCACCTGCGTCCGCCGCCCAGGCCGCTTCGTGAAGACGAACATCGCTCATCCCTGCCCGCTCGCGCCATCCCAAAAACGCCTGACCCCGAGCGGCCGAGCCACGTCGCTTCCGCGGGTGGCGACGATTTTGCGTTTGCGCGCGCAGCTTGCGAGCACGTAAACCAAAATCGGAGACAGGACCCGCGGCCACCAACGCCCAGCCCGCCGCCCTAGACCCCCGCTCTCACAGCCTAACCCTTGAAACCCGCCAGGGTTTTGCTACTTTCAACGCATGGAGCCGACGACCACCCCCGAGCGCAAGGGCAAAGAGGGAGCGCTCAACAACCCCGAGATCATCGACAACGTCCCGGGGCACGTGATCCCGATCCTCGAGCGCGAGTTCGACGACTTCGACAACGAGGCGGAGAAGTTCCTCGAGGGCAAGACCGAGGAGAACGAGTTCATCGGCTTCCGGCTCAAGCAGGGCGTCTACGGCCAGCGCCAGGCCGACGTCCAGATGATCCGCGTGAAGCTTCCGATGGGCGGCATCACGCCGGACCAGATGGACGCCTTCGCGAGCGTGATCGAGAAGTACGTGCCGCTCGTCAAGGGCCACATCACGACGCGCCAGAACATCCAGATGCACCATGTCCCGCTGCGCGACGCCGCTGCCCTGATCCGCGAGCTGTCGGACTCCGGCCTGTCCTCGCGCGAGGGCTGCGGCAACACCGTGCGCAACGTGACCGGCGACCCGTGGGCGGGCGTCTGCGAGGGCGAGCTGTACGACATCACGCCCTACGCCGGCGCGTATGTCCGCTACTTCGTCCGGCATCCCACCACGCAGCTGATGCCGCGCAAGATCAAGACGTCGTTCACCGCGACCGACGAGGACCGCGCGATCAGCGGCATCCACGACATCGCCTTCATACCGCGCGTTCGCGACGGGGTGAAGGGCGTCCAGATGCGCGTCGGCGGTGGGACGTCGATCATGCCGCGCGTCGCCCCGACGCTCTACGAGTTCGTCGAGGTCGACAACGGCGACTACCTCAAGGTCGCCGAGGCCTGCTTCCGCATCTTCGACCGCCAGGAGTGGCTGCGCGTCAACCGCGCGCGTGCCCGGATCAAGGTCCTGATCGACAAGATCGGCATCGACGCCTTTCGCGAGCAGGTCGAGGAGGAGCTCAAGGGAGACTGGGTCGCCGAGCGCGACTTCGACCCGACGCCGCTGCTGCTGATCCACGACGAGGAGGCCAACGCCCCGGCGGCGCGCCCGACCTACGCCTCGCCGAACGGCGACCTCTCCGAGTTCGAGCGCTTCCGCGCCTCGAACGTCCAGCCGCAGCGCCAGCAGGGCTTCTCGACGGTCGCGGTCAAGGTCTACCGCGGCGACCTGAGCCCGGAGCAGTTCCGCGGCCTCGGCCAGATCATGCGCGACTACTGCGGCGGCTACGCCCGCACCACCGTGCAGCAGAACTTCGTCCTGCGCTGGGTCCGCGACGAGTCGATCTACGAGGTATGGCAGCGGCTGAAGGAGCTCGACCTCGGCGATCCGGGCTTCAACGAGATCACCGACACCGTCAGCTGCCCCGGAACCGACAGCTGCAAGCTCGGCATCACCAGCTCGATGGGCCTCAACAAGGCGATCAACGACCGCCTGCTCGAGATGAAGATCGAGGATCCCAAGTCGAAGAAGATCCACATCAACATGTCCGGCTGCCCGAACGGCTGCGGTCAGCACCACCTCGGCAACATCGGCTTCTACGGCGCGTCGATCAAGGTCGGCGACAAGACGATCCCGGCCTACATCCCGCACATCGGCGGCTGGCACGCCAACGGCGAGGTCGTCTACGGCACGCGGCTGAAGTCGCGCCTGCCCGCGAAGCGGGTACCCGACGCGGTCGAGCGCTGGGTCCGCTTCTACGAGGCCGAGCGCGACGGCGACGAGGACTTCATCGCCTTCAGCGAGCGTGTCGGAGCCGAGAAGTTCACCGAGCTCGTCAAGGACCTCTCGCTGCCGGTCGAGTTCAACGTCGAGAACATGGACTACTTCATCGACTGGCAGCGCGACCAGCTCTACGAGGTGATCCGCGGCGAGGGCGAGTGCGCGGTCTGAGATGGCGACCGTAGCCCCGTCCAGCCTGCGGGCCACCCCGCACGACGTCGAGCATCCGCCCGACATCGAGGACCTCGCCGCCGAGGGCGTGCTCGCCTACGCGGTCGAGCGCTTCCATCCCGGGCTGAAGGTCGCCTGCTCCTTCCAGAAGGAGGCGTCGGTGATCATGCACATGCTGCTCCAGATCGAGCCGCAGGCGAAGTTCTTCACGCTCGACACGGGGCTCTTCTTCCCGGAGACCTACGAGACCTGGAAGGCGCTCGAGCAGCGCTACGACATCGAGATCGAGAGCGCCCACGGCGGCATGAGCCTGGCGCGCCAGGAGGCCGTCCACGGCCCGGAGTTCTGGAAGCGCGACCCCGAGGCCTGCTGCGGGATCCGCAAGGTCAAGCCGATGCGCGAGGCGCTGCGCGGCTGCGGCGCCTGGGTGACCGGCCTGCGCCGTGACCAGTCGCCGACGCGCGCCAACGCGCCGAAGCTCGGCTGGGACAAGAAGCACGGGCTTTGGAAGGTCGCGCCGCTGGCGAGCTGGACCGACAAGGACGTCTGGAGCTACATCGCCGAGCACGACATTCCCTACAACGAGCTCCACGACCGGGGGTACGCCTCGATAGGCTGCACCCCCTGCACGAAGGCGGGCTCGGGCCGCGAGGGCCGCTGGGCGGGGTCCGGCCGGCTCGAGTGCGGGCTCCACTGAGGAAGGCGCCATGGAGCGCAACCCGGCCCCGATGACGCGGTTCCCCCAATGACTGCTGTGAGCTACGAGGTTTCCCATCTACGCGCCCTCGAGGCGGAGGCGATCCACGTCATGCGCGAGGTCGCCGCCGAGGTCGAGCGGGCGGTGCTCCTGTTCTCCGGCGGCAAGGACTCGATCGTGCTGCTGCGGCTCGCCGAGAAGGCGTTTCACCCCGCGAGGTTCCCGTTCGCGGTGATGCACGTCGACACGGGCCACAACTTCCCCGAGGTACTCGAGTTCCGCGATCGGCGGATGGAGGAGCTCGGCGCGCGGCTGATCGTCGCCAGCGTCCAGGAGGCGATCGACGCCGGCAAGGTCGTCGAGGAGACCGGCCCGCGCGCGTCGCGCAACCGGCTCCAGACCGTCGCGCTGCTCGACGCGATCACCGAGCACGACTTCAAGGCCGCCTTTGGCGGCGCCCGTCGCGACGAGGAGCGCGCCCGCGCCAAGGAGCGCATCTTCTCGTTCCGCGACGACTTCGGCGGCTGGGACCCCAAGGCGCAGCGCCCCGAGCTCTGGAACATCTACAACGCGCACATGAACCCGGGCGAGCACATGCGCGTCTTCCCGCTGAGCAACTGGACCGAGCTCGACGTCTGGCAGTACATCCGCGAGGAGGAGCTCGAGGTGCCCGCGATCTACCTCTCGCACGAGCGCGAGGTCTTCGAGCGCGACGGGATGCTCTACGCCGTCTCGCCCTACGTCGAGCTGCTGCCCGGCGAGGAGACCTTCAAGACGGCGGTCCGCTATCGCACGGTCGGCGACATGAGCTGCACCGGCGCCGTCCAGTCGACCGCCGCGACGCTCGACGAGGTCGTCGCCGAGATCGCCGCGACGCGGATCACCGAGCGCGGCGAGACGCGCGCCGACGACCGCTTCTCGGAGGCCGCGATGGAGGACCGCAAGCGCGAGGGCTACTTCTAGGTGGCGGGCCCGGCCACCAACGGCAAGGTCCACGTCGACAGCCGTCCCTCCGAGCTGGTCCGTGTCGCGACCGCCGGCTCGGTCGACGACGGCAAGTCGACGTTGATCGGCCGCCTGCTGTTCGACTCGAAGCAGATCCTGCAGGACCAGCTCGAGCACGTCGAGCGCGTCTCGACCGAGCGCGGCGACGGCTACGTCAACCTGGCGCTGCTGACCGACGGCCTGCGCGCCGAGCGCGAGCAGGGCATCACGATCGACGTCGCCTACCGCTACTTCCACACGACCAAGCGCAAGTTCATCATCGCCGACACGCCGGGCCACGAGCAGTACACGCGCAACATGGTCACGGGCGCCTCGACGGCCGACCTGGCGCTCGTCCTGGTCGACGCCCGCAACGGCGTCGTCGAGCAGTCGCGCCGGCACGCCTTCATCGCGTCCCTGCTGCGGATCCCCCACCTCGTCGTGGCTGTCAACAAGATGGACCTCGTCGACTGGGACGAGGCGGTCTTCGACCGAATCGTCGCCGACTTCTCCGGCTGGGCGGCGAAGCTCGACATCACCGACATCACGTTCATCCCGATGTCGGCCCTGATGGGCGACAACGTCGTCGACCGGTCCAAGAACATGGACTGGTACGACGGCCCGTCGCTGCTCTACTACCTCGAGCACGTCCACATCGCCTCGGACCGCAACCTGATCGACTGCCGCTTCCCCGTCCAGTGGGTGATCCGCCCGATGGACGACGAGCACCACGACTACCGCGGCTACGCGGGCCAGGTCGCCTCCGGCGTGCTCGCCGTCGGCGACGAGGTCGTCGTCCAGCCCTCGGGGCGGACGACGCGGATCGCCGCGATCGACACCCAGGACGGCCCGCTGCAGGAGGCCTACCCGCCGCTGTCGGTCACGGTGCGGCTCGAGGACGACGTCGACGTCTCGCGCGGCGACATGATCTGCCGCGTCAACAACAGCCCGACGCCGACCAAGGAGGTCGAGGCGACCGTCTGCTGGATGTCCGAACGGCCGCTGAGCCCCTCCGGTCGCTACCGGATCAAGCACACCACGCGCACGGCGCTCGCCAAGGTCGACGACCTGCGCTACCGCTTCGACGTCAACTCGATGCACCGCGACGAGAGCGCGACCGGCCTGGCGCTGAACGAGATCGGTCGCGTGCGTCTGCGCCTGTCCGCGCCGCTGCTCGTCGACGAGTACCGCCGCAACCGCGCCACCGGCAGCTTCGTCCTGATCGAGGAGAGCACGAACGACACCGTCGGCGCGGGCATGATCCTGGGCGCCGACGAAGATTGAGCACCTCCAAGAACGTCACGTGGCACGCGGGCGCGGTGACGCGCGAGGAGCGGGCGCGGGTGACGGGGGGTGAGGGAATGACGATCTGGCTGACGGGGCTGTCGGGATCGGGCAAGTCGACGATCGCGGTGGCGGTCGAGGCGGCGCTGCTGGAGCGAGGTCGGCACGCGTACCTGCTCGACGGGGACAACCTGCGCCATGGGCTCAACGGCAATCTGGGGTTCTCGGCGGAGGATCGGGCGGAGAACGTGCGCCGGGTCGGCGAGGTGGCGAAGCTGCTCGCCGATGCGGGGACGGTCGCGCTGGTGTCGCTGGTGTCGCCGTACGTCGCCGATCGCGACCGCGTGCGCGCGGTCCACGACGACGCGGGGCTGCGCTTCGTCGAGGTGTTCGTCGACACGCCGCTGCAGGAGTGCGAGCGGCGCGACCCGAAGGGGCTCTACGCCAAGGCGCGGGCCGGCGAGCTGAAGGGCATGACCGGCGTCGACGACCCGTACGAGCCGCCGTCGCGGCCGGAGCTGACGCTGCGGCCGACCGAGCAGTCGGTAGAGCAGTCCGTAGCCGACGTCCTGTCTGCGATCGGGGGCTGAGCGCGGTCTTCGGTCGGGGTCGGCGCTAGTCCGATACGCTTCTCCCTAATGCACACCGACTTGCGGGAGAATTAGGCGGTGGACGTCGCCATCGTCGCCTTCGGCCTCGGCGTCGGAGTGCTGGTCGGAATGACCGGCATCGGCGGCGGCTCGCTGATGACGCCGCTGCTGATCCTCGTCTTCGGCATCAAGCCGATCACCGCGGTGGGCACCGATCTCGCCTACGGCGCGGTGACCAAGACGGTGGGCGGCTGGCGCCACCTGCGCCAGGGGACCGTCGACATGACCCTGTCGATGTGGATGGCGGTCGGGTCGGTACCGGCGGCGATCGGCGGGGTCTACGTGCTCGAGCTGCTCGAGCGCGCCTACGGCGACGAGTTCGACGAGTTGCTGATCGTCGTCTTGGCGATCACGCTGCTGTTCACCGGCGTGATGACGCTGACGCGTGCGCTCTTCCTCAAGGCCCTGCACGACAAGGAGCGCGACTCGGTCGAGATGACGACCCGCAACAAGGTCAACTCGATCGTGCTCGGCGCGCTGGTCGGGTTCGTGCTCGGCGTCACCTCCGCCGGCAGCGGCGCGCTGATCGCCGTCGGGCTGATCCTGCTCTTCCGGCTCATTCCCTCGCGCGTCGTCGGCACCGACATCTTCCACGCGGCGATCCTCCTCTGGGCCGCCGCGGCCGCCCACCTCGTCGCCGGCAACGTCGACTTCGCGCTCGCGGGCAACATCCTGATCGGCTCGATCCCCGGCGTCTGGATCGGGTCGAACCTCACGCTGCGCGTCGGCAACTCGGTCCTGCGCACGACGCTCGCGCTCGTGCTGATCGGTGCCGGGCTGGCGCTGCTGTCGAAGGCGGGAGCTGGGATTCCCGGCCTGGTCATCGCCGCCTTCCCCGCCGCGATCGCGGTGATGGTCGTGACCGTGCTGTTGCGCGAGCGCCGCGACGCGCGGGCAAGGGCCGCTCGGTAGGCTCTCGCGCCGCATGTTCTCGAAGGTCCTGGTTGCAAATCGCGGCGAGATCGCGATCCGCGTGATGCGCTCACTCGAGGAGCTCGGCATCGCCTCGGTCGCCGTCTACTCGGAGGCCGATCGCGACGCGCCGCACGTCCGGCGCGCCGACGAGGCGTACCTGCTCGGGCCTGGCCCGGCGGCTGAGAGCTATCTGGTCGTCGAGAAGATCCTCGAGGTGGCCAAGCAGTCGGGCGCCGAGGCGGTCCATCCCGGCTACGGCTTCCTGGCGGAGAACGCGCCGTTCGCGCGCGCCTGCGAGGAGGCGGGAATCGTCTTCATCGGCCCACCGGCCGACGCGATCGACGCGATGGGGTCGAAGACCAAGGCGCGCGAGCTGATGCAGGCCGCTGGCGTGCCGATCGTGCCGGGCACGACCGACCCGGTCGAGACGGTCGAGGACGCGCGCAAGATCATCGACGACTCGATCGGCTACCCGGTCGCGATCAAGGCGGCCGGCGGCGGCGGCGGCAAGGGCTTCCGCGTCGCGCTGACCGAGGACGAGCTCCAGGACGCCTTCGAGGGCGCGGCGCGCGAGGGCGAGAAGTTCTTCTCCGACGCGACCGTCTACATCGAGCGCTACCTGCCCGACCCGCGCCACGTCGAGGTCCAGGTGCTCGCCGACTCGCACGGCAACGTCGTCCACCTCTTCGAGCGCGACTGCTCGGTCCAGCGTCGTCACCAGAAGGTGATCGAGGAGGCGCCTGCTCCCGCTGTGGATCCGGAGCTCCGGGAGCGGATCGGCGAGATCGGCACCGACGCCGCCAAGGCCGTCGGCTACCGCTCGGCCGGCACGATCGAGGGACTGCTGCAGGATGGCGAGTACTACTTCTTGGAGATGAACACACGCGTGCAGGTCGAGCACTGCGTGACCGAGATGGTCACCGGCGTGGACATCGTGCGCGAGCAGATCCTGGTGGCGGCGGGCAACGAGCTCTCGTTCAAGCAGGAGGACGTCGAGATCCGCGGCCACGCGATCGAGTGCCGGATCAACGCCGAGGACGCGGCGAAGAACTTCGCCCCCGCCCCCGGGCAGATCGGCGCCTACCGCGAGCCCTCCGGCCCGTTCGTGCGCGTCGACTCCGGGGCGGAGACCGGCTATGCGGTGCTGCCGCTCTACGACCCGATGATCGCCAAGCTGATCGTGTGGGACGTCGACCGCCAGGCGTCGACGCGGCGAATGCTGCGCGCGCTGTCGGAGTACGAGATCGAGGGCATCAAGACGCTGATCCCGTTCCACCAGGCGCTGCTGGCGACCGACGAGTGGGCGCGCGGGGAGACCTGCCGCAACCTGCTCGAGGACCGCAAGTGGCTCAAGGCGACGGCGCCCGAGCAGCCGGTGACGCCGGTCGACGCCGACGAGGACGAGAAGGTCGAGCGCGACTACGCCGTCGAGGTGTCGGGCCGCAAGTTCGACGTCAAGGTGATCGGCTCGGCGTTCGGCGCCGGGTCCGCCGCGAACGGATCGGCGCCGGCCCGCAAGGCGCCGAAGCGCTCGGAGCGCAAGAAGTCCGCCGGCGGGGGACCCGACCAGATCGAGTCGCCGCTGCAGGGCAACATGTGGAAGGTCGTCGTCAAGCAGGGCGACGTGGTCGAGGAGGGCCAGCTGCTCTGCATCATCGAGGCGATGAAGATGGAGAACGAGATCACCGCCCACAAGGCGGGCACGATCGCCGCGCTGCCGATCGAGGAGGGCAAGCCGATCTCGGCCGGCGACCCGATCGCCACCATCACCTCCGCCCCGTCCGAGTAGTCGCTCGGTGGCGCGCGCGCCGCAGCCTTCGCGCCGCGACCGCCTGGCCTACGTACGCGACCGGCTCGCGGGCATCCTGCGCCCGCGGGTGAGCGTCAGCGAGCCGCCCCCTGGCACCGTGACGAGCGAGCTCGACATAGCCGTGCCGATGCGGGACGGGGTAGTGCTGCGAGTCAATGTGTACCGCCCGCCGGGCGACGAGCCGGTCCCGGCGATCATGTCCGCTCACCCCTACGGCAAGGACGATTTGCCGCGCCGTCGTCGGGGTCGCTGGCACTTCTCGCCCCAGTACCGCGGGTTCCGTCAGCCCGGGCCGATCGCGTTCTCGTCACTGACGGGCTGGGAGGCGCCCGATCCCGCGTGGTGGGTTGCGCGCGGCTACGCGGTCCTCAATTGCGACGTGCGCGGTTGCGGGAGGTCGGAGGGCACCGGCGATCTGCTGACCGCCCAGGAGGGGGAGGACTACCACGACCTGATCGAGTGGGCGGGCGGCCAGCCGTGGTGCAGCGGCAAGGTCGGGCTGCTCGGCGTCTCCTACCTGGCGATCAGCCAGTACGAGGCCGCCGCGACGCGGCCGCCGCACCTCGCGGCGATCTGCCCGTGGGAGGGCTTCAGCGATCCGTACCGCGACCTGATGCGCCCCGGCGGCGTGCGCGAGGACGGCTTCGTCCGGATCTGGAGCCGCGGCGTGCGCAAGTGGCGGCTCGCGTCCGACATCCGCGCGGGCCAGGTCGCCCACGAGCTGCTCGACGAGTGGTGGCGGGCGCGCACGCCGGCGCTCGAGCAGATTCAGGCGCCGATGCTCGTCTGCGCCAGCTTCTCCGACCACAACCTGCACAGCCACGGCTCGTTCCGGGCGTTCGAGCAGGCCGGCTCGCGACAGAAGTGGCTCTACACCCACCGCGGCGGCAAGTGGGCGACGTTCTACTCGGCGGAGGCGCTCGCGGCCCAGGGCCGCTTCTTCGACCACTTCCTGAAGGGTGAGGACAACGGCATGGCCGAGCAGCCGCGGGTGCGGCTGGAGGTTCGCAGCGATCGCGACACCGTCGCCGAGGTCCGCGAGGAGCCGGAGTGGCCGCTGCGCGCGACGGACTGGACCGAGCTGCGGCTGTCCGCTGACGGGCGGCTGACCGGCGACGGCGACGGCGAGCTCGTCGAAGGGACGGCTCGGTTCGACACGGGGTCGGGAGTCGCGCTCTTTCGCCGGACGTTCGCCGAGCGTGCCGAGCTCTCCGGCCCGATGGCGCTGCGCCTGCACGTATCGGTCGAGGACGGTGACGACGCCGACCTTCACGTTCGCGCCCAGAAGGCCCGCGAAGGGCGGGCCGTCCCCTTCGAGGGCTCGTACGGGTACGGGCTCGACGGCGTCACGACCGGCTGGCTGCGGCTCTCGCAACGCGAGCTCGACGTCGAGCGCTCGCGGCCGTTCGAGCCGGTCCACTCGCATGCGCGCCGGCTCCCGCTCGCCCCGGGCGAGATCGCTGCGGTCGAGATCGCGCTGATGGCGTCCGCGACGCTGTTCGAGGCCGGCGAGGAGCTCGTGCTCGAGGTCCACGGTCGCTGGCCGAAGCCGCGCAATCCGGTCACCGGCCAATTCCCGGCGTGGTACGAGCGGCGGCCGGCTGTCACATGCACTTTGCACTGCGGCGGCGAGCACGACGCGCGGCTCCTGGTGCCGGTGATCCGACCGTCGAGCGACTGACCGGCCGCCTGCGATCCTTGGCGCCCGTGCCCGGAGGCGCCCCGACAGCCAGCCGCGCCCGGCGGCTGCTCCCGCTGGTGCTCGCGACGACCGCGACGCAGGCGTCGATCGTCGTGCTGGCGCCGCTTCTCGTCGAGATCGGTCGCTCGCTCGGCGCGTCGGTGAGCGCGGTCGGCGTGGCGCGCTCGGTGCTCGCGGGAACGGCGTTCGCGGGCTCGCTGGCGATCGGGCCGCTGATCGACCGGATCGGCGTCCGGCCGCTGGTCGTGCGCGGCGGGGCGCTGGCCCTGGCGGGCGCCGTCGCGAGCGCCACGGCGCCGACGCTGCTCGTCTTCTACGCCGCGCACGTGGTCACCGGCATCGGTGTGGCGTGCCTGCTGTCGGCCGGCTTTGCCGGCGTCGCGACCTACTTCAGCGGCCGGGAGATGGCGTGGGCGATGGGCTACGTCGTCGGCGCTCAGTCGCTGGCCTGGATCGTCGGCAACCCGATCGTCGGGGCGTTGGCCGACGCTGGCTCCTGGCGGCTCGCCTACGCAGTGCCCGCGAGCGTCTGCCTGGCGGCGCTGGTCGCCGGTTTCCTGCTGCGACCGCTCCAGCGCACGGACGCGGCGCCGGAGTCGATCCGCGACGGCCTGCGCGCGGTGTTCCAGGACCGCTCGGCGCGGCGCTGGACGATCGCCGAGCTGGTGGCGTACTCGGCGTGGTCGGCCGAGCTGACCTACGCGGCGGTCTTCTACATCCGCAACTACGAGACGAGCGTCGCGACGATCGGCTTCCTGCTCGCCGGCGGCTCGCTCGTCTTCCTGCTGACATCGCTCAACACCGCGCGCCTGACGACGCGCTTCACGCGCAAGCCGCTGCTCGTGGCCTCAGCCTTGGTGATGGGCTTCGTACTCGTCCCGATCCTCAACTGGGCGCCGTCGGTCACGGGCACATTTGCGATGTTCTGCGTGATGGCGACGTTCGCGGGCATCCGGCTCGCCGGCTCGAGCTCGCTCGGCCTCGACCAACTGCCCGACCGGCCCGGCGCGATGATGGGCGCCCGCACCGCCGCGGCGCAGCTCGGCTACATGGTGGGCGCGGCCGGTGGAGGCCTCGTCCTGGCGCTCTGGGGCTTCGGCACGCTCGGCTTCGTCCTCTGCGCCGGAATGGCGCTGTCGGCAGCTTTGCTGACGGGCGTCCGCGACCCCTGGAGCGAGCGCCAGCGAGCCGGAGCGGCGGAGCCGTTACCAGCGCCGTTGGTCGACTGACGGGCAGAGGGCGCCGCGGCGGCCGATGAAGGATCGAGCGCGTCCTAGCCGGCGATTCCTTCATCGGGTTCGCCGCAGCAGCGTGCCGGCACGGCAAATGAAGGGTTGTAGGCGCTGGAGCACGCCAATCCTTCATCTGACCGTGCCGCACTCAAACGGCCAGGAGACCGGGCAGGGCACGCATGTCGTCGAAGACGTCGCCGCCGGCGGCGGCGAGGTCGTCCGCGGATACGAGGCGAGCAAAGGCGAGCACGCGCATGCCGGCGGCGCGGCCGGCCTGGACGCCCGGGATGGTGTCCTCGACGACGGCGGTCGTCGACGGCTCGAAGCCCATCCGCTCAGCGGCGTGGAGGAAGAGGTCGGGAGCGGGCTTGCCGTGCTCGACTTCGGTGGCGCTGAAGAGGCGACCGTCGAAGCGGGGCAGCAGACCGGTCAGGCCGAGGGTGAGGCGCATCCGCTCGTGCTCGCCGCTCGAGGCGACGCAGCTCGGCAGGTCGATCGCGTCGAGCGCCTCGACCACGCCGGGCACCGGCCGCAGCTTGCGCTTCCAGGCCGCGATCACGCCGGCGCGATAGCGCTCGCCGAAGTCGTCGGGCGGAGGATGGCCGAGCTTGCGCTCGACGATCTCGACGCAGGACGCCCACGAGCGGCCCATGTACTCCGTCAGCGCCTGCTCAGGCGTCGTCGCGACCCCGAGCTCGGTGATCAGCTCCGAGAGGACCGCGTTGGCGGCGGGCTCGGTGTCGACCAGCACGCCATCGCAGTCGAAGATCACGCTCTCGGCCACGGCGGCACTGTAGGCGACGGCCGGTAGGCTGGCCGGCCAGCAAGCCCGACCCACGGATGCAAAGGACTCAGCGATGGCGATCGACTTCGACGCGGTACGCGCCGGCCTCGAGCAGGCGATCCCGTTCAACAAGCACCTCGGTCTCGAGGTCGTCTCGGTCGCCGACGGGAGCGGCTCCGTCCGCCTGCCCGACGAGCCAACCCTGCTCAACCACGTCGGCTCGCAGCACGCTGGGGCGTTGTTCTCGGTCGCAGAGGCGGCTTCGGGCGCCGCATTCGTCGGCGCCTTCGCCGAGCGGATGGGCGAGATCACGCCGCTCGCCAAGTCGGCGAGCATCGACTACTGCAAGCTCGCCAAGGGGCCGATCGTCGCGACGGGAACGCTCTCCGAGGACAAGGCGCTGCTGCTCGAGCGCCTCGACGCCGAAGGCCGCGTCGAGTTCACCATCGACGTCTCGCTCAGAGACCCGGACGACGTCGAGGTCGCCACTGTGGCCGTCGCCTGGCACGTTCGCAAGAACGGCTGAGGTTTTGTCTGCGAGCCACGTCGGGCGAGTTCCGGCGGCAATGTCGCCGTAATCGGCCCGGGCTGACGGCGGGGCTCGGTCAGCGGAGCCGGGCGAGATTCTCGGCGTGGATGTCGCGCTGACGCGAGGTGTCGCGACCGCCGGGCAGCGCCAGCCGCTCGTCACCGCGCTCCAGGGCATCGAGGTACTCGAGGTCCTCGTCGATCAGGCGCAGCGCGGCGGCACCGGCCTGGGGCGGCCCATGGCCCGGCACGACGGCGTCAGCCTGCTCGACCAGTGGCGCCAAGCGGGCGAGCGTGTCGCGGTAGGCGTCGATCGACCCACCCGGGGCGATCCATGGGATCTCGACCGGGCTGAGGTAGTCGCCGGTGCAGAGGACCCCGAGCCAAGGCGCCCACACGGCCATGCCGTCGGGCGTGTGGCCCTCGGCGGCGAGCAGCTGGAGCTCCCGATCGCCGAGCTCCAGCTGACCGGGGACCGGTAGGGCCTGCACCTGACCCAGCGACAGCGGCCGCGCGCGCTCGACGTAGTGCTCGGCGTCGGCGTCGCGCAGCTCTCGCTGAGCCTCCCCCGGCCGCTCGCGGACACGCCGCATCGTGCTCTCGGCCACACCGAGCGCGAGACCCGGAAAGGCCAGCCGCCCCAGCACGTGGTCGAAGTCGCCGTGGGTCGCCAGCAGCGCGTTGGGCTCGAAGCCCGACTGGGCCAGCACCCCGGGCAGCAGCTCGAGCTCGTCTGGGAAGTACGGCGAGTCGATCAGCATTGCCTCGCCGCCCGCCCGCAACGCGACCGCGTTGGTCTGCCAAAGCAGGCTCGTCACGACGATCGCGTCGCTGTGGACCGAGACGGCGCGCATCGCGCCCTTCCCTAGACCAGGTTGAGCAGCTTGGCCGCGTCGCGGAAGGTCTTGACCTCCGCGGTCGGCTTCTTCTGACCGGGCTCGAGCTCGTAGCCGTGGCGGTTGACCCAGATCACCGGGACCTTCGACTTCAGGCAGGGCTCGACGTCGGTCGGGTAGCCGGAGGCGATGTGGACCCAGTTGCGCTTGCGCTTCTCGATCCGCCGCGCGCACTCCTTGAAGTGGGCCGGGTCCGGCTTGTAGCTGCGGACCTGCTGGGCGGTCACGACGAGGTCGAAGTCGCTGCGGAAGTGGCGCCGCGTCGCGCCGAGCAGCTTGTCGTCGATGTTCGACAGGATCCCGAGCTCGTACTTCTTGGCGAAGCGCTCGAGCTGGGCGTTGGTCTCGCGAAACGGCTGCCAGCGCGGCACGCTGTCCGGCAGGAACTGCGCCCGCGAGGACTCCAGTCCCCACTCGAGCTCCTCGGCGACCTGGACGGCGGTGCGGCGCAGGACCTCGGCGTAGAGCTCGTAGGAGCCGCTCTGGATCTTGCGCTGGATCTCGATGAAGCGCGGGACGAGCACGTCGCGGTCGATCGTGAAGCCGTCGCGGTCGGCCTCCTTCTGGAAGGCCTCGTAGACGCCGGTCTCCCAGTCGATCAGCGTGCCGTAGCAGTCAAAGGTGACGAACTGGATGTCCTTCGGTAACGGCACTGACCCTCCTGGAGGCTTGCTGCGGTGGGAAGCGGCCGGGCATTCTATGGCGCGCGACCGCAGCGCGCGGGGCGCCTGCGCCCTGTAGCCTGCCGCGCCGGCCGATGGACCTCCTCGAGCACCAGGGCAAGCAGCTCTTCGCCAGGCACGGCATCCCCGTTCCCCAGGGAGAGCCCGCCGAGACCGTCGAGCAGGCGGTCGCCGCCGCCGAGGAGCTCGGCTATCCGGTCGTGGTCAAGGCGCAGGTGCTGGTCGGCGGCCGCGGCAAGGCGGGCGGCGTCAAGCTCGCCGCCGACCGCGGCGAGGTCGAGCAGCACGCCGGCGCGATCCTCGGCATGGACATCAAGGGCCACACCGTCCACGAGCTCTACATCGAGGCCGCGAGCGACATCGACGAGGAGTACTACGCGGCGTTCGTCTTCGACCGCTCTGCCAAGAAGCCGATGGCGATGTTCTCGAAGATGGGCGGGATGGACGTCGAGGCGGTCGCCGAGACCGACCCCGAGGCGATGCGCACGCTGCACGTCGACCCGCTGCTCGGCTTCCAGGACTTCCAGGGCCGCCGGCTCGCCTTCGAGGCCGGCATCCCCGCCGACGTGATCCGCCCGGTCGGCGCGCTGCTCGCGAAGCTCTACGAGGTCTTCGTCGCCGAGGACGCGATGCTCGTCGAGGTCAACCCGCTGCTGATCACGAAAAGCCGAGAGGCCGTAGCGCTCGATGCCAAGGTCACCCTCGACGGCAACGCGCTCTTCCGCCATCCCTACGCCGCCGAGTTCGGCGACAAGGGCGCCACGGACCCGCAGGAGAAGATGGCCAAGGAGCGCGGCCTGACCTACGTCAAGCTCGACGGCGACATCGGGATCCTCGGCAACGGCGCCGGGCTCGTGATGTCGACGCTCGACGTCGTCGCCCAGGCCGGCGGCCAGCCCGCCAACTTCCTCGACGCCGGCGGCGGCTCGAAGGCCGACGCGATCACCAGCGCGGTCGAGGTGATCCTCTCCGACCCCAAGGTCAAGGCCGTGCTGTTCAACATCTTCGGCGGCATCACGCGCTGCGACGAGGTCGCCAAGGGCCTGATCGAGGCGTTCGCCCAGATCCAGCCCGAGGTCCCGTTCGTGGTCCGCCTCAACGGCACCAACGAGCAGGAGGGCCAGCGACTGCTCGCCGAGGCGAACCTGCCCAACGTCCACACCGAGACGACGATGGACGGCGCCGCCGCCAAGGTCGTCGAGGTCGCGAAGGGCGTCGGGGTCTCCTGATGGCGGTCCTGGTCGACAAGCAGACGCGGCTCTGCGTCTCCGGGATCACCGGCAGCGAGGGGACGTTCCACTCGCTCAACAACCGCAGCTACGGCACCCAGGTCGTCTCCGGCGTGACCCCCGGCAAGGGCGGCCAGGACGTCGAGGGCATCCCGGTCTTCGACACCTTCCACGACGCCGTCGCCGAGACCGGCGCGAACACGGCGATGATCTTCGTCCCGCCGCGCTTCGCCGCCGACTCGATCCTCGAGGCCGAGGACGCCGGAATCGAGCTGATCGTCGCGATCACCGAGGGCATCCCCGCCCACGACGAGCTGCGCGTCTACAACCACCTCGCGCGCAACCCCGACGTGCGGCTGGTCGGGCCGAACTGCCCCGGGATCCTCTCCCCCGGCAAGGCGAGCGTCGGGATCATCCCCGCCTCCTTCTTCAAGGAGGGCAACGTCGGCGTCGTCTCGCGCTCGGGCACGCTGACCTACCAGATCGGCTACGAGCTGGCGCAGAGCGGCTTCGGCAACAGCTCGATCGTCGGCATCGGCGGCGACCCCGTCCCCGGGTCCAGCTTCGTCGACGTCGTCGAGCTGTTCGAGGCCGACGACGAGACCGAGCTGATCGTCCTCTCCGGCGAGATCGGCGGCGACGCCGAGGAGCAGGCCGCCGACTACATCGCCGAGAACGTCTCCAAGCCGGTCGTCGCCTACATCGCCGGCTTCACCGCCCCGCCCGGCAAGACGATGGGCCACGCCGGCGCGATCGTCTCCGGCTCCAAGGGCACCGCCGCCGCCAAGGCCGAGGCGCTCGAGGCCAGGGGCGTCCGCGTCGGTCGCACCCCGACGGAGGTCGCCTCGATCGCCGTCGACATCCTCCAGGGCTAGCCGCCTCGATATCGTGGCCGGCTCGTGAGCCCGACCGACTCCATCTCGCTCGCCAGGGGCGCTCCGTCGCTCGACATCGTCGCCGTGGAGGAGCTGCGAGCTGCCGCGGATCGGGCGTTCCAGAACGACCCGGCGGGGACGTTCGGATACGGGACCTCCGCGGGCTATCCGCCGCTGGTCGAGTGGATCGCCGAGCGCCAGGGCATTGCCAAGGAGCAGGTGATCGCGACGAACGGGTCGATGCAGGCCGACGCGTTCCTGTTCCAGCTGGTGGTCGGGGCGGGCGACACCGTCGTCGTCGAGGCGCCGACCTATGACCGGACGCTGCTTTCGCTGCGCTCGATGGGCGCGGAGATCCTCGCGATCCCGCTGCAGGAAGACGGGATCGACGTCGACGCGCTCGAGCAGGCGCTGAAGGCGGGTGCGCGGCCGAAGCTGGCGCACGTCATCCCCAACTTCCACAACCCCGCCGGCTGCACGCTCTCGCTGGAGAAGCGCCAGCGGCTGGTCGCGCTCGCGGCCGAGTACGACTTCGTGCTGTTCGAGGACGACCCCTACGTCGAGCTGCGCTTCGAGGGCGAGCGGCTGCCGACGATGCTCTCGCTCGACGACAGCGGCCACGTCGTCTACGCGTCGTCGTTCTCGAAGACCGTCTGCCCAGGCATCCGCGTCGGCTACCTGGCCGGGCCGCAGGAGCTGATCGGCCGCGCGCGCAAGCTCGCCACCGGCACCTACATCTCGCCGAACATGGTCGCCCAGTCGATCGTCTCGGAGTTCTGCCGCTCGGGAGCGATCGAGACGTCGATCGAGACCGTCAAGAACGCGCTGCGCGAGCGGCGCGACATCCTCTGCGCGGCGCTCGAGCGCGAGCTGCCGGGCGCGCGCTTCGTCGTCCCGACCGGCGGCTACTTCCTCTGGGTCGACCTGCCCGACGACGGCGTCGACGTGGCGGAGCTCGCCGAGCTCGCCAGCGAGCGCGGCGTCGTCTTCGTCAAGGGCACCGACTTCCTGCTCGAGGGCGGCGACAGCTCACTGCGAATCGCCTACTCGGGCGTGCGCGCCGACCAGATCGACGAGGCCGTCTCGCGGCTCACCGGCGCCTACCGCGAGCTGTCCGGGGCCTCGCGGGTGTGAAGCCAGCCGAGCGGCTCGATCTCGCGAAGCGCCGCGGGATCGGAGACCTGTTCGGCGACGCGCTCGGAATCTACGCGCGCAACTTCGCCACGGTCTTCGCTATCGGCCTCGCCATCGTCGTGCCCGTCCAGCTGATCGTCTCCGGGATCGGGCTCGAGGAGCTGACCTCCGGCTACGGCGAGAACGACAGCGACGCCGGGCTGCTCGTGCCCGTCGTCAGCTACCTCGTCGTCGCGCCGCTGATCGCAGCCGCGGCGATCCACCTGCTGCAGCGGCTCGCAAACGGAGAGCGCCCCCACGCCGGCCGCTCGATCCAGGCCGGCCTCGACTTCTTCGCGCCCGTCTTCCTCGCCGTCCTGCTCGCCGGCCTCGGCACCGTCCTCGGCCTGATCCTCCTGATCGTGCCCGGCATCTACGTAGCCGTCCGCTGGTACTTCGTCCCCCAGGCCGTCGTGATCGACAGCGCCCGCTCCAGCGAGGCCCTCCGCGCCAGCTGGCGCCTCACCAAGGGCTTCTGGCTCCGCACCTTCGCCACCGTCCTGCTCGCCAACCTCGCCGTCGCCCTGCCCGCCGTCGTGCTCGTCCTCCCCTTCGAGGCACTAGCCGAGTCCGCCGACCGCCAGGCCATCGCCCTCGCCGGCATGATCCTCACCGAGGCCCTCACCGCCCCCTTCATCGCCCTCGTCTCGACCCTGCTCTTCTTCGACATCCGCGCCCGCAGGACGGCGTCGGACGAGAACCAGACCGCGCTGCCGATCTAGCCCCACGTTCCTCCGCGAGTGGCGACGGTGGGGGGATTGCGCGCAGGCCGAGCGGTGCGCGCAGCCCCATCCCGTCTAGCGCCCCCAGTGCTCCTTCGCCAGCACCAGCTGCTCGGGCAGCGCCACCCGGGGCGGCGGCGACGGGTCGGCGGAGACCGACACGGTCTGAGCGACGCTGTGGGTGACCGAGTACGTCCGGTCTCCCGCCTCGATCGCCACGATGTCGTCGTCGGACTGCGAGACCGTGCCCTCGAGACCCGGAGTCAGGCCCGACTCCATCAGGTAGTGGAGCAGGTCCTCGGCCTCGTTCTCGAAGCGCAGGACCCGGACCTTGGCGCCGACCTCGACGTCGGCGAGCGGGACCCCCGCCTGCCGGGTGTGGCTGAAGATCGGGTGGCCGTGGGGGCAGGTGTCGGCGTCGCCGATCGCCTTGAGCATGCGCTCCTCGACCGTCGGCGACATCCAGTGCTCGAGCTTCTCGGCCTCCTCGTGGACCTGGTCCCACGGGATGTCGAAGACATCGGTGAGGAAGCGCTCGATCAGGCGGTGGCGGCGGACGATGTCCTCGGCGTGCTGGAGGCCCGACTCGGTGAACTCGATCGTCTTGTCGGGGCGGCGGGTGATGTAGCCGTCGGCCTCGAGCCGGCCGATCATCTCGTGGACGGTCGGCGCGGAGACCTGCATCGCGCGGGCGACGTTGGCGCCGGTCATCGGCAGGCCCGCCTCCTGCAGCCAGAAGATGATCTGGAGGTACTCCTCCTCCGCGACGGTCGCCTGCTCGTGTGACATCGGTCTCCTCGGTAGGTCGGGCTTCGGGGCCATGCTAGTGGTCGTCTAGAGTGCCCGCGGGTGAAGCTCGACCCCGGAACACGCGTCCTGATCACCGGCGCCTCGCGCGGCATCGGCGCGGCGCTCGCGCGGCAGCTGGCGGCGCGCGGCTGCGTGCTGGGCCTGGTGGCGCGCGGCGAGGAGGGCCTGCGCGAGCTGGTCGACAGCCTCCCCGGCGAGGGGCACCGCGCGCTCGCGGCCGACGTCTCCGAGCGCGACTCGATCGCCGCCGCGGTCGCCGACTTCGGCGACGTCGACGTGGTCGTCGCCAACGCGGGCCTCGCGCACTACGGCGCCTGGCTCGACCTCGACGAGCGGCTCGAGCGCGAGATGAACGACGTCAACTGGCTCGGGACGCTGCACACCGTGCGCGCCGCGCTGCCCGGAATGGTCGCGCGCCGGCGCGGGCACGTCGTGGTGATCTCCTCGGGCGCGGCGCTGCGGACCTTCCCCGGCGCGGCCGTCTACGGCGCGACGAAGTCCGCCCAGCGCGGCTTCGCGGAGGGCCTCTGGCACGACCTCGACGGGACCGGCGTCGGCGTGACGATCGTCTACCCGGGCGAGATCGAGACCAGCCTCCACGACCACCAGCGCGACAAGCTGCCGGACTGGCGTCAGGGCCAGGAGGCCAGTGTCGAGGATTGTGCGACGGCGATCGTCGCCGGCGTCGAGCGCGACGCGCGCAACGTCTACTTCCCGCGCGAGGTGCGGCTGCTGCGCTGGGTGCACGGCTTGTCGCCGCGGCTCGCCGACCTCGCCCTACGCCGTTTGCGCGGCCGCAGCGCGGCGCCGCGGAGCGGCTGACGATGGCGCTCCCCCTCGCCCCGCCGATCAAGCCGCAGCTCGCGCGCACCGCGAAAGAGATTCCCGAGGGCGACGAGTGGCGCTACGAGCCGAAGTACGACGGCTTTCGGATGCTCATCTACCGCGACGGCGGCGAGGTCTACCTGCAGAGCCGCGGCGGCAAGCCGATGAACCGCTACTTCCCCGAGGTCGAGGCCCAGCTGCTGGCCATGGCGACCGACCGGGTCGTGCTCGACGGCGAGGTCGTGATCACCGTCGACGGCGTCCAGGAGTTCGACCTGCTCAGCCAGCGGATCCACCCGGCGAAGTCGCGCGTCGAGAAGCTGGCGGCCGAGACGCCCGCCGTATTCCACGCCTTCGACGTGCTCGCCGACGGCGACGAGACGCTGCTCGAGCTGCCCTACACGGAGCGTCGTGCGCGGCTCGAAGCGCTCGAGCTCGCGCCCGTGGAGCTCACGCCGCTGGTGACCGAGCGTGCCGATGCCGAGCAGTGGCTGACCGGCAAGTCCGAGGGCGTGATCGCCAAGCGCGCCGACGGCGTCTACCTGCCCGGCGAGCGCAAGGGAATGGTCAAGATCAAGCGGCTGCGGACGGCCGACTGCGTCGTCGCCGCCTTCCGCTTCGGCAAGGAGGAGGGCGTCGTCGGCTCGCTGATCCTCGGCATGTACGACGACGCCGGCGAGCTGCGGATCGTCGGCCACACCTCCGGCTTCGGCGGCGCGAAGCAGAAGCGCGAGATGCTTTCGCTGCTCGAGCCCTACCGCACCCACGAGCGCGGCACCGGCGAGCCGAGCCGTTGGAAGTCGGACGAGGAGCTCGCTTGGGAGGGCCTGCGGCCGGAGCTCGTCTGCGAGATCGCCTACGACCACGTGACCGGGCACCGCATCCGTCACGGCACCAAGTTCCTGCGCTGGCGTGACGACAAGGCGCCGCGCGAGTGCGAGCTGTCGCAGTTGGAGGAGTGAGGCTCCGCAAAGACGCTGCGCGAGGTTTTCCGCAGCAGGCGCCGAGGTAGGAGCCCTCCAGGTGAGACGCTCGCTGCTGCTCAGCCTGATCCTGCTCGCGTCGCTTCCCGCCGGCGCGCCAGCCGAGGTCGGCCTGCACAAGGTCGGTGACTTCTCGGAGCCGGTCCAGGTGACCGGCGCACCTGGCGACGGCGAGCGGCTCTTCGTGGTCGAGCAGCCGGGGACGATCAAGGTCGTCCGCAACGGTGTGGCGAGCGAGTTCGCGAACCTCATCACGGCCGTCGAGCACGGTGGCGAGCAGGGATTGCTGTCGATGGCCTTCGCGCCGGACTTCGCGACCAGCCGGATGCTCTACGTCTACTACACCGAGGCCGGCGGGCAGGCGAATCGGATCGACGAGTTGCGCGCCCCTACCAGTGACGCCGTCGACCCGGAGTCGCGGCGACTCGTGCTCTCGATACCGCACACGACCGCCGCGAACCACAACGGGGGACAGATTCAGTTCGGCCCGGACGGGATGCTCTACCTCGCGACCGGTGACGGCGGCAACACGCCAGCCGCCGCGCGCGACCCGAGCAGCCTGCTCGGCAAGCTGCTGCGAATCGACCCGCGCGGCGACGAGCCCGGCGAGTACGGCGTCCCGGCCGAGAACCCGTTCGTGGGTGCACCCGGCCGGGACGAGATCTGGTCGTTGGGGCTGCGCAACCCGTTTCGCTTCTCCTTCGACCGCCTGACCGGCGACCTCGTGCTGGGCGACGTCGGCGAGGGCACGACCGAGGAGATCAACTTCCTGCCGAACACGGCCGGGCGCGGCCGCGGCGCCGACTTCGGCTGGAACGTATGCGAGGGCAGCTGGCTGGTCGGCAGCACGACGCAGCCGTGCAGCGTTGCCGGATCGGTGCTGCCGGCGATCGAGAAGCTGCGGGACGAGGGCTACCGCTCGATCATCCCCGGCTACGTGGTCCGCGACCCGTCGCTGCCGTCGCTGCAGGGCCGGCTCGTCTATGGCGACTACTTCGTCGACCGGCCGCGCAGCGCGCTCCTTGGACCCGGGGGCGCGACCGACGACCGGGACATCGGGCCCGAGGCCGTGATCGACGGCCTCGCCGGCTTCGGCGAGGACGCCGGCGGCTGCGTCTATGCGGCCTCGCGCAGCGGCCCGGTGTACCGGCTGGTCGAGGAGGACACGCAGATCCCGTGCCCTGCCCGGGCCGGGGGGACGCCGCCGGGCTCCGGAGCACCTCCGGCACCCCCGCCGGGCTCTCCCCCCGGCTCGCCGCCGCTTGCGATCAGGACGCCGCCGCTCGCCAACGAAGAGGCACTCGATGACCGGCGAGGGCCGGCGGTGCGCGCGCGGGCGAAGCGGCGACAGCGGCTGCTGAGGCTCGGGGGCGCGGTCGTGTACGTGCGCTGCGACGAGCGCTGCCGGATCACGGCGGCCGGCACTCTGCGGATCGGCAGGCGACGCTTCGCACTGCAGCGCATGACCGGCCCCCTGCTCGAGACCGGTCGACGCCTGCGCCTCGAGCTGCGTCTGAGCGACCGCGGCCTGAGCGCCCTGCGCCGCGCGATCCGCTCGGGCCGACGGCCCAACCTGAGCATCCGCATCCGGGCCCGCGACGTTGCTGGAAACTTGTCGACGGTTGTCCAACGTACGGTCCGGACGCGGCTCTAGCGCCGCTCGTCACCTCTCCGCTTTACCGGTGACCGAACGCGCTGTAAGGTCGGCACAGGTCGTCCGAAGTGACGTTCATGGATTTCTCGTCAGCGAATGCAACGACGAAGTGGTTGCCGAGATCGGCGAAGACGGAAACGGCACCGTCACCGTCACCGACCATGCCAACGACGCCACGTCGAGCAGCGCCTGCACACGCGTTGCCTGCAACGGCGTCGGCGAGTCCGGCAGCGAAGCGGACTGGCCAATCGGAGACGCCGCGCAGCTCGACGACTCGATCGCACACGCCTACATAGGGTTGTGCCTGGACTCCGAGAGCAGTCCCAACAGCACTGGCTTCCACTGCACGCCCGAAGTGGAGATCAGCTCGCCAGCGGAGGGGCAGCTCGTGCTCCAAGAAGAGAACTTCGCGTGCGGCAGTGCGATCGAGCTGACGATCCGGTTGGCGACCGAAGCAGAGCCCGAAAGCTCCGATGCGGTGAGCTTGGGGCTGCTGCGCGTCTTTCGGCCCGCCAGCCCGCAACTCGACTTCACCGGTGTGACGATGCGCACGATGACGTTCACCAATCACAGCAAGTTCCGGATCACGACCGAAACGTACCTGCCGATCCAGGGCGGACGCTTCGGCGCCAGCAACGAGTGTGAGAACAAGACGATCCAGGGGAACACACCCTGCACGATCGAAGTCACCAAGAACGCCGCGGGCGGCGAAACGAACCTCTACATCCCGTACATGCAGTTCACCTCGTCTGGGGAGGCGAGGCTCCACCTGATCAACTGACGGCGGCTTGCGCGACGATGTGCCGGTGATCGGACCGGCGCTCGTCGCGCCCGACAGCTTCAAGGGGACGCTCCGCGCCGTGGAGGTGGCAGCGGCGGTCTCGCACGGGCTGCGCGAGGGCGGGGTCGAGGCGGTCCCGTTGCCGGTGGCGGACGGCGGCGAGGGGACGCTCGAGGCGTTGACGAGTGCGCTGGGCGGCGAGCTCGCACGAGCGACGGTGGCGGATCCGCTCGGCCGCGCGGTCGAGGCACAGTACGCGCTGATCGACGCGCGCGAGCCCACGGGGGTCGTCGAGTGCGCGCGAGCGAGCGGGCTCGGGCTGGTCGCCGAGGCCGAGCGCGACGCCCTCGCGGCGTCGACGCGCGGGACCGGCGAGCTGATCGCCGCGGCAGCCGAGGCGGGAGCGCGCAAGGTGATCGTGACGGTCGGTGGCTCGGCGACCACCGACGGCGGGGCCGGGGCCTTGGAGGCCCTCGACGAGGCCGGCGTGAAGCCGAAGCTGGAGGTCTGGTGCGACGTGCGGACTCCATGGGAGGCCGCGGCGCGGACCTTCGGGTCGCAGAAGGGGGCCGACGCCGACACGCTGAAGCGGCTGGCGCAGCGGCTGACGCGGCTCGCCGCCAAGGCGCCGAAGGACCCGCGCGGCGTGCCGATGACCGGCGCCGCGGGCGGCCTCGCCGGCGGGCTGTGGGCCTGGCGCGGCGCCCAGCTCGTCCCAGGCGCTCCGGCCGTCCTCAACGCGATCGGCTTCGACGAGCTGATGCGCGCGAGCGCTTTCGTCGTCACCGGCGAGGGTCGTGTCGACCGCCAGACGTTCCAAGGCAAGGCGGTCTTCGAGGTCGCCACGCGCGCCCGCCAGAGCGGCGTGGCCTGTCACGCGATCGTCGGCGACTCGACGCTCGAGCCGTTCGAGGAGCGGATCCTCGACTTGCAGACGGTCAGCGTGGCGACTACGCCGGCGGAGCTGACGACGGCGGGGCGGGCGCTGGCACGGTCAGTGCTCGCGAGCGTCGAGTGACGATCGATGGGCCTATAGCGCACACAATCGTCCACTCGATGACAAGTGCGGTCAGGCGACCAGCGACTGGACGACGGCCTCGTAGAAGCCCGCGCCGTGGGAGGCCTCGGTGCGGGTGGTGTTCGGACCGGCGGGCAGGTCGGGGTCGGCGTTGGCCACCAGGAAGAGGTGGCCGACGGCCGGGGCGACCTCGGAGTCCTCGCGCGAGTCCCCGACGGCGATGCAATCGGTGGCGGCGTAGCCGCGCGCCTGCATGTGGGCGGCGACGGCGGCGGCCTTGGACGCCGTGGTGGGCGCCAGGTGGTAGCAGCGGCGCTGCGCGTCGATCGTGCCGTTGTCGAGCAGGCGGACGCCGGTGTGGCCGTTGTCGACGAGCAGGGCGTTGGCCTCGGCCACGTCGACGAGCCCGCGGAAGAGGTGGGTGACCTCTCGGCCGAGGTGCCAGGGCGAGTGGGGCTCGAGCACGCCGGTGTAAGTGTCGAGCAGCAGCGCCGGCGCGCCCGACCGGTCGATGAGCTGCCACGGCGTCAGGCCGTCGCGCGGCTGATACTCGCCGCAGAGCCAGGTCTCCTCGCCGTCGATCACCAGCCCGCCGCCGATCTCGAAGCAGTAGGCGGTCGCGCCGAGCAGCCGCGCCGGCTCGGCGACCTGGCCGCGGCGACGGCCGGAGATCGGCACGACCTCGACGCCGGCGCGGTGGCAGGCCTCGAGCGCGCGGCCGGCGAGCAGGGTGAACGAGCCGTCGGCGTCGTGGAACAGTGACGCGCCGCGGCCGAGCAGCGTGCCGTCGAGGTCGGTGTATACGCAGCGCAGGGACATCGGGGCGGAAGCCTAGGGACGGGTCGGGCGGCGCGGCGGCTCAGACGGCGGCGACGTCGGCGAACGGGGGGCCGTAGACGTCGGCGAACGGCGGCCGGTAGATGACGGAGTCCTCGTCGCCGCCGTCACGCAGGCGCCCCTCGCGGCGCAGCCGCTCGCAGACCACGCCGAGCACCTGCTCGGCCATCGGCCGCAGCGCGTGCAGCGGCTGGTGGTGGTTGCAGCGCTCGCCGAGGTCGCACTCGACGATCGCGGCGGCGCCGGCCAGCTCGCGCACGTCGAGCAGCATCGCGGTCTCGACCGCGTAGCCGGTCGCGAACGGGATCCGCTCGAGCAACGCGCGCGGGGCGGCGACCTCGCCGGCGAGCGGCTGGCTGAGGCCGCCCAGGTCGGGATAGAAGGCGTCGAGCAGCGGCCGGGCGGTCAGCTGGCTGACGCGGCCTCCGCCGTCGGGGACGACGGTCTCGCCGGCGGTGAACGGCCGCCGGTAGGCGCCCTTGACGAACTGGACGTCGCGCTCGCAGATCAACGGCCCGAAGAGGCCGGTGACGAAGCGGGCGTCGAAGTCGCGCGTGTCGGAGTCGATGTAGGCGACGAGGTCGCCCCGCGCGGCGGCGAGCGCGCGCCACATCGCGTCGCCCTTGCCGAGCACCGGCCCGAACTCGTCGGGCAGCGCCTGCTGCGCCACCACCTCGGCGCCGGCGGCACGCGCCACCGCGGCGGTCCGGTCCTCGGAGTCGGCATCGACGACCAGGACCTGGTCGACCAGCCCGTCGAGCGCCAGGATGCGCTCGACGATCGTGCCGACCGTGGCCGCCTCGTCGCGCGCCGGCAGCACCACGGTCAGCGTCTCGCGCTTGCCCTCCAGCAGCCGGTCGAGCGGATAGTCAGTGTGGCTGAAGCCCCTGATCACCCCGTCCGTACTATGGCATCGAGTGGCCACTACACGGACGAAGATGCCCTGGGAGGACCTTCTCAAACGGGGCGAGGGGGAGCAGGTGGTCGCCCGCTCGCGCTACGGCGCACGCCGCGCGCGCTTCTCGCCGGTGCCCGAGACGCTTCATCCGGAGCTGCGCGAGGCCCTTTCCAATGCGGGAATCGAGCAGCTCTACGCCCACCAGGCCGAGACGCTCGCGTCGGCCTACGAGGGCGACACGATCGTTACCACCGGTACGGCCTCGGGCAAGTCGCTCGCCTTCAACCTGCCCGTGCTCGACACGCTCGCGCGCGACCGCCAGGCGCGTGCGCTCTACCTCTATCCGACCAAGGCGCTCGCCCAGGACCAGGCGCGCGCGCTGCACGCGCTGAAGCTGCCACACCTGCGGCCGGCGATCTACGACGGCGACACGCCGAAGGAGGAGCGCGCGGCGATCCGCCGCCGCTCGAACCTGATCCTGACCAATCCCGACATGCTGCACGTCGGCGTACTGCCCAACCACCAGTCGTGGGGCGACTTCCTCGCCAACCTCGCCTGGATCGTCGTCGACGAGGCGCACACCTACCGTGGCGTCTTCGGCTCGCACGTCGCCAACGTGCTGCGCCGACTGCGGCGACTGGCGCTCGCCTACGGGACCGAGCCGCGCTTCGTGCTCGCCAGCGCGACGATCGCCAACCCGGTCGAGCTGGCGGAGCGGCTGACCGGCTGCGACGTGGCGCTGGTCGACCAGGACGGCGCTGCCCACCACGAGCGCCAGATCGCGATGTGGAACCCGCCGCTGGTCGACGAGCGGACTGGGGCGCGCGCCTCGGCGCTGGGCGAGGCGGCCGACCTGCTCGCCGACCTCGTCGAGCAGGAGGTGCGGACGATCTGCTTCCTGCGCTCGCGGCGCGGGATCGAGCTGATCCAGAAGTTCACGCGGCTGAAGCTCGAGGAGCGCGGGCGCGCCGACCTCGCCGAGCTGGTGGTCCCCTACCGCGCCGGCTACACGCCCGCGCAGCGGCGCGAGATCGAGCAGCGGCTGGTGTCCGGCGAGCTGCTCGCGGTCGTGGCGACCGACGCGCTCGAGCTGGGCATCGACGTCGGCGAGCTCGACGCCGCGATCGTCGTGACGTTCCCGGGGACGGTCGCGAGCCTGCGTCAGATGTGGGGCCGCGCCGGGCGGCGGGGGACCGGGCTGGCGATCTACATCGCCGGCTCCGACGCGCTCGACCAGTTCTTCTGCCGCCACCCCGACGAGTTCCTCGAGCGGCCGGTCGAGTCGGCGATCCTCGACCACGAGTCCGAGGAGATCCACCTCGCCCACCTCTGCGCCGCCGCCTACGAGCTGCCGCTCTCGCCCGGCGACGAGGAGTTCCTCGGCCCGCGCTGGAGCGCCTACGCCGACCGGCTGGTCAAGCTCGGCCAGCTGCGCGAGCGCGGCGGCCGCTACCTGCCACGCGGCGAGGGCTACCCGGCGGCGCGGATCCCGCTGCGCTCGGCGTCGCCGGACTCGGTCGCGGTGATCGAGGGCGACGCCGGCGAGATCATCGGCTCGATCGAGACCGCTCGCGCCCGCTCGGCCGCCCATCCCGGCGCGATCTACCTGCACTTCGGGCGCTCCTACGAGGTCGAGGAGCTCGACATCGAGGGTCGCCGCGCGCTCGTGCGGCCGTTCGTCGGCGACTTCTACACCCAGCCGAAGAAGGAGACCGACACCTACATCGAGCGCGCGCTCGACTGCCGCGAGGTCGGCCCGGCGACGCTCTCGTTCGGGATCGTGTCGGTGAGCGAGCAGGTGACCGCCTTTCAGCGCAAGCGGGTGACCGACCACGAGGTGCTCGACCTGATCGCGCTCGACATGCCCGAGGAGCACTTCACGACCCAGGCGCTCTGGTACGAGCTGCCCGAGCAGGCGCTGGCCGAGGACTTCCCGCTCGACGTGCTCCAGGGCTCGCTGCACGCCGCCGAGCACGCCCAGATCGCCGTGCTGCCCCTGCTGGCGATGTGCGACCGCTGGGACATCGGCGGCCTGTCGACCGCGTTTCACGCCCAGACCGGCCGCCCGACGATCTTCATCTACGACGGCCACCCCGGCGGCGTCGGGATCACACGCCAGGGCTTCCGGATGTTCGAGACGCTCGTCGACGACGCGATCCGCCTGATCTCGGAGTGCCCGTGCCGGGTCGGCTGCCCGTCCTGCGTCCAGTCGCCGAAGTGCGGCAACCTCAACGAGCCGCTGAACAAGGCGGGCGCGCTGGAGCTGCTGACCCGCCTCACCGGCTAGCTGAACCGCAGCCGTCCGATGAGGGACTTGCCTCGCCTGGACAGCCCAATCCCTCACCCGTCATCGACGAGTGCGGCGGCGATCGCCTCACTGAGCGATCTGCATCGCGTGGACAGCCCAATCCCTCATCTGGGATTTCGCACGGCGTTCGGGGCGCGCAAGCCCCGGTGAATATCCCCTTGCAGGCGCTCAGGTGTCCTGCCAGGAGGCCGACGTTGGGTGTGTGAGGCGAACCATCTCGACCCTGGGGGCCGCCCTGCTGCTGATGGCGGCAGCCGTCCCGGGCACCGCCCACGCCACGCCCGGCGCGAGCGCCCACGCCGCCTCGGGCGGCGTCACCGCGCCCGCACCGAAGGGATCCGGCGCGACCGGTGGAGCGAGCTACGGCACGCTGCAACAGCTGGCGGCCGAGAAGGCGACCAAGCGGCGGGTGGTTCGCCGCAAGCGCGCCAAGGCGCGCCGAGCCCTTGCCCGCAAGCGCGCCAGGGCCCAGGCCCGCGCACGCGCACGAATCGAGGCGCGCCGCAGAGCGGCCCGCCGCCGCGCGGCACGCCGTACCCCGCCCAAGCCCGCCCCCGTCGTCCCCGCCCCCACTCCCACCAGCGACCACACCTTCCCGGTCGCGGGCCCCTACTCGCTCGGCGGCGAGGACAGCCGCTTCGGCGCCGGCCGGCCGGGCCACATCCACCAGGGCCAGGACATCTCGGCGCCTTCGGGCACCCCGGTCGTCGCGCCTTGGGCGAGCACCGTCGAGGCGGTCAAGTACCAGGCCGGCGGCGCCGGCCACTACGTCGTCCTCGACGGTGACGAGGAGGACCGCGACTACGTCTTCATGCACCTCCAGGCGGGCTCGACCCTCGTGAAGGTCGGCGACCGCGTGGCCCGTGGCCAGCAGATCGCCCAGGTCGGCAGCACCGGCAGCTCGTCAGGCCCGCACCTCCACTTCGAGATCTGGGTCGGCGGCGGCTGGTACACCGGCGGCCAGCCGGTGGACCCGCTGCCGTTCCTGCAGGCCTGGCTCCAGTAGCGCGCCGCGCCGCTAGTCGGTGGTGACGCGGACGGTGCCGGAGAGGCCCTGGGTGGTCATCTCGAACGAGCCGAGCAGCGCGTCGAGCGGCCGTGCGCCCACGGCGCCCACGATTCGGTCACCGAGGCCGAAGCCCTTGCCCGCGGCCTGCTCGAGCGCGAGCTGGGCCAGCCGCTCGGCGTTGGCGTCCAGCACCAGCGCACCCGCGGCCCCCGGTACCGCTCGGGCGCTCGCGTCGGCGAGCGTGCCTGCGATCTTGGGATCGTTGGAGATCACGAAGACGTCTCGTACGACGCCGAAGACGATCTGGTCCCCGTCGGCGGTCGCGACCGCGTAGAAGTCCTCGCCCGCCTTCGGCTTGGCAAACCCGACGCTGCCGCCGGCGACACCCTCGGCGACGTCCGGCAGGACGTCCTCCAGCTCGACCAGGGTCCGCTCGAACGCGGCCGAGTCCTCGAGCTGCGCGCGTGCGCCGAACTTGCCGTCGAGGCCGATGCTCACGGCAAGGTCGCCGTCGAGCTGGTCGATCACGTCGCGGTCGAGGTCGACGCCGAGCCGGCGCTCGATCTGCTGCTTGCCGGTCTCGAACTGGCTGAACCCGTTCGGATCGATCGCCTTGGCGGTCGCCTGGGCGAACTCGAGCACCTGCGCGGGGTCGCGCAGCGCAAGGTTGACGTCGCCGTCGCGATCGAGCGGCTGCGGGGCGGCGGCGCCAGCGGCGAGCGGCAGGTCGGCCTCGGTCAGGTCGGACGGGTCGGTGCTCATATCGACCTCGATCGCGACCTCCTCGGGCTGGAAGGTGAGCGCGATCCCAGCGGTGCGCAGGGCCGACACCCACTTCGACTTCAGCGCCGGCTTCGCGTCGGGGCTGGCGCGCAGCAGGCCGCCGACGTCGACGAAGACGCGCAGCAGGGCGTCCTTCGACACGCCCTCGGTGCCGGCGTCGAAGGCCTCCTCGGTCATCGCGTCGTCGCCGTCGCGCGTGGCGAGCGCGTCCTCGAGCTCGCGCTTGGAGCCCGCGACGACGAGCATGTCGCCGTCGATCGCGAACGAGTCGCCGGAGTCGTCCTTGTAGAGCTTGGCGCCGTCGACCTCGCCGTCCTCCTTGGCCTTGTCGCCCGCGATCAGCTTGTCGAGCGCGTCCTGGCTCTTCGCCTGGATCGCCCCCACGAACGCGGTGTCCTCGCCGCTCGGGGTGTCCACGAACGTGCGCGCGTCGGTGGATCCGACGACGAACTCGTTGCCGAGCGCCGCCTGGATGTCCTCCAGCTTGCCCGCCCGGTCCTCGGCCAGGCCGCGCAGCTGCTCCTCGAGCTGGTCGCCGAACGCGAACTGCTCGGCCAGGTCCTCGGCGTTCTGAGCCTGCTCTCCCTCGGTGTCCGTGTCGATCGCGACCGCGAACGGCGCGTCGGCCGGCAGGTAGCGCAGCGCGTTGTCGAGCGGGCTCGACCCGTCGTCGCCGCTGCTGCCGCTGCCGCCGCAGCCGGCGATCGCGAGGGTTGTGACGAGGACCGGGAGGAAGGAGAGCTTGCGCATGAGGCAGCAGGGTATCGGAGCCCTGGGAAGCCGCGGGGCCGTCGCGCTCGGCTGGCGCCGGCCTCAGCCGTCCACGAGGCGAGCGCCGTCGCCAGGCGTGACCATCGTCGCGTCGGGCGGTGTGGCCACGCCGGGTGGCAGCAGGCCAAGGACGTGTCCGCCGAAGCCGCCGCCGACCATGCGCGCTCCGGCGGCGCCCGCGTCGCTCAGGGCGGCGACGGTGCGCTCGACGGCGGGAGTGGAGGCGTCGTAGAGGTCGCGCAGGCTGGCGTGGGAGGAGTCGAGCAGCCGGGCCAGCGTGGCGAGGTCGTCGTTGCGCAGCGCGTCGACCGCGCGGTCGACGCGGTCGTTCTCCTCGAGCACGTGGCGGGCGCGGCGGTTCAGCGGGTCGGGGAGGCGGGCGAGCGCGTCGGCGCTCGCGTCGCGCAGCGAGCCGAGGCCGAGCTGCTCGCAGGCGGCCATGCATTCGTCGCGCCGCTCGTTGTAGCCACCGCTCGCGTTGGAGTGCTGCTCGCCGGAGTCGACGGTGACGAGCGTCCAGTCGCCGAGCCGCAGCGGCACCGGCTCGACCGAGCGGTCGCGGAAGTCGATTCGCAGCGCGTGCCCGTCGCGCCCGCAGAGCGAGGCGGTCTGGTCGAGCACGCCGGTGCGCGCGCCGACCCAGTTGTTCTCGACGTGCGAGCAGAGGCGCGCGAGGCGGAGGCGGTCGACGTCCTCGGCTTCCGCGAGGCCGAGCAGCGCGAGGCAGAGCGCCACCTCGAGCGCCGCGGAGGAGGAGAGGCCGGAGCCCTGCTCGAGGTCGCCGGAGATCTCGAGGCGGGCGGGAAGCACCGGCAGGCCGTCCGCGGCCAGCTCGGCGGCGACTCCGCGGACGAATGCGCGCCAGCCCTTCGCGGGCGGCGGCGCCGCAACCTTGAAGCGATCCTGCTCGCCGAGGTCACGCGCGACGGCCTCGATCTCGTTCCCGTCGAGCGCGGTCGCCGTCACCGTCACGCCGCGCTCGATCGCGAACGGCAGGCCGAGCCCGTCGTTGTAGTCGGTGTGCTCGCCGATCAGGTTGACGCGGCCCGGCGCGAAGGCCGTGACCCGCGACCTCATCCGCTCAGCCGCTCGCCGTCCTCCACACGCGCCGGGCCGTGCAGCTCGACCTCGCCCTCGATCACGACGTCGGCGCCGAAGTCGACCTTGCCGTGGACGGCCAGTCGCCGGCAGCCGCGCAGCGACGGCGGCCCGGCCGCGAAGCGCTGCTCGAGCTGGTCGACGCGCTTGTAGTGGTCGCGGTCGAGCGTCACGACCGGCGGCTTGCCCTCGAACGCCGGCGTCAGCCGTGCGTCGTCGCCGAGCTCCCAGGCGTCGGAGCGGACCACGAGCAGGTCGTCGGTCGTCTTGACCGGCGCGAAGCGCATCCGCGGCACCTGCACGGCGCGGGCGCCCTCGATCGAGCCGACCGCCGCCCCCATGGCGCTCTCGAGCTGCAGCACCGCGGGGCTCGACTCGTCGGCGGGTTCGACGGTCTTGCGGTTGACGATCAGCGGCAGGTCGGGGCCGCTCGGCCGCTCGTCGAGCAGCCGCGCCAGCGCCTCGAGGTCGACCCAGAGGTTGTTGGTGTTGTAGTAGCGCCAGCGCTCGACGTCGCCGAACGACGCGTCGCCGTCGGGCACCTGGGCCGACTCGCGCAGCACGAGCTGCCCGTCGCGGCTGGCGAGGTGGCCGCCCTTGCGATCGGCCGCCGTTCCGCGCACCGCCTCGAGCACGAACGGCACGCCCTCGGCCTCCGCCCAGGCGGCGATCCGCGGCTCCAGCGTCGCGCCGAGGTTGTCGATGTTGCTGACGAACGCCCAGCGGTAGCCGGCGTCGAGCAGCGCGGCGAGCATCCCCGAGCCGGCGAGCGAGACGTACATGTCGCCGTGCCCGGGCGGGCACCACTCGAGCTCGGGGTCGGCCGGCCACCGCACCGGCTCGAGCGTGTCGGCGAGCAGCTTCGGCTCGCGGCTCTGGAGGAAGTCGGCCGGCACGTCGGCGCGGATCCCCTCGTGGCGGTCGAGCGCCGCGAGCGACGCCTCGCGGGTCGAGAACGAGTTCATCAGGACGAGCGGCAGGCGCACGCCGTGGCGCTCACGCAGGTGGAGCACCTGGAGCGCGACGATGTCGAGGAACGAGCGGCCGGCCTTGACCTCGACGAGTGACTTCGGCAGCCGCAAGCCCATGCTCGTGCCGAGCCCGCCGTTGAGCTTCACCACGGCGACCCGGTCGAGCACATCGCGCGCCTGCTCGCCGTCGGGCAGCTCGTCGAGCTGGGGCAGGTCGGGCACCGGCTCGAGCTGGTCGCCGGGCAGCATCCCCGCCTGCGGATCGGCGAGCTGCTCGAGCCGCCGCCGCATCGCCGCGAGCACCTCCGGCCCCGCCCCGTCGTCGCTCAGCTTGGCCAGCACCTGATCGGTGGGTGACGTCATCGCCCCGGCACGCTACCCAGCCCAGCCCGCTCCTACGGCCAAGCCCAGCCCCTCCGCCGATACCATGCCCGCAGGGCGAGGTAGCTCAGTTGGTAGAGCACACGACTGAAAATCGTGGTGTCGCCGGTTCGAATCCGGCCCTCGCCATCTCGCGAATGCCCTGCTAATCGGCGGGTTTCAAGCCCTATCGGCGCCCCGGGGAGGCGCACTGAGCGGCGAGTTCTGCGTTTGGAGCCTTATTCGGAGTCCACAACCCGGCCCTGAGGCGGACCCCGTGGCCGCACGTCTCTTGCTTCGGTGAGGAGCCGGCGGACGGTGGGCGAAGTAGCGCTCGATGGTCGAGGCTTCTGGCACGCGCATCCGCGCGCTACATCGCCGCCCTACCGGGACAATATTGGCCGCGCTGACCGGAGGGCTTCGCGGAAGCTCTGAAGCATGAGCGCTGAGTTCTGAGCCGAGATTCCGTTCCGCGCTATCAGGACGCTCAAGCCGCATGGCGCCACGCCGGCAACGACAACCAAGTCGCGGTGAGGTCGCTGCATTGCGTCGCGGTGGCCAGACGGGGCCCTATCGATCGGCCACGCCCACATTTGCTTGGGCCTACTTCGGGTTTCGCCAAAGCATCGAGATCGACAGCGTCCGCGCAGCCAACGATGCATGCCAAGATGCACCCTGGCCGTCGTCTGTGTCGTGCAGCCCGCCGCGGCGGTCAAACCAATGAGCGGGTCGACCGCCCCCAATCGTCGGTGCGATAACGAAGTACGATCGACGCGTGCCAAACCGTGCGCCGATCCTTCTCTGGGACCTTCCAGACGACGCAGGCGAGACGGGACTCACGCGTGCGCGAGTCGTCCGGGCAGCGATTGAGATAGCCGACTCCGAGGGATTGGACGCGGTATCGATTCGCCGAGTTGCATCGGCGATCAGGGCTCGGCCGATGAGCCTCTACACGCACATCGCCTCTAAGCAGGACCTCATCGCGCTGATGCTCGACCACGTCAGCGGCAGCCTTCTCGTTCCTGAGCCACTACCTACGGACTGGCGCGAGGCTTTGCGTGCCATCGCACGCCGTGCGCATGAGGCGTACATGGCACACCCTTGGATGTTGCGAGTTTTCGGGCAGGGAATACGCGTGGGGCCGAACCAACTTCGGCGAGCTGAGCAGTCCGCCACAGCCGTCGCAGGGCTCGGGATCAGCCCGGAGGACGCTTGGACGGCACTAAGGATCGTGCACGAGTGGACGATTGGCCACGCCGTCCACGTCATCGTCCTTCAGGAGGATGATCAGCTAGAAGCGCAGTTGCGATCCGCAGATCCCGTCGAGTTTCCCCAGATGTCGGAGATCCTCCCGAGTGCACGTGGCCAGGCACACGACACCAGTTTCGACGCCGCGATTGAGGTCGTTCTCGATGGCATCGAGCGGCAGTTCCTCGAGCGCGGCTGACTGCATCCGAGGGACGAATCGCTTGAGCACGTCGGCCGGGCATCGACGGCTCGGAGCGGTCCACGCCTATTGCGCGGTGTCGAGCGCCGTGGGCCACGAGTCCGGGACAAGCGCCGCCTCTATGCCGCCAGGTGCCAGTTCGGCGATCCGCGCGGTCGCGGCCCTGCGCTCCGCTGGAACGGCGAGGTCAGCACAGATCTCGGCCTCATGCCGGTCGATTCCGATGACGCGGGCCCCTTCAGTCTCTAAGCGCGAGACCAAGACGCGGACCCGGTGACCACGAACGTTCTCTCCCCCACAGCCCTCCTTCACCTCCCCCCTGATTCCTCCGGGTCCACGGTCAAGATACGTGGGCGTCCCCAAGAAGGCGACTCACCTTGACGCGGCCTCCGTACAGTGTATCATCGCCCACAGGACAGCGGCGTCGGGGGGACACGGCAGCCGCTTGCGGCACCGGCATGCTAATGGAGGGAGCGCATGGGAAGTTTGGGAAACGGGACCGGAGACGGCTCCCTCCGGCAGACCGCTGCCACGCCCCCGTTCGAACTTCCGGGGCCTGCAGCGGCTGAGCTACAGCAAGTCGAGACGCGCTTGCGCGCTGTTGCGACAACCTGTAACAAGCCAGTCAGCGACATAGTTCTCCACCTTGTCGAGGCCGGCGGCAAGCGTCTTCGCGCGACGCTGGTCATTTCGGCCGCCTTGGCCGTCCACGCTCGTTCCGTTAACGAGCGCGTCATCGACGCTGCCGTCGCCGTCGAGCTACTTCATCTTGCCTCGCTCTATCACGACGACGTCCTCGACGACGCCCGGCAACGTCGGGATCGGCCGACCGCCAATGCGCTTTGGGGACCACATGCCGCGATTCTCACCGGCGACGTCCTCCTCGCTCAGGCGTACCGAATTGCGGCAGAGCTCGGAACCGACGAACTCCGTCGGCTCTCGCAGACGGTGACCGATCTCTGCGCTGGCCAGATCGCAGAGACCGCGACCCAGTTCGATGCCGCGCGAGATGTCTCGCAATACGACGCATCGGTTCGCGGCAAGACCGCCGCCCTGGTCGCGACCTGCTGCTGGCTAGGCGCCACGGCTGCTGGTGCCCCCAAGCGAACCGCACAAACACTGAGCTGCTTCGGGCTTGAGCTTGGGATGGCGTTTCAGGTCATCGATGACATCCTGGATCTATATGCGACCGCTGACATGGTCGGAAAGCCGGTGGGGGGCGACGTACGCACCGGTGTCTTAACTCTGCCCGTCCTGCTCGCCCTCCGCGCGGATCCATCGTTGGCAGACTTGCTCACCCAAGATATCGACGACGAGGGCATCGATGAGGTCCGGAACCGCGTCCGCGATGTCGGTGCCGACCGAGACGCGGTGGGTGTCGCTACCGCGCACTTGCAGACCGCACTGTCACACCTCGGCGCCCGCGGACTCGCTCCAGCCGGCAAGCGGTTGCTCGTCTCCATAGCACACGCGATCGTCGACCCCCTCGATCAGCTCGGTCTCTCGGGAGGCTCTGGAACGGTCGGGGGATTTTCCTCCGAGGCTCTACCGGCGACGTCGTGAGCCCGCAATTGCCGACCCCAGGCACGACTACGGGCCGTGTTGGCTCATCGCAAGTCGGCCGTGATCGGCGCGGACATGTGGTTCTCGTGCATGAGTCCGGCGAGCCACATGGCACCGCAAGCCGCATCGCCGCACACCGTCCCCCCGGACTCCTTCACTCGGCGATCTCGCTCGTGATCATCAACTCGCTAGGCCAAGTGCTGCTCCAGCAACGAGCGCCGAGCAAAGCTTTATTTGGCGGCTACTGGTCGAACTCTTGCTGCACGCACCCACGGCCGGGCGAGGCGGCATGCGCCGCCGCCCGTCGGCGCGCCGCCGAGGAGCTGGGGCTCTCGCTTGATGACGTAGAGGAGGCTGGAAGCTTCATCTACTGGGCTCAAGACCCAAGCTCCTCTCTGGTCGAGTTCGAGCGGGATACCGTCGTGACGGCGCGCTCCGACGCCACCCCCCGCACAGACCCCAAGGAGGTGTCGGACTGGGAGTGGATCGACCCCACCGCACCTACGCCGAACCGCCCTTTCACGCCTTGGGCGCCGTACGTGCACGGGCTGGCCGCGACATCCTCACTGAGCCGCAGTGCCGCTACATACCAAGGAGCCTTGCGATGACAACTACGGTGGCACTACCGGGGCCGCCTGGCAGCAGATTGGTCGGAATGGCCGTCGACCTGCGACGCGACGTCCTGGGCACGCTGCTGAAGCACTTCAACGAATACGGCGACATTGTGGCCTACCGGCTGGGGCCGGCTCGACCGCAGGCGCTGCAGCGCCACGCGATTGCCGTCCACCATCCACGCGAGATTCGTCGCGTCTTCACACAGCGAGACACCTTCTCGCGTGATACAGCCTCATACCGCGTGCTCGCCGAGCTCTTCGGCCAGAACCTCGTTACTAGCAATGGCGACGATTGGCTCGCACAGAAGCGTACGCTTCAGCCGCTGTTCGCACGCCGCAGTATCGAGCATCAGTACACGCCGATTATCGAGCACGAAGCCGAGACGACCGTCGAGCGCGAAGGTCGTGGCGCCGGCACGATCGATGTCGCTCGTGCAATGGAGCTGTACGCGCTGCGCGTACTCGGCTACACGCTGTTCAAAGACGAGCAGGGCGTCGATGCAGAGACCGTCGACGCCCTTGAGCGACTAGTCCCCGTTGTAGGGCAGCAAGTACGGTCTCGCGCAACCCAGTTTGTCCGCGTGCCGCTGAGCGTCCCCACACCGGGCAATCGACGGTTCGTCGCTACACGCAAGGAGCTCTACCTCGTAGTGGACCGCTTCCTAGCTAAGCAGTCGAGCAAGTCAGGCGATGCAGACCAGCCAGACCTCCTTAGCCAGCTCCGGGACGCCCAGGATGGCGACCGCCCCATGTTCTCGCCCCAAGACATCAGAGACCAAGCGCTGATCTTCCTGCTGTCGGGTCATACAACTACGTCGAATGCGCTCACCTCGACGATCTACCTTCTCGCGTCCAACCCAGACGTTCAGGAGGAGGTCGCCGTGGCCGCGGCCGGGGAACCAGAGGACGGCGACCTTGTCCGGGCAGCGGTGGAAGAGGGATTGCGACTACATCCACCCTCGTACGTGATCGGCCGTCGCCTGGCGGCCGATACCGAGCTTGATGGGCAACCAATCTCCGCTGGCACGAACGTACTTCTGTCCCCTTGGGTCACCCACCGCCACCCGGAGTTCTGGGACGACCCCGAGCGCTTCGATCCCCACCGCTTCACCCGGCCACACGACCGCCCACCGTATGCGTACTTCCCGTTTGGCGGCGGACCGCGGGAGTGCATCGGGCGCCACTTCGCCCTCTTAGAGGCAACGATCATGGTGCGGGCCCTACTTCGTCGCTTCCGCCTGGAGGCGGTCGATCACGACGTCGAGCTCAACCAGCTCATCTCCATCCGCCCGGCTGGGCCAGTTAAAGTTACATGCCGCCCGCGTTGACCGCGAGCCGAAGGGTAGGGCTCCTTGGATAACGAGACGACACCTTCCCAGTCGATCCAGCTACAGCCCTTCTACTGCCCGTTCGACGAGGTGATCAATCCCGCGGTGGCAGAGATCGAGGCGCATTGCGTGGACTGGATCGACAGGTTCGGCCTGTATCAGACGAGCGCTCAACGCGAGCGATTGATCGGCACACGGGCCGCCGAGATCTATTCGCGGGCACTTCCTGGCGCCGATCCCGAGCGCGTCGCCGATGTCGCGAAGTGGCTGTACTGGGGTTTCGCTACGGACGATCTCATTTACGACAACGGGCCCACCAGCGTGAGGAGCGCGGACTTTCTGGCTGTCGCGGTGCGCCTAGCACGCATCAGCGAGGAGCCTCGCGCCCGGTTTTCGTCCGAGCCGCCGTACACCGACGCTCTTCGGGATCTTGTGCAGGCGATCCGGCGCCATGCTACCTCCGGACAGCTCCTCGACTGGGCGGATACAGCCCGGGCGTGGTTCTTTGGCATGGCGTGGGATGTCGCGAACGCCGAGCGTGGAGCGCCCCCCGCTCTCAACGACTATCTCACGATGCGCATGCATACAGGTGGGCTGGCAAGTTGGGCGACATCCCTGAACATCGCAAACGGAATAGAGCTAACACCAGATCAAGTGAGTGCGCCGGCCATGCGCGCGCTGGGCGAGGCGTGGTGCACCTTTGCGCTGCTCCTCAACGACTTCATGTCGTATGCGAAGGAGACTAAGAACGGCGACAACAGCAGCAACATCATTTCCGTAGTGGCGAACGAGCGCTCCTGCCGACCGAACGAGGCGGTCGAAGAGGCCTACGCGATTTGCGACCGCATCGCAAGTCTGTTCCTCGATCTGCGGGCACGCCTGCTGCCCGAGGCCGATGATGCCCTGCGACGCCATATCGGCGGCCTGGAGCACTCTTGGCGCGGCATCCTCGACTGGGGATTCCGGACCAACCGCTACCGGACAGGCGGCACCGGCAGCGATCCAGTGCTTCAAGAGTTTCCTGGCTGGGCGACGCAGCCGACCGACGGCGACTTGCGGCCCCTGCCGTATCCCGCGATCTCATGGTGGTGGGAGGAGCTCCATGAATCGGCACTAGCCATGGAGGGCGTGACATGAGCGCACGACGTACGTGGTCCCAGCGGCGGCGACAGAGGTATACCCCGCCACAGGTGTCAGAGAATCGGCCGCGACGGCCATATCCGAACGGATGGTTCGCTGTTGGATTTAGTGCCGATGTGCCGCCCGGCAGCCTGCGGCGGAGCCGGTTCATGGATGAGGACATCGTGGTCTACCGCACGCGGGCCGGTGCGCTGAGAGTGGTGCGACCGTACTGCCCTCATCTCGGTGCGCACCTCGGATATGGCGGGACCGTCGAGGGCGAGAACATCGTCTGCCCGTTCCATCGGTTCGCATACGACCCGAACGGCGTATGCGTCCAGACCGGATACGGAACTCGTCCGCCCAAGGCGAAGCTAACCAACCTACCAGTTCGAGAGGTCAATGGCGCAGTGCTCGTGTGGCATCACGCCCGGGGCGAGGGGCCGCAGTGGGAGATCCGAGACATCGACATGACCGGCTTTCCGAAGCCCATGACCCATACGTACACGATCATCGACCATCCACAAGAGATCGTCGAGAATGCCGTCGATATCGGTCACATTGGGCCGATCCACCACTACCGCAACGTACGGGTGAGAAACCCGTTCGCTGTGGACGGGACTCGCTTCACGATCGGGCCGGCGGCCGAGCGGATCTTTCCGATGTTGGGAGCCGTCGACGTATTGTTCGATGTCGAGGCCCATGGGCTGGGCTATATCTCCGTAACGGCGAACATACCGCGCCTGCGGGCGGCGGCGCTCTTCCAAGCCATGTCGACGCCCATCGACCCCTGCCGTGTCGACCTGAGATTCAGCGTAAGCATCCGCCTTGGAGCAGCGGGTCGGCCGTCGAGCCAGACCGCCCTCTTCGTTTCGAGGCTTCTTACCGTCGCCCTGTCGGGAGCTTTTTGGCGCGACCTGTCGCTGGACTTCCCTATCTGGGAGAACAAGGCATACCTCCCGCGCCCCCGGCTCGCGAAGGGCGACGGTCCGATCATGCCCTTCCGGAGATGGGCGAGCCAGTTCTACGAGCAGTCCGAGCTCGTTGGCGGCGCTCGAGCGCCCCTGAGCGACGGCCGAGAGAGCCGCCCGTCGAACGGCTCGTATGCGGCGCCACGCACGGCTCAAGAGGCCTCAGGCCAGAGCCACTGACGGCCTTCGACCGCAGGCTCTGCAGGGGTGCTACGGTGTGCGGCCTCTGGCGCCGTGCGCTGTACGGCAGAGACGTGCCGTGGCGCCCGCGCACAACCGTCCATTCGCGTAGGAAGGAAGCTGGACTCGAATGCAGGCTGATCCCCGGGATCCGACAACGAACGTCGTCATCATCGGCGCTGGCCCGGCCGGTTTGACTGCCGCCTACCAGCTGCTCACTCGCTACGGCATCACCTCCACCGTCCTCGAGGCAGAGAACACAGTCGGTGGGATCAGCCAGACCGTCGAACGGGACGGCTGGCGGTTCGATATCGGCGGGCACCGGTTCTTCACGAAGGTCCCGGAGGTGGAGGAGCTGTGGCACGAGATACTCCCCGACGGAGACTTCCTACTACGGCCCCGCATGAGCCGGATCTACTACGACGGGAAGTATTACGACTACCCGTTGAAGGCCGGCAACGCCCTCCGAAACCTTGGGCTTCGTGAGGCATTCCTCAGCCTCGCATCTTACACCTGGACCAGGATACGGCCACCGAAGAACCAAAACACGCTGGAGGGCTGGATCGCAGCACGCTTTGGCTGGCGACTGTACGAGCACTTCTTCAAGACCTACAACGAGAAGCTCTGGGGGGTTCCGGTCAGCAGCCTCCCGGCCGACTTCGCCGCGCAGCGAATCAAGAACCTCTCGCTGCTTAACGCAGCCCTCAACGCACTTCTGCCCAGACGAAACCAAAAAGACATCACCTCGCTGATCGAGGAGTTCCAGTACCCCAAGTACGGACCGGGCATGATGTGGGAGCGCTGCCGAGACTTCATCGAGGCCAACGGCTGCACGGTCGCGATGGAGGCGCGAGTAGTGGAGGTCAACCATCGAGATGGCGCCGCTATCTCCGTGGTTGCCCAAAGACCCGACGGCACGCGCGAGTGCTACCCCTGCGATCACGTGGTCTCGTCGATGCCGCTCTCTCAGCTACTGAACGCGATCGCGCCCCGCGCATCTGACGCGGCGGTTCGCGCGGCCAACGACCTCCGCTACCGCGATTTCGTCACGGTCGCCTTGGTCGTACCCGAGGACGCCGGGTTCCCAGACAACTGGATCTACGTACATTCGCCCAAGGTGCAGGTCGGGCGAATTCAGAACTTCCGATCCTGGTCTCCCTACATGGTCAAGGACGGCCGCACCTGCCTGGGACTGGAGTACTTCGTCTTTGAGGGTGATGAGACATGGTCGCGAACGGACGAGCAGCTGATCGAGCAAGGCGCGCGCGAGCTGGGGATTCTCGGCCTCGTCGACCCAGATAAGGTAGAAGCCGGCTACGTCGTGCGGATGCCAAAGGCATATCCTTTCTACGACGAGCGGTATCGCGATAACGTGGCCGAGATCGTATCCTGGCTAAATGACCATGCGTCCAACGTCCACGCCGTAGGGCGGAACGGCATGCATCGCTACAACAACCAGGACCACTCGATGTACACAGCCATGCTCACGGCCGCGAACATCGCGACCGGTGCCTCCCACGACGTTTGGAGCGTTAACGTCGAGGAGTCCTATCACGAGGAGCGGGCGCAGGAGCACGACAACGGCAGCGGTCCGGACTCAGGCTCACACGGCACCGGCCGTGACGCGCCGGTTATTCCCCGCCGCCACTATGGCGACAGCCATCCGGTCAACCAGCCAGCCGCGACGCCATAGCGCCCGCAGCGCTACACCAAGGCCGGTGACCTACGAAGCAGTCCGGTAAGCCCAGGATGGCCGATACCTCCACGCCAGCGCTTGAAAACTTCCAAGATGCGCTTGCGCTCGCGGAGACTGCACCCCGCCTAACTGCTTTGTAACGGTTTCGCATGGCGTGGAGCGCCGAGAAGTTTCGTACGGCGATCTTCGCGATGACGCCGCCTTCAGCGAGCTGAGCTGCGACGGCGAGCATCTCTTCCGGGCGCTGGAGACCCAGGACTTCGAGGCGTGATCGACCACCTAGATGCCGCGCGTGCCGTGGCAGATCTCTACGAGCCTGCGACATTGCCGAGCGCGCCCGTAAGGATGCCGAGGTGATTCAAGACGCACTGCCGGACCGCTGGGCACGAAGCCGCCTAGACAACGTCGGCAGCGTTACCGCAGAGAGCTACTCAAGTGTGCGGCGCTTCCTCGCGCATTTCGATCGCATGTACTCCTGAACTACGATCCCCTCCTCTACTGGGCCAGATGCAAGATCCACCCGACGGACTTGAGGTGGCCTCGGGCGATGGCTCGCAGTGACCCGGATGAGCCGGAGGCACCATGGGTGACGTGGGACATGGCCCAGCGTGGCCAGGAGATCCACGCCAGCCGGGGCCGACGCACCGCCTTTGGCGCACGGCGGCGCCGGCCGTCGCGGTGACGAGAGCCACGACGAGCAGCGCCAGCGGCCCGATCGATCGCTTCATGTGGAGTCCAACTGCCTCGGGTCGCGAAGAGTCACGGGGGGCTGAGGGGATGGCGGCGCCGGCGGTCGGATGGGAGGCGGGCCCCCGAAATGCAGAGGTTGGCCGGGCTCATGAAACCTCCGATAGCCGGTTCTCCGCGCTGACTCCCGACGCCCGGACCTCCGGAAGCCGGAACCGCTGGCGATACGCGCCGGGGGCGAGGCCGGTCAGGCGCTTGAAGAGGCGGCGGAAGGAGGCGGGGTCCTCGTAGCCGACCGCCCAGGCGATCTCCTCGACGGGCCGGTCGCCGCTCTCGAGCAGGCGCTTCGCGCGCTCGACGCGGACGCGCTGGACGTAGGCGATCGGCGTGAGCCCGGTGGCGACCTTGAAGCGCCGCTTGAAGGTCCGGGGCGCAAGTCCTGACCACCTGACCATCTCCTCGACCGGGGCTCCGACGGCGAAGCTCTCGGCGATCGCGCGTTGCGCGGCGAGGATGGCGGCGTCGCCGTGGTCGGTCGGCGGCTGGAAGACCTGGAACGGTGCCTGGCCGTCGTGATGCCACTGCCAGAGCATGAAGCGGGAGACGGCCTGGGCGGTGGCGGGGCCGACGTGGCGCGCGATCAGGTGGAGGACGAGGTCGTGCCACGCGCTCGCGGCGCCGGACGTGATCAGCCGTCCCCCGTCGCCCGAGATCACGAGGACCTCGTCGGGTCGCAGCACGACCTCGGGGTGACGGCGACGGAAGTCGGTCTCGGAGACCCAGTGGACCGTGGCCTCGTTGCCGTCCAGCAGCCCGGTCTCGGCGGTCAGGTTCGCGCCGGTGCAGGCGGAGCAGATCGTGGCGCCGCCGTCGTACATCTGGCGCAGCCAGCGAACGAGCTTCGGATAGCGGCCCGGCGTCCACTCCTCCTCCTGGCCGAACTCCATCGACGGCACGATCACGACGTCGGTCTCGGCCACCTCGTCCACCGACCGGTGCGGCGTGATCGACAGGCCGCTGATGCTCTCGATCACGCCCGCGGACTCGGCCACGATCTCGACGTCGAACGGCCGGCGCCTCCCGGCGCGCCGGTCCTCGGGCGCGGTCAGCCCACCGACCGATCTCAGCGCCTCGTACAGGCCGGTCACCGGGGTGACGGTGGAGTCGAGCGTGGCGACGATGCAGATCCGTGTTGGCGGCGACTCGCGCACTCCAACCTCCGTTTGGCACGAACGAACCGGTTGTGCGCATTATCGCCCTTGTTCGGCGCCGGTCGCCATCGCAAGCTGCCCCTTCACAGCCAGTAGACGACGAAGGGAAGCCAGCCATGCCGGTCCGTACGACAGTCATCGATCCAGTCACCGACCTCGCCGAGCGCCTGATCGGCGACGTCATCGCACCCGATCACGCCGAGTACGAGACGGCGCGCCGCGTCTGGAACGGGATGATCGACAAGCGCCCCGCCGCCATAGCGCGCTGCGCCGACGCCGACGACGTCGCTACCGCGGTGCGCTTCGCCGGTGAGCGCAACCTGCCGCTGGCGGTGCGCGGCGGCGGTCACAACGTGGCCGGGACCGCCGTCTGCGACGACGGGCTCGTCGTCGACCTGTCGGCCCTGCGCGACGTGCGCATCGACGCGACCGGGCGCACGGTGCACGTGCAGGGCGGAGCGACCTGGGCCGACGTCGACGCCGTCACCGCCCCGCTGGGGCTCGCGACGACCGGCGGCGTCGTCTCGGAGACCGGCGTCGCTGGGCTTGCGCTCAACGGCGGCGTCTCCCACCAGCGCCGCCGCGACGGCATGACCGTCGACAACCTCGTGTCCGCCGAGGTCGTCCTCGCCGACGGGCGCCGCGTGCGCGCGAGCGCCGACGAGCACGCCGACCTCTACTGGGCGCTGCGCGGCGGCGGCGGGAACTTCGGCGTGGTCACCGCCTTCGAGCTGCACCTGCACGAGCTCGGGCCGGAGGTCTTCGCGCTCAACGTCGCCTATCCGCTCGAGGACGCCAGGCAGGTGCTGGAGGGCTGGCGCGACGCGGTCGCCGACGCTCCGGACGAGCTCACGAGCGCGGGCCTGATCTGGTCGCTGCCGGTCGTCGACGAGCTGCCCGAGCAGCTGCGCGGCCTGCCCTACGTCGGCGTCGCCGGCATGTGGGCGGGCGACCCGGCCGAGGGCGAGCGGGCGATGCGGCCGCTGCGCGAGCTGGCGAGCCCACTGGTCGACATGAGCGGCCCGGTGGACTACCTCGACTTCCAGCGCTCGCTGGACCCGTTCTTCCCCGCGGGCCGGCGCTACTACTGGAAGGCGCTCTACCTCGACGGGCTCTCCGACGCCGCGATCGACGCGACCGTCGAGCGGTCCGAGCGGCGCCGCTCGAACGACACGTTGGTGATCGTCCGCCACTGCGGCGGAGCGATCTCGCGCGTCGGGGCCGAGGAGACCGCCTTCGGCGACCGCGGCTCGGAGTGGATGCTGAGCATCGACTCGACCTGGCACGACCCCGCCGAGGACGACGCCAACATCGCCTACACGCGCGAGTTCTGGGACGCCATGGCCCAGTTCTCCAACGGGCAGACCTACTTCAACTTCCCCGGCCTGCTCGAGGACGACGCCGAGGTGCGCTCCAGCTACGGCGCCAACCACGGTCGGCTCGCGCGCGTCAAGGCGGAGTACGACCCGGAGAACCGCTTCCGGCTCAACCAGAACATCCGTCCCGCCACCGGCTAGAGCGGCCATGGGATCCCCGCGCGACCTGCGTCTGCTGACCGGCGCCGTCTTCCTGTCGTCGGCCGGCGACCTGCTCGCGCTGGTCGTGCTCGCCCTGCAGGTGCACGAGCTGACCGGCAGCGGCCCCGCGGTGGTGGCGCTGTTCGTCGCGACGCTGGCGCCCGCGATCGCGGCGGCGCCGCTGGCGGGGCTCGTCGCCGACCGCGTCGAGAGCGTCCGCGTCCTGGTCGCGGCGTCGCTGTTCCAGGCGGGGGTCGCCGTGGCGCTCGCCTTCAGCACAGACCTCGCGGCCATCCTCGCGCTCGCGTCGCTGCTGACGGTCGGCAACGCGTTCGCCCAGCCGGCCGAGTTCACGCTCGTTCCCGCCGTCGCGGGAGCGCGCGGCCTGGCGAAGGCGACCGGCGCCCTCGAGTCGGCGCGCTACGCCGGCTTCGCCGCCGGACCGCTGCTGGCCGCGGGGCTGGCCGTGCTGGGGCCGCGGCCGGCGCTGCTGGTCAACGCCGCGAGCTTCCTCATCGTCGCGGCGGCCGCCGGCGCGCTGCGAGCCCGCCGCCCGCCCGTCGTGCGGACCGAGGGCGAGCGCTCGCGCGCGCTCGAGGGGTTCCGGGTGCTGCGCCGCGACGGCGTCCTGCGGGTGACGATCGGCGCGGCGGTCGGCGCGCTGCTGTTCGTCTCGGCGTCGCTGACGGTGCAAATCTTCTACGTCAAGGACGTGATCGGCGCCAGCGACGCGGCGTACGCGCTGCTGATCTGCGTCTGGATGGCCGGGATGGTGTGCGGCGCCCGCCTGCTGGCGGCTCGCGTGCCGCTGCGGCTGGCGGCCGCGTGCGCACTGATCGCGCTGGCCGCCCAGGGCGCCGGCATGGGCCTTCAGGCGACCTGGGCGATCCTGCCCGTCGCGTTCGCCGGCTACGCGATCGGCGGCCTCGGCCACGGCGTCAAGAACGTGCTGCTGCGCACGCTGATCGCCGCGCGCGTGCCCGAGGCGGTGCACGGCCGCGCCTTCAGCGCCTACAACGCGGCGCGCAACACCGCCGAGCTCGCCGCGGTCGGCGCCGGCGGCCTGCTGGTGAGCGGCGTCGGCCCGCGCGCCGCGCTGGTGATCGCGGGGCTCGGCCCGGTCGTGGCGGCCGCCGTCGGGGTGACCGGGCTGCGCGAGCGCGAGGCGTGGGGCTGGCGCCGCGCTCCGGTCACGCCGGTGTAGCGCTCGCGCCGACGGAGCGACAGGCCACGCCAGCCATCAGCTCAGCCGCCGCACCATCGTCGAGCCCCTCGCCGTCGAGGCGCTGCCAGGTCCAGAAGTCGAGCGCCACGGCGACCAACGAGTGTGCGTCGGGATGATCGAGGCCCGCCGCCAGGCGCTCGGCGAGGCCGGCAAGCAGCTGGTCGCTGGACTGAGCCATCCAGGCGTCGAGCTCGGGCACGGTCGACCGCTCGCCGCACACCCGCCGCTGCATCGGCGCGGTTCGGCGGTACCAGCCGTACAGCAGGGTGAGGACCGAGCGCAGGCGCTCTCCCGGCTCGTCGATCGCCAGCGCCGTCTCCAGGTCGGGCATCGGGTTCTCGGCCAGCCAGTGGGCGGTGCACGCCGGCAGCAGCGCCTCGAGGTTGGGGAAGTGGTTGTAGACGGTCAGCCGCTGGACGCCGGCACGGCGCGCGATGTCCGAGACCGTCGTCTTCGCGACGCCGACCTCGCCGTGCAGCTCGGCGGCGGCCGCCGCGATTCGGGCGCGCGTCGCCTCCTGAGCCTCGGCCCGTGCCTTCAGCTCGTAGCGGCGCTTTGGCTTTTCAGTTGACATGGCGTTCAACGATGTTACAGTGCCCGTCAATCGTTAAACACTGTGCTCATCGAAAGGAGCCCGTCATGCAGACCCAGTCCGCCCCCAAGATCGTCGGTCCGAGCGACGGCAAGGCCGGCAACCTCGGCTCGATCGGAGTCCGCTTCATGATCGACACCGAGGAGACGCACGCCGGCGGCTTCTCGCTCGTCGAGCACCCGCTGCCCCCGCACAGGCTCGCCGCCCCGCTGCACCGCCACAGCCGCGAGGACGAGTACTCCTACGTGGTCGAGGGCCGGATGGGCGCCCTGCTCGGCGACGACGTGGTCTACGCGGAGGTCGGGGACCTCGTCCACAAGCCGCGCGACCAGTGGCACACGTTCTGGAACGCCGGCGACCAGCCCTGCCGGATCCTCGAGATCATCGCCCCCGGCGGCTTCGAGGACTTCTTCGACGAGCTCGTCGACGCGAACCTCGCGGGCGCGCCCGACCCGGAGTGGCTCGCCGCCCTCGGCTCCCGCTACGGCCTCGAGTTCGACCTCGAGTCCGTCCCGGCGCTGTGCGAGCGCTTCGGCGTGACGTTCGGCTGACCCGCCTGCGCCTGGCTTGGCTTGGCGCCGCGACCCGCTTAGCATGGCCGCGTGGACGCATTGCTCGAGCGCTCCAAGGAGCTGGACGAGCTCGACGCGCGGGTCGAGCGCGTCGTTGACGCCGGTGAGGGCGGGCTCGTGGCGATCGAGGGGCCCGCCGGGATCGGCAAGAGCCGGCTGCTGGCCGAGGCGCGCCGCCGCGCGGAGGAGTCGATGCTCGTGCTCTCGGCCCGCGGCAGCGAGCTGGAGGGCGAGTTCGCCTTCGGCGTGGTCCGGCAGCTGTTCGAGGGCGAGCTCGCCGCGCCGGAGCGCAAGCAGGCGCTGCTCCGCGGCGGCGCCGCGCCCGCGGCGGCCGTCTTCGGCGCGCTCGACTCCGCCGCGGACGACGGCGACAGCGCCTCGTTCGCCGCGCTGCACGGGCTGTACTGGCTCGTGCTCAACCTCGCCGAGGAGGGCCCGCTGCTGCTGGCCGTCGACGACCTTCACTGGTGCGACCGGCCGTCGCTGCTGTTCCTCGCCTACCTCGCCCGGCGACTCGAGAGCCAGCCGATCCTGCTCCTGACCGGGTTGCGAGAGGCCGAGCCCGGGACCGATCCCGCTCTGCTCGGCGAGATCGCCCACGCTCCGGCTGCGATCGGTGTCCGGCCGGCACCGCTGAGCGAGGCCGCCGTGGCCGCGATCATCGAGGACCGCCTGGGCGCCGCGCCCGACGAGCCGTTCATGGCCGCCTGCCAGGTGTCGACCGGCGGCAATCCGCTGCTGCTCAGCCAGCTCGTCACGGCGTTGCGCAGCGAGGGCGTGCGACCTGACGCCGCGCACGTCGACCGCGTCACCGCCGTCGGCCCGCGCGCCGTGTCGCGCACGGTGCTGACGCGTATCGCGCGCCTGCCGGCCGACGCGCGGTCGGTCGCGCGGGCGGTCGCAGTGCTCGGAGACGGGGCCGGCCTGTCCGTGGTCGCGCGGCTCGCCGACGTCGAGCAGGCAGGCCTGGCCGACGCGACCCGCAGGCTCGCCCACGCCGAGATTCTGCGCCCGGAGCCTCCGCTCGCCTTCGTGCACCCGCTCGTTCGCGACGCCGTCTACCACGAGCTCTCCCCCGCGGAGCGCGAGCTCGAGCACGCGCGCGCCGCCGCGCTCCTGCGCGACGACGACGCGCCGATCGAGCAGGTGGCCGCGCAGCTGCTCCACACCGCGCCGCGCGGCGAGCGCTGGGCGGCGGAGCTGCTGTGGGAGGCGGGACGCGCGGCGATGCGAGCCGGGGCGGCAGACAGCGCCGCCGCCTACCTCGGACGGGCGTTGGATGACTTCCCCGCCCACGCGGACCGCGGGCGGCTGCTGCTCGAGCTCGGCACGGCCGAGACGCTCACGAGCGGCCCGACAGCGACGCGACACCTGGCCCTCGCCTACGAGGAGCTCACGGACCCCCTCTCGCGCGCGGCCGCCGCAGGCCTGCTCGCGCGGGCGCTCGTGTTCACCGGGTCGCCGGAGGAGGGCGCGTCGATCGCGCGGCGGGCGGCCGAGGAGCTCCCCGACGGGATGGACGACGTTCGGATGGGCCTCGAGGCGGTGGAGTACATGACCGTCTACTTCGGCGCCGGCCGCAGCGAGCGGCTGTCGCGCCTGCGCGAGTACCGCCGCACGCCCGAGGGCGGCCCAGGCTCCCGCATGCTCGCCGCGATGGCGGCGTGGGAGGCGGTCTGCACCGACGGCACCGCCGCGGAGTGCGCCGAGCTGGCGCTCGCGGCACTCGAGGGCGGGGAGCTCAGCACGGCGGATCCGGCGCTCGTGCCGTTCGCGGCGATCGTCACGCTGATCGTGACCGACCGGCCCGAGCTGGTCGACATCTGGAAGCAGGCCCTCGACGACGCCCACCGTCGCGGGTCGCTGCTGTCGGCGTCGTCGATCCACCTCTGGCACGGCTACAGCCAGCTGCGCAGCGGCGACCTGATTGGCGCCGAGGAGGCGCTGCGCGCCGCCGACGATGCGTTCACGATGTGGGGCCACGACGAGTACGCGACCGTCAACAGCCGCTCCTTCCTCGCCGACGTCCTGCGCGAGCGCGGCCGCGTGACCGAGGCCTGGGACGTCCTGGGCCGGGTCGGGACGGTCGCCCCCCGCTCACACGCCACGAGCTCATGGCTGACGACGCGCGTGGCGCTGCTGACCGCCGCCGGCGAGGCCGCGGAGGCCGCGGCGGTGGCTGACGAGCTGGCGGCGCACTGCGAGGCGATCCCCGATCCGTCGCGGCTCTGGTGGCGATCTTTGAAGGCCGAGGCGCTCGAGCGCCTCGATCGTCACGAGGAGGCGGTCGAGCTCGCACGCCAGGAGCTCGAGGTCACGCGCGCCTTCGGCGCGCCATGGGCGCTCGGGCGAACGCTGCGGGTGCTCGGAACGCTGGAGCGCGACGACGGCTTGGAGCGGCTGCGAGAGGCCGTGGCGATCCTCGAGCGGTCGACCGCGCGCCTGGAGCACGCCAAGGCGCTGGCCGCCCTCGGCTCGGCGCTACGGCGCGCGCGCAAGCCCACCGAAGCGCGCGAGCCGCTGCGGCATGCACTCGACCTGGCCCGCGTCTGCGGGGCGGAGGGCCTCTGCGAGCAGGCGCGCTCGGAGCTCCACGCCGCGGGCGCTCGCCCTCGCCGCGACGCGCTCAGCGGCGTCGAGTCGCTGACGCCGAGCGAGCGCCGCGTCGTCGACCTGGCCGCGGCCGGAAAGACGAATCGCGACATCGCCCAGGAGCTCTACGTGACGCCGAAGACCGTCGAGGTCCACCTCTCCAACGCCTACCGCAAGCTCGGGATCCGCTCGCGCCGCGAGCTCGAGCCGGTGCTCGCGGGCAGCGCCGCCGCGTCCCCCTAGGGGGTCTGCCCGCCGAATTTCTCGGGCCGCTGTTTGGGGGCCGCCTCGATGTGCGCCGGCCGGCGCGGCCGGATGCTGGCTGCAGACATCGAGCGAAAGGACTTGAGCATGGCCAGCACCGACACAACCAGGCACCTGGGGCGCGTCGTCCGACCCGGCGACCCGGACTGGGACGCCGCCCGCGGCACCTTCAACCTGCTGGACGACCAGCGCCCCGAGGAGATCGCGTTCCCCACCGACGAGCGCGAGGTGGCGGCCGTCATCGCCTCCGCCGCCGAGCGCGACCTGCGCGTCGCCGCGCAGGCGACGGGGCACAACGCCGGCCCGCTCGGCTCGCTGGAGGGTGCGCTGATCCTCAACACCTCAGCGCTGATCGGCGTGTCGATCGACGCCGGCGCACGCCGCGTCCGCGTCGGCGCGGCGACGAAGTGGGAGAAGGTGACGCCGCACCTGTCCGAGCTCGGCCTGGCCGGCCTGCACGGCTCCTCGCCGGACGTCGGGATCGTCGGCTACTCGCTCGGCGGCGGCATCGGCTGGCTCGCGCGCAAGCACGGGATGCAGACCAACGCGGTGACCGCCATCGAGCTCGTCACGGCCGAGGGCCACCTCGTGCGCACCGACGCCGTCCACGAGCCCGACCTCTTCTGGGCGCTGCGCGGTGGCGGCGGCAACTTCGGCGTCGTGACCGCGATCGAGTTCGCCGTCCAGCCGGTGCGCGAGCTGTACGCCGGCACGCTGTTCTTCGCGCTCGAGCAGACGTCGGACGTGCTGCACGCCTGGACGGAGCTGCTGCCGTCGCTGCCGGAGGAGATCACCTCGTGGGCGAGCGTCCTGCACTTCCCGCCGCTGCCCGAGTTCCCGGCGATCGTCCGCGGGCGCTCGTTCGTGGTCGTCATGGCGGCGTTCCTGGGCTCGGAGGCCGACGGGCGCGAGCTGCTGCAGCCGCTGCGCCGACTCCACCCCGAGATGGACACGTTCGCGATGCAGCCGCCGATCGGCCTCGCCGAGCTGGCGATGGACCCGCCCGACCCGCTGCCCGTCCGGACCGCGCACGCGCTGATCGACGGGCTGTCCTCCGAGGCGATCGAGACGGTGACGCGGGTTGCCGGTCCGGGGTCCGCGCTGGGGATGGTGCAATTCCGCCACATGGGCGGCGCCCTGGCCCGCCGCGAGCCGAGCGCCGGAGCGCGCGCCACGCTCCCCGGCCAGATCTCGATGTTCGCCCTGGGAGTCGTCCCCACGCCGGAGGCGGACCCGGCCGTCCTCGCCGAGCTCGAGGCGGTGTCGGCCGCCGTCGCGCCGCACGCGGTCGGCGAGTACCCGAACTTCGTCGAGGAGCCGGTGGACGCGAGCTCCTTCTTCGACGCCGACACCTGGGAGCGGCTGCGTCGCGTCAAGGCGCTCTACGACCCGCAGGACCTCTTCAAGGGCAACCACCACGTCCCGCCGGCGACGCGGCGCTGAGACGAACGAGCGAGCAAGGAGAGCACCATGCGCAACGCAACCTCATCGATCCTCGCGTGCGCCGTCCTGGCCCTCGCAGTGACGGTCCTCGCGCTTGTTCCGGTAGCCGCGCAGGCGATCGCCGTGACCGAGTACGACGTGACGATCGAGGGCCAGGCCACCTACGCCCGCACCGACTCCTACCCGGCGGCGTACGGCCCGTGGCAGCAGAGCGAGCGAGCGGCGTTCGAGTGGAGCACCCGCTTCCCGTCGGTGACGTTCTACGACAAGGACGTCCGAGTCACCTCGCAGGTGCCCGAGACGACGGTGTCGGAGATCGACGCGGAGCTGCAGGCGAGCATCCCGACCCCGGAGGGCGTCTTGACCGGGATCTGCACCGGCACCACGCTGGCCAGCCCGCCCAGCTTCGGCTGGCTGGGAGACTCTGTGATCCCAACGCCGGATCCCAACGTCGAGAGCATCGACGTGCGCGTGCTCGGCGGGGTGAGCTTCCACCTCCCGAGCTGCTCGGGCGTGTTCGGCGGCGGCGGTGCCCAGACGCTCGGAGTCGGCAGCACCGACATGGAGATCCCCTGGGGTCCCTTCGACCACGCGTTCGACATGCCGCACGAGGCGGTCGGGATGGGCAAGGTCATCCAGCTGCTCGACAACACGGTCAGCGGCAGCAGCTGCCCGGGGCACGGGACCTACACCGCCTCGTGCGTGCTCTCGTGGAAGGCGACCGTGACGTTCGTGCGCACGGCCCACTGGCGGACCGACCTCGAGGAGAGCGACATCCCCGTGCCGCCGGCGCGCCCGACGCCGCCGGCGGGGCCGCCCGACTCCGTCCTCGACGACTTGGAGATCCCGATGCCGAAACGGGCTCGGCTGACCCCCGGCGCCGGGCGGGCGCGGCTGACGCTGACCTGCCCGGTCGCCTGCGCGGGGACGGCGACCGCGTACCCGGCAGCCCGGCGGCGTGGCGCTGGCGTCCGCCCGCTCGCCCGCGCTCGCTTCAAGGCCGCGGCGCGCCGCCCGACGACCGTCGTGCTGCGCTTCGCGCCCGGGGCGCGCCGCAAGATCCGCCGTGCAGGCGGAGTGCGCGTGGACCTGCGCGCCGTACCGACCTCCGGAGGGTCCACCGCGCGCAGGAGCGTGGCGATCGACCTGCCGGGTCGGCAACGCCAGCGCTCCTCCTGATACCTTGCAGCTCTATGCCTAACGCCTCGACCCCTCCGGGCACCCGTGCACATCGATAAGGACCTCGTAGCGGCATCCGCGACGCCACTGGTGCTCGCGATCCTCGCCGAGGGCGAGAGCTATGGCTACGCGATCCTCAAGCGGGTGCGCGACCTGTCGGAGGGCGAGATGGAGTGGACCGACGGGATGCTCTACCCGCTGCTCCACCGCCTCAGCCGGCTCGGGTACGTGACGACGGAGTGGCGCACGCCGCCCGAGGGCCGGCGCCGGCGGTACTACTCGATCACCGAAGAGGGCCGAGCGACGCTCGCCGAGCAGCAACGGCAGTGGTTGACGGTGACGCGTGCGCTGGGCGACGTCTGGCGGACCTCGGCTTCCCTGCCGGCGGCACTCGGCGAGGCGCGACCCATTGCATGACGTCGAACCACAGATCGCCGAATGGCGGGCCTACGTCGGGAGGGCGACGGCCGTCGACGGCCGCGACGCCGACGAGCTGGAGGCCCATCTTCGCGACGAGATAGCCGAGCTGGACGCGGCCGGGCTCACGGCCGACGAGGCGTTCCTCGTCGCCGTGAAGCGCATGGGGGACCTCGACACCCTGTCGCGGGAGTTCGCGCGCGAGCACAGCGGCCGGCTGTGGAAGCAGCTCGTCCTCAACGGTGCCGACGAGCCGGCCCGTCCGGCCAGCGGCTGGCTCGAGGCGCTCGCCTTCGCCTTGGGCGCGGCCGTCACGATCCAGGTCGCACGCCTGGCTGCTCAGTTCCCCGACGAGGAGTCGGGGTGGCTGGCGCGCAACCTCAGCCTCTTCGTGTTGCCGTTCCTCGCCGGGTACTTCGCTCGCCGGCGGCGGCTCGACGCCCGGCGCTGCGTCATCACGGCCGCGCCGTTCCTGCTCGGCGCGCTCGCGATCAACCTCTACCCCTACGGCGCGGGCTCGGCGACCGAGCCGCTGGCCGGGGTCCACCTGCCGGTCGCCCTGTGGTTCGCGGTCGCCTACCCGTACATGGGCGGCACGCTCCGGTCGCACGAGCGGCGCATGGACTTCGTCCGCTTCACCGGCGAGTGGGCCATCTACTACGTGCTCATCGCGCTCGGCGGTGGCGTGCTGCTCCTGCTCACCGGCGCGATCCTCGATCCGATCGGCGTCGACGTCGAGCGGATCGCGGAGTGGGTGCTGCCGTCGGGCGCGGCCGGGGCCGTGGTCGTGGCGGCCTGGCTCGTGGAGTCCAAGCAGCACGTGGTGGAGAACATGGCACCGGTGCTCACCCTGCTCTTCACCCCGCTGTTCGCCCTGATGCTGACCGTCGCCGCGGTCACCTACGTCGTGTCCGGCGTGGCAGGCGCGTTCGACCGCGAGCTGCTCGCCGTCTTCGACGCCCTCATGGTGGTCGTGCTGGGGCTCGTCCTCTACGCGGTGTCCGCGCGCGAGGTGTCCCGACCGGCCGGGCTGATGGACCGCGTCCAGCTGCTCGCCGTGGGAAGCGCCCTCGTGCTCGACGTGATGGTGCTCGGCTCGATGGTGGCCCGCATCGGCGATCTCGGGTTCACCCCGAACCGCGTGGCAGCGCTCGGCCTCAACCTCGTCCTGCTCGTGAACCTGGTTGGGGCCGCCTGGTTCGCGGTGCGGTTCCTCGCGGGGCGGACCGCCTTCCACCGCGTCGAACGCTGGCAGACCCGGTACCTGCCCGTCTTCGCGGTCTGGGCGGCGACGGTGGTCGCCGTCCTCCCCCTGCTCTTCGCCTTCGGCTGATCCCGGTCAGGCGCCGACGTAGTCCGCGAGGTGCTCGCCGGTGAGGGTGGAGCGGGCGGCGACGAGGTCGGAGGGGGTGCCCTCGAAGACGATGCGGCCGCCGTCGTGACCTGCGCCCGGACCGAGGTCGATGATCCAGTCCGCGTGCGCCATGACCGCCTGGTGGTGCTCGATGACGATCACCGACTTGCCGGCGTCGACGAGCCGGTCGAGCAGGCCGAGCAGCTGTTCGACGTCGGCGAGGTGCAGGCCGCTGGTCGGCTCGTCGAGGACGTAGACGCCGCCCTTCTCGCCCATGCGGGTGGCCAGCTTGAGCCGCTGCCGCTCGCCGCCGGACAGCGTGGTGAGCGGCTGGCCGAGGCTGAGGTAGCCGAGCCCGACGTCGGCGAGCCGGTTGAGGATGGCGTGCGCAGCCGCGATGCGGGCCTCGCCGGCGCCGAAGAACTCCTCGGCCTCGCTCACCGGCATGGCGAGCACCTCGCTGATGTCGCGGCCGCCCAGCTTGTACTCCAGCACGGAGGCCTGGAACCGCTTGCCCTCGCACTCCTCGCAAGGGGCGGAGACGGTGTCCATGAAGCCCAGCTCGGTGAAGATGAGACCCGCTCCGTTGCAGGCCGGGCAGGCGCCCTCGGAGTTGGCGCTGAACAGCGCCGGCTTGACGCCGTTGGCCTTCGCGAACGCCTTGCGGATCGGGTCGAGCAGCCCCGTGTACGTCGCCGGGTTGCTGCGCCGCGAGCCGCGGATCGGGGTCTGGTCGATCGCGACGACGCCCTCGCGCCCGGCCACCGAGCCGTGGATGAGCGAGCTCTTACCCGAGCCGGCCACGCCGGTGACGACGACCAGCACGCCGAGCGGGATGTCGACGTCGACCCCCTGCAGGTTGTGGGTGTCGGCACCACGCACTTCGAGGGCCCCCGACGGCGTCCGCACCGACGGCTTCAGCGACGCGCGGTCGTCGAGGTGACGCCCGGTGCGAGTGCCGCTGGCCCGCAGCCCCTCGACGGTGCCCTCGAACACCACCTCGCCACCCGCGGTGCCGGCGCCCGGGCCGAGGTCGACGACGTGGTCGGCGATCGCGATCGCCTCCGGCTTGTGCTCCACGACGAGGACGGTGTTGCCCTTGTCGCGCAGCTGCCGCAGCAGGTCGTTCATCCGCTGGATGTCGTGCGGGTGCAGGCCGATGGTGGGCTCGTCGAAGACGTAGGTGATGTCGGTGAGCGCGGAGCCGAGGTGGCGGATCAGCTTCGTGCGCTGCGCCTCGCCGCCCGACAGCGTGCCCGACGGCCGGTCGAGCGACAGGTAGCCCAGCCCGATGTCCACGAACGAGTCGAGGGTGTCGCGCAGGTTCGTCAGCAGTGGCGCGACGGACGGCTCGTCGAGCCCGCGCACCCACTCGGCGAGGTCGCTGATCTGCATCGCGCAGGCGTCGGCGATGGAGATGCCGGCGATCTTCGACGACCGGGCCGCCTCGGTGAGCCGGGTGCCCTCGCACTCGGGGCAGGTGGTGAAGGTCGCGACCCGCTCGACGAAGGCACGGATGTGCGGCTGCAGCGAGTCGACGTCCTTCGACAGGTACGACTTCTGGATCTGCGGGATCACACCCGAGTACGTCAGGTTGATCCCGTCGACCTTGATCTTGGTGGGCTCCTTGTACAGGAGGTCGTGCAGCTGCTTCTTCGTGAAGTCCTTGATCGGCTTGTCGGGGTCGAAGTAGCCGCAGCCGCGGTAGATGCGCCCGTACCAGCCGTCCATGCTGTAACCGGGGATCGTGAGCGCGCCCTCGTTGAGCGACTTGGTCTCGTCGTACAGCGCGGTGAGGTCGATGTCGTTCACCGAGCCCCGGCCCTCGCAGCGCGGGCACATCCCGCCGGTGATGCTGAACGAGCGCCGCTCCTTCGTCTTCTGCCCGCCGCGCTCGATGGTGACGGCGCCGGCGCCGCTGATCGAGGCGACGTTGAAGGAGAACGCCTGGGGCGAGCCGATGTGCGGCGTCCCGAGCCTGCTGAACAGGATGCGCAGCAGCGCACCGGTGTCGGTGACGGTGCCGACCGTGGAGCGGGGGTTGGCGCCCAGCCGCTCCTGACCGACGATGATCGCGGTCGTCAGCCCGTCGAGGACGTCGACCTCGGGGCGCGCCATCGTCGGCATGAAGCCCTGGACGAAGGCGCTGTAGGTCTCGTTGATCAGCCGCTGCGACTCCGCGGCGATCGTGTCGAACACCAGCGAACTCTTGCCCGAGCCGGAGACACCGGTGAACACGGTCAACCGCCGCTTCGGCAGCTCGATGTCGACGTCCTTGAGGTTGTTCTCGCGGGCACCGTGCACGCGGATCAGATCGTGGCTGTCGGCGTCGTGCAGCGCGAGCGCCTGCGGATCGGTGGCCGTGCTCATCGCTC
>DATABO010000031.1:0-12039 GCA_036259535.1 Thermoleophilaceae bacterium
ATTTGGGGGCGGGGGGCATTTGCTGGGGGACTCACATGCCCACAAATCGGAGGGTCTCGTGCGAGTAAGGCTCGTGCTCATCGCGACCGTGGCCGCGGCACTGCGGCCGCCGCTCCAGCCGCCGCGACCACTGGCGAGCTGCGCGACAGCGGCACCGTGACCCTGGACGTGGCGGTCAAGAAGTTCGCGGTCAGCAGCGGGCGGATCGTCGGGCGCGGAGAGCTGACGGCGCGGCTGACCGACCTGACCGGGGCCAGCCAGTCCGCGAAGCGTCCAGTGCGCTTCGCGGTTGCGGCGCAGAAGTCGAGCTGCCGAATCCTGACGCTGACGCTCGACGACCTGCAGCTCGACCTGCTCGGACTCAGCGTGGACGTGAGCACGGTCAACCTACGCCTCTACGGGATCCAGCGGGGCCGAGAGGGCGGCGTGCTCGGCCGACGTGGACCGCGGCCCTAGCGCGCGGCTCAGCTCGAGAGCTCGCCCAGCGCCTCGCGCGCCAGCAGCTCGTCGACGGCCTTCGGCTTGCCGGGACGCGCGTAGTGGTAGCCCTGGGCGTAGACGCAGCCCAAGTCTCGCAACGCGTCGGCCTGGTCGGGCGTCTCGACGCCCTCGGCGATCGCGCGGACGCCGAGCGCCTTGGCGAGCTGGAGGACGGACTCGACGATCGCGTGGTCCTCGCTGCGCGAGTTCATGCCGGACACGAAGGAGCGGTCGATCTTGAGCACGTCGACGGGCAGCAGGTCGCGCAGGTTGCCCAGCGACGAGTAGCCGATGCCGAAGTCGTCGATCGCGAGGCCGACGCCGAGCTCAGCGAGCTCGCGCAGCGTCTCGAGAGCTACGTCGGGATCGGCGATCACGGCGCTCTCGGTGACCTCGAGGCAGAGCCGCTCGGGCTCGATGCCGGCGTCGGTGAAGGCGGCGCGGACAACCTCTACGAGGTCGTCGGAGAGCAGCTGGCGCGCCGAGACGTTCACCGACATCGTGAGGTCCGAGGCCCGCGAGGTGCCGTCCTCCTTCCAGCGCGCGACCTGGTTGCAGGCCTCGCGCAGCACCCACTCGCCGATCGGCAGGATCAGGCCGGTGCGCTCGGCGACCGGGATGAAGCGGTCGGGAGCGACGGTCCCGAGCGTCGGATGGTCCCAGCGCACCAAGGCCTCGACCCCGACCATCTCGCCGCTGCGCAGGTCGACCGCCGGCTGGTAGTCGAGCCGCAGCTGGCCGCGCTCGACGGCGTCGCGCAGGCCGGTCTCGAGCTCGAGCCGCTCAACGACCCGCTGACGCATCGTCTCGTCGAAGAACTCGGCGCGCGCCTTGCCGAGCTCCTTGGCTCGGTACATCGCGGCATCGGCGTCGGCGAGCAGTGCCTCCGCCGTCTCCTCTCCCCTGCTGAGCTTGATCCCGAGGCTCGCGGTGACGAAGCGCGACTCGCCCTGGACCACGAAAGGCGCCCGCAGCACGCTTCCGAGCCGCTCCGCGATCCGCCGTGCATGGCGCTCGTCGTCGACGTTCTCGAAGCAGAAGGTGAACTCGTCGCCGCCGAAGCGGGCGACCAGGTCGCTCGGACGCAGCACGCGGCGCAGCCGCTCGCCGACGGCGACCAGCAGCTGGTCGCCGGCCTCGTGGCCGAGCGAGTCGTTGATCAACTTGAAGTCGTCGATGTCGAGGAAGGTGACCGCCAGGCGGCCGCCGCCGGCGCGCGCGTCGCTCAGCGCCCTGCCGAGGCGACGCCCGAAGAGCGAGCGGTTCGGCAGTCCGGTGAGCGGATCGTGGTTCGCGCGGTGCGTGAGCTGGCTCTCCGCCTGCTTGCGGCGCGAGATGTCGACGAACTGGCAGATCCAATACGGCTCCGCCTCGTCGACGAAGGTGTGCTGCCAGAGGCACCATCCGACGGTGCCGTCGGCGTGCTTGAAGCGACGCTCCTCCTCGCCGTCGGCCTCCGTCGGACGCCATTGCCCTCCGGAGCCCGAGAGGTCGTCGAGCGACATCTCCAGGAGTTGCTCGCACGGGTGGCCGGTGAGGTCGGCGAGGCGCCGGTTCGCACGCCGGAACCGTCCGGCGGCGTCGACGAGCGCCATCCCGATCGGAGCGTCGTCGAAGGCCGAGCGGAAGCGCTCCTCGCTGGCGAGCGTGTCCCGATGGGCGCGCGCGTTCTGGGCGCGCAGGTCCTCGTTCATGCGCCAGGTCGTGATGTTGGCGAGGCCGAGCAGCGCGATGAAGCCGCCGTGGATCCCCGCCCACTCCCACGGATTGCCCCAGGCGCCCGAGTGGTTGTAGACAGAGGTCGGATCGAGGACTCCGGCGAGCCCGTGGTGGATCACGACGTAGGCGACGCCGAGCAGGTAGGGGAACCACTCCTCGTAGATCGAGAGCACGGTGACCATCACGAAGAAGTAGAAGTGCGCCTCGATCTGACCGTCCCAGAGGTGGACCAGCACCGCCGAGGAGGTGAGCAGCCCGATCGCGACGACGCCGGTGCGCACGCGGCGACCGAGCCGGGGCATGCCCGCCGCGATCGCGCACGCGGTGATCGGCGTGATCTCGAAGAGGCTGTGACCGATGCTGTTCCCGCGCGCGAGCGCGAAGACCCCGAGCCCGATCGCGTTGAGCCAGACGAGCCAGACCATCGCCCGGTGCCGGCGGGCCCAGTCGGCCTCCGGCAGTGACCTGCCATGCGGCAGCAGAGCGATCAGGCGGCCAAGGACAGACCTCGAGCGCCTCGCGGTGCCGGAAGAAGAAGCCTCGGCGACCGACTCGCCTTCCAGGGCGATGCTGCCAGCAGTCATAGCGCCTATCTCGACAGAGACGGCGCGCGACTTGAGCGGGCGAGCGCGAGACCGACGGCGATCAGCAGCGCCCCAGAGGCGAGGAAGGCGAGATCCCAGCCGAGCGGGGCGCCGAGATCGTCGCGGACGTGGTGGATGCCGAGCAGCTGGTGGTCGATCAGGCCCTCGACGAGGTTGAAGGCGCCCCAGCCGGCGAGCAGCATGCCGAAGTGGGCACGCCAGGGCGGGGCGAGCTCGCCCCGCTGCCAGGCCCCGACGGTGAGCAGCATGGCGGCGACGACGAGGATCCAGGTGGCGAGGTGGAAGAACCCGTCGGCGAGCGTGTTGGCCTCGAGGCCGGCGACGGTCGTCGCGGGGTGGTCGCCGGTATCGGTGAGTAGATGATGCCACTGGAGGATCTGATGCATGACGATGCCGTCGACGAAGCCGCCGAGACCCAGTCCCATGACGAACGCGGGTGCTCGGGGTGGCTTGCTCACGCGCGACGCATACCCGGCACCGGGGGACGAGAATCGCGAATACGGTGTTAGGGTCTCCTAACTTAGGGTTCCCTAATAGCTGCTTCAAAACCCCGAAAGGACATGCATGAAGAAGCTCCTCCCCACAGCCGTTGCCGTCGCCGTCGCCGCGATAGCCCCCGGCGGCGCGTCAGCCGCCATGACACTCGACTGGACGACCGAGAACGCGTTCTCGAGCGGCTGCAGCGGAACAGGACTCAACTGCACGTGGCTCGGCCACGTGACCAACCCGACGCCCTTCTCCGGCGCACGCGGCACGGCGACCGCCGACCGCGGCGCGACGATCGCCGGCCCTGACGGCGTCGCGGTCGCCGCGATCGACGGTGCGGCGCCACGCGGCGCGGGCGCGAACTACACCTTCTCCTACCCCAACGGCAGCGGCGGCTTCGAGGGCAGCCCGCTCGCCCACGACTGGGAGGGGACGCTGCGCTTCGTGGGACGGGTGTCGTTCGTCGCGCCGCCGCCGCCCTCAGGACACGGCTTCACGATCACCGTCGACGATCCGCGCATCGTGCTCAACGGGGACGGGAGCGGCTTCCTGCACGCCACCGGTCTCACGACGACCGGGGGAGCGGGCAGCGCGCCGGTGCCCTACGGCGACGGCCCGGCGATCTGGGAGCTCGACCTCGACGGCGGCACGCCCCCGTCGGGTGCTCCGTATCCCCCCGCGCGGTGGCGTGTCGGCTCCGACGGCAGCCAGACGCTGACCGGGATCGTGCCGATGATCGAGACCGAGGGCCACGCGTTCCCGGCCGCCTATCCGGTCGACAGCGGGCCGAACCGGACGCCGAACATCTTCGGCAGCTTCGCGATCCGCGTCACCCCCGACGAGGTTCGCGGGCCGTCCGGCGCGCCCGGCGCGACCGGTCCGGCTGGCCCCAAGGGGACCGACGGCGTGACGGTGCGGGTGGTCCGTCGGATTCATGTCGCCGTGCTCGCCGAGGCGCCATTCGGCAAGGGCGCGCGCAAGGTCCGGGTGCTCAGGAGAGGCAAGCTGGTGGCGCGCGGCCGGGTCAAGGGCAGGACCGTCAGGGTGAGGCTCGTCGACGGCTCGTCCAAGCGCCTGCGTGGCAGGTACCTGCTGCGCGTCGTGGGCGGCGACCGCCGCGCGGTCGTGCGACTCGGCTAGCGCCCGCTACGGGGCGCCGGTGCTCGGCTGCGGCGCGGTCAGCGCGTCGCTCGGAGCGCCGGCGCCGCCGGTCGCGCCATCCGGCGACGGAGTGCTGTCAGGCGTCGGAGTGGTCGTCGGCGTGTCCGGCGCGGTGGTGGTGTCGGGCTTGCCCGGCGAGCTCGGGCTCGACGAGCCCGAGGTGCCTCCGCTCGGTGCGTCCTCGCCGGGAACCGGCGGTGCGTCGCCCGGCCGGACGATCACCGTGCGGCCGTCGTCGAGCCGATAGACGGTGCCGACCGGCTCGCCCTGGCCGACGACCTCCTCGCCGGGCTGGAGCTGGATCGTGTTGGCCTCCTCGCCCGGCTTCGCGATCACCGAGTCGGCGGGGACCTCGGCGCCGGCCGCGCCCTGCTCGTCGTTCTGCTGCAGCACCGACGGCGCGAGGTCGATCGAGGTCAGGGCGGCGAGCAGGAACGCGACCGCGAGCACGATGCCGAGGTCGAACAGGTTGACGAGCCCGTCGAGCGGATCGCCGGCGCGATCCTCACGCGTCCGCGCGCGAGCGTTGACGCGAGGCGTCAAGCGCCCTCCGGGGCGGTCGGCGGCGACGAGGCGGGCAGCACGACGGTCGTCGGAGCAGCGCTCGACTGGGCGACCTCGGTCGCCGCGACCTTCGCCTCACCGGTCGGCGGCGCCTTCGGCGACGGTGGCGTCGGGACGCCCGACAGGCCGGCCAGGACGTACTCGACGTCGGAGTAGTCCTGGGCGTAGAGGCGGTCGCGGACGAGCGAGATCGCGAAGGCGATCATGCCGACGAGCAGGCCGGCGACGGTGACGCTGAAGGCGACGCGCAGGTCCTCGGTGAGGCGCTGGACGTCGCCCTCGGCGAGCGCCGCGAGCGCCGGCGAGAGCGGGATCAGCGTCCCCATCAGGCCGAGCGCCGGGCCCATCCGGACGAGGATGCGGGTGCGCTCGAGGCGGCGCATCGAGCGGTAGTCGTACTCGGCCATCCGCTTCGCGATCCGATCCGGCGCGTCCGGCTTGCCACGCTGCTCGACGATCGCAGCCAGCGCCTCGGTCATCGACTGGTTGTAGCCGAGCCCGCGGGCGAGGCTGAGCGCCGTGGCGCTGTCGCCCTTGGCGAGCGCCGCGCGGATCCCGTCGAGGCCCTGCTCGAGCCGCGAGAGCCCGCGCCGCCGCCGCTTGCGGAGCTCGGCCAGCAGGGCGCCGAGCTCGACGACCACGACGACGACCGCCAGCATCGCGGCGATCAGGACCGGGTAGCGCAGCGCGTCGGCTACGTCGAAGAGGATGTTCTCGATCGTCACTGGTTCGGCGCCTCGCTCTGCTCGTTGGGGTAAGCCGACATGTAAGGGGCGAATCTACCCAAAGGGTCAGGCGCCGCGTCGCGGCAGGCGCAGGCGTGGCAGGCGCCCCTGGCGGCTCTCGATGCCCGCGCCGAGCCCGAGCAGCGCCAGCGCACCGGCGACGCTGAGCGCCGCCTCCGGCACGCTGCCGCCGTCGTCGGCCTCGTCGTCGCGCGGGTTGCCGTCGCGCGCTGCGCGGGCGGCCGACTCGAGGATGTTGCCCGGCGGGTCGCTTGCGTCGGCCAGCAGGTTGCCCTCGACGGTCGTGCCGGAGGAGGTTGCTATGCCGGGCGGCTTCGGCGGCTTGGGCGTCGGCGTCGGCGGAGTCGGAGGCGGCGTGGGCGTGACCGGAGTCGACGACGCGGGCGGCGGCGTGTAGGACGGGGTGTAGGTGGAGCCGCTGTCGCCATAGGTCGAGCCGCCGCCCGTCGAGCCGTCCAGAGCGCCGCTGTCACCGGTGCCGGTCTCGTTGGTGCCGCCGCCCTCGCGGTCCTTCTCGCTCTGCGCCGGGTCCCCGACCTGGACCTCGACCACGCCGGAGTCGCTGCGCGACTCGCCGACGATCGTGACGCTCGCGAGCACCCTGAAGGTGCCCGCCTCGACGAACTCGTGAGTCTCGGTCGCGCGTCCGTCGGCGAGTCGCTCGCCGTCGTTGAAGTTCCACTCGTAGAGGTACTCGGCGTCCGAGGGCCCACCGCTCACCTCGACCGTGAACCTGATCGACTCGCCCGGCTCGATCCGCTTGCGAGAGGCTTTGACCTCGACGGTCAGCTCGTCGTCCATCTGCTTGATCGCCAGCGTCGACCCCGTGACCCTGAAGTGATCGGCGGCGTTGACGTCGGTCGAGCTGGTCGGCGACCTCAGGAACCAAGTCGCGCCGGTCTCGTCGGAGTAGAGCACCGGCGGTCGCGGCGTGGCGGCGTCGATCTGCTTGCGCGTCAGCTTCACGACCCCGCCACCGGGACGCGCGATCTCGACGGCGCCGTAGCCGAGCTCGGTCTGCGTCGCAGACAGCAGCTCACGGATCGACACGCCGTCCTCGACCAGGACGCGCGTGGTCCTTCCGTCACGTTGCCGGACGGTGTACGGGCCGGTGATGTCCGGGCTGGCCTCGGACGCGAGGATCGACTCCGTGTCGCCGTCGGGTCTCTCGACGGTCACCTCGATCGCCCCCGGCGGGCCGGCGAGCGCAGGCCAGCAGACCGCGACTACGAGCGCCGCGACGGCAAGCGCGAAGCACGAGGCCGGTCGGAGCAGAGACGGCATCCGGAGCATGTTAGGCAAGCTCCACGGAGATGCGTCGCGCTTCTGCGATCACGGAGTCGTGAAGGAGACGGTCAGCGTCCCGAAGGGCTCGCCCGCCGCGTAGAAGCCGGCGAAGACCGACTGCCCGGCATCGGCCGGGATCGTCCCGGGCACGTCGGCGTAGGTGACGGTCCCGCCCGCGGGAGCCTGGACTGCCCCGGGGTGCAGGTCGACGAGCACGCCGCGCTGGCCGTCGAACGGGGTCCCGTCGGCGCCGTCGAAGCGGAAGATCGCCCGCGACCTGACGCCGTTGATCTCGACCTCGGGGTCCGAGGAGGAGAAGTCGATCCCATGGGCGCCGTGACGGAACCCCACGCCGCCGCGGAAGTAGATCGCCGCCTTGCCGCTGGCGGAGTCGTACCAGCCGTTCGCGAACGGGAAGCTCGTGAAGGAGTAGACGAGCGGTACCGAGGATCCCGGGCGCACCTCCTGCGGCCCGTTCGCGGCGCCACCGGACACCGACGTCCCCTCGCCGCCGTTGACGTACTGGATCCATGACTCGCGCGGGCGCCACCTGAGCGTGGCGGTCGCAACGTCGACCGCGCCCGGGGGACGCGTCAGCCGCGGCGGCTCGGTCGCGATTGGCCCGGACCGCGGAGCGACGGGGGCGAGGCCGCCGCCTTGGCCGCCTTGGCCGCCGGGGGTCGGAGCGCCGACGGCGCGGCGCCTGGGGCCAGCGTCGACGGCGAGCCTTCCGAGCGGTCCGGCGACGACGCCAGGGAGGTCGAGCTTGGCCCGCAGGAGCCTGGCGGCGCCGGTGGTGAGGCGGAGCCTCGCTCCGCCGAGCGTTGCAGTGGCGGTCGAGGCATCGATCTCGGCAGCCGCGCGCGGCGTCGCGGAGAAGACGGTGATCCGGCGCTTGCCGGCGACGGCGGTGAGGGTCGCCCGCCGAGGAGCCAGTCGCAGGCGAAGCGAGCGCAGGCGAAGCGAGCGGGGGCCGGCCGCGAAGCGCACGCCGCCGCGCAGCGAGGCGGTGGCGATGCGGCCGACGAAGAGGCTTCGGACCGGTAACCGCACCAGCCTGCCGCGCTTCGCCGCCGGCGCGATCGCGCGCGGCCTGACGCCAGCGGCCGCGAGCGCCTCGACCGCCCTGCCCTTGCCGCCGATCGACAACGTGACGTGGCCGCCGCCGGTCGCTGCCGTCGTCATCGATCCCGAGGCGTGGCTGCCCGAGGCGCCGGTGGCGAGCATCGCGGTGGCGGCGGCCGCGATGGACGACCACCGCGCGGCACGCTGGAGCGAGGGGGCGAAGAGAGACACCGAGTTAGGGTACCCTAACTCGGTGTCTCGGCGCGCCCCCTCCGCCGAGCCACGCGACATGGAGAGCGGTGTGGTGGCCGGCGGCCTCGATCGAGGCGTCGACGCCCCAGACCTCGCCGAGCCGATCGGGAGTGAGCGTCTCGACCGGCGGGCCGGCAGCGACGGTGCGCCCGCGCGACATCACGACGACGCTGTCGGCGACTGCGGCGGCGAGCGAGAGGTCGTGGGCAACGAGCATCACGGCGAGGCCCTCGTCGGCGAGCCCGCGCAGCAGTTGGGCTACGGCGACGGTCGCCCCGAGGTCGAGCTGCGAGGTCGGCTCGTCGGCTATCAGCACCGGCGCCTCCTGAGCGAGCGCGACGGCGATCTGGACGCGCTGCAGCTCACCGCCGGAAAGGGTCGTCAGCTTGCGAGTGGCGAGCTCGGCGACGCCGACGCGCTCGATCGCGTCGGCTACGGCGGCGTGATCGCGGCGGGTCGGTCGCTGCAGCGGCTTGAGATGCGGCGAGCGGCCGATCCGCACCGCCTCGGCGACAGTCACCCCGTCGGGCACCCGGGCACGCTGCGGGACGAACGCGCGTCGCAGCGCGAGCTTGCGGCCGCGCAGGCCCGCGAGCTCGTCGCCCATCCAGCGGACCTTGCCGGCGGCCGTTCCCTGCAGGCCTGCGACGGCGCGTGCGAGGGTCGACTTGCCGGCGCCGTTGGGGCCGACCAGCGCGACGAGCCTGCCCGCCTCGAGGGTCAGGTCGGCGGCATGGACGATCGCGTTGCCGCCGATCGACACGCGAACGTCGCGGGCCTCGAGCGCCGGCGGCGCCATCACACCGCCCGCCGCAGGAGGAAGAGGAACAGCGGCACGCCGATCACGACCATGAACGGCCCGACCGGCAGCTCGATAGGCGCCTTGACGGTCCGGGCGAGCGTGTCGCCGGCGAGCAGCAGCGCACTCCCGCCGAGGGCGGAGACCGGCAGAACGTAGGTGTGGCTCGACGTGCCCGACGCGAGCCGCACGGCATGCGGGACGACCAGGCCGAGGAAGCCGAGCAGGCCGGCCAGCGAGGCGGCGGCTGCGGCGAGCAGGGCGGCCGCGACGCCGGCGAGCAGCCGGAGCAGGCGCGGGCGCGCGCCTAGCGAGGCGGCGACGTCGTCGCCCAGCGCGAGCCGGTCGAGCGGCTGGGCCAGGCTGACGGCCAGCACGAAGCCGACGGCGAAGTACGGCCAGACCACCCTGAGGTCGGACCAGCCGTCGGACGTCAGGCCCCCCGCGATGAAGAACAGCGCCGACTGCACACGGTCGGGATAGGCGACGAGCACCGAGGTCGTGCCGGCGCCGAACAGCGCGGCGATCGCGATGCCGGCGAGGATCAGCCGGCCGACGCCGCCGGCGTTGGGTCCCGCCCAGGCGATCGCGAAGACGAGGCCCGCGGCGAGCAGCCCGAAGGCGAGCGCGCCGAGCGGCAGCAGCGCGATCGAGCCCGGGAAGACGATCAGGATCAGCACGGCGCCGAAGCCGGCCCCACCGGTCACCCCGATCACGTCGGGCGACGCGAGCGGGTTCCCGAGCGCCCCTTGCAGCAACGCGCCGGCGACGCCGAGCGCCGCGCCGACGGCGACCGCCTCGACCGTCCGCGGCAGGCGCAGGTCGAGCACTATCTGACGCAGTGGGCCGGGGTCGGCGCTTCCGCGCAGGGCGTCGACGACGGTGCCGAGCGGGACGTCGACGGCGCCGAGCGCGAGGGACGCGGCCAAGCCGCCGGCGACGGCCGCGATCAGCGCGACGACGAGCGCCGCGCGGCGCAGGACCATGCTCAGTTGTCCAGGTAGCCGCGCCGGACCTTGCGGATCACGTCGGCGACGTCGGTGTTCGCCTGCAGCAGCGAGTTGTCGGTCGAGACGAAGAGGCGACCGCTGCGGACGGCCTTCGAGTCCTTCCAGGCGGGGTTGGATCGCAGGAACTTGGAGACCGCCGGGATGTCGTCGGAGCTGGCGTGCGGCACCGCGACGATCACATCGGGGTTCGCGGCGAGGATCGTCTCGTCGGAGATCCGCGCGAAGCCGCTCCGACTGGCGACCCCGCCGGTGACGAGCCTGGCGCCGGCCCGGCGGACGATGTCCCCGCCCCAGCTGTTCGGCAGCATCGCGAACGGCGTCCGGCCGACGCCGAGCACGACGAGAGTGCGCGGGTGCCTGCGAATCCCCCGGCGCGCTTCGCGGACCTGGCGCCGGAGCCGCGCCGCGAGCAGTCGCGCGCTGTCGGCGCGGCCGACGAGCCGGCCGATCCGCTCCGTCATGGCGTAGGCCTGGGAGACGTTCGCCGGGTCTGCCTCGACGACCTCCATCTCGAGGTCGCGCATCGTCTTCGCGCCCTTCCTCCAGGTCGGCGAGGACAGCACGAGCTGCGGGTTGCGCACCGCGAGCTCCTCCATGTTGGGGCCGTTGGGATGCGAGAGCGTGAGCCGCGCGACGCCGTCGAGGTTCGAGGCGAAGCGCTCCATGCCACCGAGCGTCTCGCCGATCGCGACCGGCTTGACGCCGAGGCCCGCGAGCGTGTTGGCGGCGAACGGGGTGAGCGCGACCACGCGCTTGGGGGCAGAGTGCGCTGGGGCGGCTGCGAACAGCGCCAGAGCTAGGAGGAGGAGGGCGGAGACTGCGCTTGCTGTTCTCATCGCGAGTTAGGGTACCCGAACTTAGGCGACCCTAAGTCGCTTGCCGCCATCATCCAGCCCTCGCGAGATACGAGGAAGTCCTACTATCCAGCTTCCAACTACTCGAGGAGTCGTAGATGCCGCCCACCCACGCCGACGCCACGCCGGACCTCGCCCGCTGGCGCGCGGCCTACGGGCGGACCCCCGAGCGCGACGCGCTCTTCACCACCCTCTCCGGCGACCCGATCGCGCCGCTCTACACATCCGACGACCTGCCCGAGGACGCCGAGGACCGAATCGGGCTGCCGGGCCAGTTCCCCTACACGCGCGGCGTCTACCCCTCGATGTACCGCGGCCGGCTGTGGACGATGCGCCAGTTCGCCGGCTTCGGCACCGCCGAGGAGACCAACGAGCGCTTCCACTACCTGCTCGACCACGGCCAGACTGGGCTGTCGACGGCGTTCGACATGCCTTCGCTGATGGGCCACGACTCCGACGCCGAGCTGAGTCTCGGCGAGGTCGGCCGCGAGGGCGTCGCGATCGACACTCCCGAGGACATGGAGACGCTCTTCTCCGGCATACCGCTCGACAAGGTGTCGGTGTCGATGACCGTCAACGCCCCGGCGGCGATCATGCTCGCCTTCTTCGTCGTCGCGGCCGAGCGCCAGGGCGTGCCGCGCGAGCGGCTCGCGGGGACGATCCAGACCGACATCCTCAAGGAGTACATCGCCCAGAAGGAGTGGTGCTTCCCGGTCGAGCCGGCGATGCGGATCGTCACCGACATGGTCGAGTGGTGCACCGCCGAGCTGCCGCGCTGGCACCCGATCTCGATCTCCGGCTACCACATCCGCGAGGCCGGGGCGACCGCCGCCCAGGAGCTCGCGTTCACGCTCAAGAACGGCTTCACCTACGTCGAGCGGGCGATCGAGCGCGGCGTCGACGTCGACGACTTCGCGCCACGGCTGAGCTTCTTCTTCAACGCCCAGATCGACTTCTTCGAGGAGATCGCCAAGTACCGCGCCGCGCGCCGGATCTGGGCGACCGAGATGC
>DATABO010000032.1:0-5365 GCA_036259535.1 Thermoleophilaceae bacterium
TGGGGGCTCGCGCCCCCAGACCCCCGTGGCACCTGGCCGGCCGAGGGGCGAGGGCGGAGGTGACGCAAGTTCTTGCCCGCGCGTGGAATGGATCTTGCGTCCGGGGGTAGGTTTTGGCTCATGCCGAGGGCGATTTGGAGCGGTGCGATCAGCTTCGGGCTGGTCAACATCCCGGTGAAGATGTATTCGGCGGTCTCGCGCAAGACCGTGCGCTTCAACCAGCTCGACGGCAAGGACAACACGCGGATCCAGCAGCGCCGGGTCAACCCGCAGACGGGCGAGGAGGTTCCCTACGAGCGGCTGGTCAAGGGCTACGAGCTCAGCCCCGAGCGTTACGTCGTGGTGACGCCGGAGGAGCTCGACTCGATCGAGCCGCGCAAGACCCGGATGATCGAGATCGAGGACTTCGTCGAGCTCGACGACATCGACCCGATGTACTACGACCATCCGTACTACCTGGCGCCCGGCAAGGGCGCCGACAAGGCGTACGTCCTGCTGCTTAAGGCGATGGAGGAGTCGCGTCGCGTGGGGATCGCGCGCGTGGTGATCAGGTCGAAGGAGCAGCTCGTCGCGATCCGCCCGCGCAACGGCGTCCTGGTCATGGAGACGCTGCTGTTCGGCGACGAGGTGATCTCCCCGGACGACCTCGACGAGCTGCCCGACGCCGACGAGGTCAAGGCCGGCAAGCGCGAGGTCGCGATGGCCAACGACCTGATCGACTCGCTCGCGACCGAGTTCGACCCGTCGAAGTACCGCGACGAGTATCGCGAGCGGGTGCTCGAGCTGATCGAGGCCAAGGCGGAGGGCCAGGAGATCGCCGTCCAGCCGCAGGAGGAGGAGCCGGCCGAGGTCCCCGACCTGATGGCCGCGCTCGAGGCGAGCATCTCGGCCGCCAAGCGCCAGGGCGGCAGCGGGAAGAAGAAGTCGGCGAGCAAGGCGGCGAGCGACGGCGCGAAGCCCAAGTCGAAGGCCAACGCCAAGGCCAAGTCGGGCACTGCCCGCAAGCGCTCGCCGGCGAAGAAGAAGCCGGCCGCGAAGAAGTAGGTGGCGGCCGAAGTCGACGTCGAGGGCCGGCGGGTCCGCCTGTCCAACCTCGACAAGGTCCTCTTCCCCAAGGCTGGGTTCACCAAGGGCCAGGTCATCGACTACTACACGCGGATCGCGCCGATCGCGCTGCCGCACCTGTGCGGCCGCGCGTTGACCCTCAAGCGCTATCCCAACGGGGTCGAGGGCGACTTCTTCTACGAGAAGCAGCGCCCGTCGTTCACGCCGGCCTGGGTCCACACCGCGCCGATCCAGATGGGCGAGCGGCTGATCGACTTCATCCTCGCCGACGACCTGCCGACTCTCGTATGGCTGGCGAACTTAGCCGACCTCGAGCTCCACCCGTCGCTGTCGCGGGCGCGCCGGCCCGATCAGCCGACGGTGATGGCCTTCGACCTCGATCCCGGCCCGCCGGCGGGCATCGCCGAGTGTCGCGAGGTCGCCCTCATGCTGCGCGACGCGTTCGCCCAGCTCGGCCTGGAGAGCTTCCCGAAGACATCGGGCTCGAAGGGGATGCAGGTCTACGTGCCGCTCAACGTCGACGGCGTCACCTACGACGACACCAAGCCGTTCGCCCACGCGATCGCCCAGCTGCTCGAGCGCCAGCACGACAAGCTGATCGTCTCGAGCATGAAGAAGAGCCTGCGCGAGGGCAAGGTGCTGATCGACTGGAGCCAGAACGACCGCCACAAGACGACGGTCGCCGTCTACTCGCTTCGGGCCAAGGATCGCCCGACCGTCTCGACGCCGCTCGCCTGGGACGAGGTGGAGGACGAGGATCTGGAGCTCGTCTTCGAGACCGAGGACGTGCTCGCCCGCGTCGAGGAGCGCGGCGACCTGTTCGCGCCTGTTATCGAGCTCGAGCAGTCGCTGCCGGAGCTCTGATCCCGGGCCGCCGCGCGGCGGTGGCTATGGTGACCAGATGGTCGACTGGGGAGTTGCGGAGCGCGTGGCGCGGCTGGCGGCACGGTCGGATGACGTGCCGGACCTCGGGGTCGACCTGCAGGCGCTGGCCGCGGCGTTCGAGCCGCGCGTGAGCGCCTACACCGGCCTGACGCCCGCCGAGGCCGTCCCGCGTCCGGAGATCGTCTCGCGCCAGGGCTGGGCGGAGGCCAACCTCGGGGCGATGGCCGAGCTGATGAGCCCTGTCGAGGAGCGGATGCAGGATCGCTTCTCCCAGGCCGGGCCGCTGGCCGGCCCTCTGCGCAGCGCCGCGGGGATGGCGCTGGCGGGCGAGATCGGGCTGGTCGTCGGCTACCTCTCGCAGCGCGTGCTCGGGCAGTACGAGCTGTCGCTGCTCGCCGGCACCACGCGCCCACGGCTGCTCTTCGTCGGCACCAACCTGCTCGGCGTGGCGGAGCTGCTGAACGTCGACCGCGACGCGTTCATCCGCTGGGTCGCGGTGCACGAGATGACGCACGCGATGCAGTTCGGCGGCGTGCCGTGGCTGCGCGACCACATGGGATCGCTGCTGCGCGAGTACCTCGAGACGGTCGACGTCAAGCTCGACTCCAAGCCGGAGGAGCCGGGCGACGCGCAGTCGCCGGAGCCGCGCAACGGCGCGCGACAGCCCTTCCCGGGCCGCAGCGGCGGCCTGCTCGGCGGGGCGCTCGAGCGCCTGCGCGGGCTGGACCTGCCGGACCCGACGGATCTAGTCGAGCGGTTCCGCGACGGCGGGATCGCGGCGCTGGTCCAGACCGAGGAGCAGCGCGGGCTGATGGATCGCATGCAGGCCGCGATGGCGGTCGTCGAGGGCCATGCGGAGCACGTCATGGATGCCTTGGCGCCCGAGCTCGTGCCCCAGCACGAGGGCCTGCGGGCCGCGATGGACGCCCGGCGCAACAGCCGCTCGGCTCCTGAGCGCGTGCTTATGCGGCTGCTCGGGATGGAGATGAAGATGCGCCAGTACAAGCTCGGCAAGGCGTTCTGCGACGCGGTCGTCGCGCAAGGCGGGATCGAGTTGCTCAACCACGCCTGGACCGGTCCCGAGTCGCTCCCCACGCTCGCGGAGATCGAGCGGCCCGACGACTGGGTCGTCCGCGTTCGCGCTGTCGTGTAACGCCTCTGCGGCGACGGTTTACAAACGTGTGTTCGGTGGTACAGTGCTACTGAACTTAGAAGTAATAAGACTTCGCTGAACCCGTCCCGGAGAGATCCGAAGGAGCGTCACCCGCAAGATGGCAACTCAGACGACCAACCAGCGCAAGGCCGCAGGCAAGAAGGCCGCCGCCACGCGCAAGCGCAACACCGCCGCGAAGAGCGCCAAGAGCGCCCAGAGCTCCGCCAAGACGACGGCGACCAAGGCGACCACCGCCACCTCGAACGCGACGGCCGCGGGCCGTCTCACGCTCGACAACGTCGCGCTGCAGGCCGAGCGCGCGGTCCTGATCCCCGTCGGCGCCGCCCTCGCTGCGCGCGATCGCGTCGTCGAGGCGACCAAGCCGTTCACCAAGCGGACGACCGCGCAGAAGGAGCTCCAGAAGGAGTTCAACAAGTTCGAGCGCCGCGGCAACACCGCGCGCAACACCCTCCGTCGCGAGGCCAAGCGCACCCGCACGCGCGTCGAGCGCGAGCTGCGCCAGCGCCGCAACGACGTGACCAAGAGCGTCAACGACGTCCGCGGCGACCTCCAGAAGCAGGTCACCGGCGTCCAGGCGAACGCCACGCAGCTCGCGGGCACGGTCAAGGACCGCGTCACCGCGATCGCGTAGCACCCCTCGAGCAGCTCCTCCCCAAGCGAACGGCGCCCTCCTTCGGGCGCCGTTCGCCGTTCTGGGGCCGCGGCGGTTCGCGTCGGCGACCTGCGAGAATGGGGCGCGATGCCTACCGAGGAGCAGATCAAGGAGGCGCTGACCGCGGTCATCGACCCGGAGCTGCGCAAGAACATCGTCGAGCTCGGGATGGTCCGCTCGATCGTCCGCCACGAGACCGGCGCCGTCGACGTGGTCGTCTCGCTGACGACCGCCGGCTGTCCGATCCGCGCGCACTTCGAGAAGGCCGTCAAGGACGCCGTCATGGCGCTCGACGGAGTGACCGGCGCGACCGTCGGCTTCGACGTCCTCAGCGCCGACGAGAAGCAGACGCTCCAGCAGCGCCTCGGCCGCGGCGCGCTCCCTCAGGTAGCGCTCGCCCAGGTCAAGAACGTGATCTGCGTCGGCTCGGGCAAGGGCGGCGTCGGCAAGTCGACGCTGACCGCCAACCTCGCCGCCGCCCTGCAGGCGGAGGGCATGCAGGCCGCCGCGATGGACGCCGACGTCTGGGGCTACTCGATCCCGCGCATGCTCGGCGTGCACGGCCGGCCGATGATCGACGGCGAGCGCAAGATCCTCCCGCTGGAGGCGGCCGGCGGCGTCAAGGCGATCTCGATCGAGTTCTTCCTCGACAAGGAGGACCAGGCGATCGTCTGGCGCGGTCCGATGCTCCACAAGGCGATCCGCCAGTTCCTCGAGGACGTCGCCTGGGGCGAGCTCGACTACCTGCTGATCGACCTGCCGCCGGGCACCGGCGACGTCACGATGACCCTCGCCCAGATGCTTCCGCAGGCGCGCTTCCTGATCGTCACCACGCCGCAGCCGGCGGCCCAGAACGTCGCCAAGCGTGCCGCCGAGGCGGCCGAGCGCTACGACCTCGAGGTCGTCGGGATCGTCGAGAACATGTCCGGCTTCACGACCCCGTCGGGCGAGCGCTTCGCGATCTTCGGCGAGGGCGGCGGCCGCGAGCTGGCCGACGATATGGAGGTGCCGCTGCTCGGCCAGGTCCCGCTCCAGGAGGAGCTGCGGGTCGCCTCCGACGAGGGCCGCCCGCTGGTCGTCGAGGACCCGGACAGCCCGGCGGCGCAGGCCTTGCGCCACGTCGCCCGCGGCCTGATCGCCGCGACGCCGCAGGAGGACCCGGTCTTCCAGGCCGCTTCGGGCCCGGCGCTCGAGGGTGTGCCGGAGGTCACCGGCACCGCGCTGCCGATGGCCCCCTAGTCGTCTCGCGTGCTCCCAGGCGTGCGCGAGGGCAGCCGGCGACATAACGCGACGCCAGCAACACGTTCCGCTTGGGCGTCCATTGCTGCCAGACGGCCATAGCTCGGCCGCGTCCATTGGCCACGGCGCGCGCCGAGCCCAGCATGTCGCGAGAGCGGCTCAGCGTCCGTGGCCGACCGACGGCCCCAGCTGGCGTGATGCGCCGGGCCAGGACGTCGTAGCGGTCGGCGTCGTAGCGGCTCTCCGTCCACACGACGGTGACCGCGCCGGATCGGTCGATCGCCAAAGACGGAGTCGAGACCTCGGCTGGCGCATCGGACAGGGTGCGCAGCGGGCCCGCTGCGCCGTTG
>DATABO010000033.1:0-18335 GCA_036259535.1 Thermoleophilaceae bacterium
CGCCGAAGTCCCCGCAAACACCCGTAAAGGCTCACCGCACTACGATCGCCGGATGTTCCATGACCGCGCCAGGATCCATGTAGCCGCCGGCGCCGGGGGGTCCGGCTGCGTGTCGTTCCGGCGTGAGGCGCATGTGCCGAAGGGGGGGCCGGATGGCGGGGATGGGGGCGAGGGGGGAGATGTGGTGCTCGTGTGCGACCCGTCGAGGCGCGACCTCTCTGAGTTTCATCGGGGCGGGCACTACAAGGCGAAGCGTGGGGGGCATGGGGAGGGAGGGCAGCGGCATGGGGCGACTGCGGAGCCGTTGGAGCTGCTGGTGCCGCCGGGGACGGTTGCGGAGGACGAGGAGCGGGGGGCGCGCTGGGAGCTGACGGAGCCGGGGCAGCGGGCTGTGGTGGCGAAGGGGGGGCGGAGCGGGCGAGGGAACAAGGCCTTTGCGGGGCCGACGCGGCAGACGCCGCGGTTGGCGGAGCGGGGGCTGCCGGGTGAGGAGGGGTGGTTGGAGCTGCGGTTGCGGCTGTTGGCGGACGCGGGGCTGGTGGGGTTGCCGAATGCGGGGAAGAGCTCGCTGCTGGCGCGCTTGACGGCGGCCCGGCCGAAGGTGGCGGGGTATCCGTTCACGACTCTGTCGCCGGTGCTGGGGACGATCGAGGCGGACGAGCGACAGCTGGTCGTGGCGGACATCCCGGGCTTGATCGAGGGGGCGAGCGCGGGAGCGGGGCTGGGACATGAGTTCCTGGCCCACGTCGAGCGCTGTCGGGTGCTGGTCCACGTGCTGGACCTGGCGCCGCTGGAGGGGTCCGAGCCGGTGGCGAACCATGCGGCTGTCGAGGCGGAGCTGCGCGAGCATGGGCATGGGCTGGCGGAGCTGCCGCGGATCCTCTGCCTGTCGAAGGCGGATTTGGTCGCTGCTGAGGCGGTCGAGGAGGCTGCGACGGAGTGGCGGGATCGGCTCGGGCTGCGGGCCTTGTCCGAGGAGGAGCAGTGGGAGGCTGGAGCGGACGCTGGCGTAGTGCAGCCGAGCGGCGAGCGCGTGCTCGACGTCGTCGCGACGTCGTCGGCGACCGGCGCGGGACTCGAGGAGCTACGCGCGGCGATCGTCCGGGCGGTGCCGGAGGAGCAGGCGCCCGAGAGCGTGCCGGCAGAGGTCGTGGCGGAGCATCGGGTCTACCGCCCGGGAGCGAACGACGCGTTCCATGTCGAGCGGACCGACTCGGGTGGCTACCGGGTGTCGGGGATGCGCGTCGAGCGGCTGCTGGCGCGCCATGACCTCGAGAACGAGGAGGCGCAGCGCTACGTCGAGGAGCGGCTGCGGCGGATGGGCGTGATCGGAGCGTTGGAGGCGGCCGGCTTCGAGGCTGGGGACGACGTCGAGATCGCCGGGATGACGTTCGAGCTGGACCCCGGCTAGGTCCCCACAGGGTTACGCTGGCGCGCGATGGCGTCATTGGTCTTGAAGCTGGGGTCGAGCATCGTCGCCGATCCGACGGGGGAGGTTCGGACGGACGTGCTCGCGTCGATCTGCGACGCGGTCGCGACGCGTCATGGCGCGGGCGACGAGGTGGTGCTGGTGACCTCCGGAGCGATTGCGCGAGGGATGCGGCTGATGGGGCTGCCGGCGCGTCCCGCGGCGATGGAGGAGCTGCAGGCGGCCTCGGCGGTGGGACAGGGGAAGCTCTACCGAGCCTATGACGAGCTGCTCGCCGCGCGCGAGGTCCCGAGCGCGCAGGTGCTGCTGACGTTCTTCGACATGTCGGCGCGGACCCACTACCTCAACGCGCGCCACACGCTGCGCAAGCTGCTCGACTGGGGCGTCGTGCCGGTGATCAACGAGAACGACACGACTACGACCGACGAGATCTCGTTTGGTGACAACGACTTCCTGGCCGCCCAGGTGGCGATCCTGCTCGGCTCGGACCGGCTGGTGCTGCTGACCGACACCGACGGGCTCTACAGCGCCGACCCGAGCCGCGACCCCGAGGCCGAGCTGATCGCCGACGTGCGCGACTTCGAGCAGCTCGAGGCGCTCGACATCGGCTTCTCGGCCTCGCCGCTCGGCTCGGGCGGGATGCGCTCGAAGGTCGTGGCGGCTGAGATGGCCACTGCAGCGGGCATCCCATCGACGATCACGCGCGGCACCGATGCGGAGGCGGTCGCTCGCGCGCTCGCCGGCGAGCCGGCGGGGACGCGCTTCCATCCTCAGCAGGGGCGGGTGTCGAGCTTCAAGCTGTGGCTCAAGTACGCGAAGCCCACCCATGGCTCGCTCGCCGTCGATGCTGGCGCCGAGCGGGCGCTGCGCGAGCGCGGCACGAGCCTGCTGCCGGTCGGGATCGTCGACGTGCGGGGCGAGTTCGAGGCTGGCGACGCCGTCGAGGTCTGCCCGGCCGCCGGCTCGCAGCGGCCGATCGGCAAGGGAATCGTCAACTACTCGGCGGCCGAGCTGCGGCGGATCAAGGGGATGAAGTCCGAAGCGGTGCTAGAGGCCATCCCGCGCGCCGCCGAGGAGGCCGTCCACCGCGACTACTTCGTCCTCGATTGACCCTGGACCGGTCGGTTACCCTGCTTCTATGGCAACCACCGCCCAGTCGGTAGCCGACGTCTGTCGGGCCGCACGCGTCGCTTCGCGGGCGCTGGCGACGGCGAGCGACGAGACGAAGGACGCGGCGCTGGAGGCGATGGCGAGCGCGCTCGAGGAGCGGCTCGGCGAGGTGCTCGAGGCCAACGAGCGCGACATGGCTGCGGGCGCCGAGGCCGGCTTGTCCGCCGCGCTGCTCGACCGGCTGAAGCTCGACGAGGCTCGTGTGCGCGGGATCGCGGCCGACGTGCGCCGGATCGCGGCGCTGCCGGACCCCGTCGGCGAGGTGCTCGAGGGCTGGCGCTTGGAGAACGGATTGGAGATGCGCAAGGTGCGCGTCCCGCTCGGCGTCGTCGCAGTCGTCTACGAGGCGCGGCCGAACGTGACGATCGACTGCTCGGCGCTCTGCCTGAAGTCCGGCAATGCGATCGTGCTGCGCGGGTCGTCGATGGCGATGCACTCGAACGCCGTGCTCGCCGAGATCGCGGCTAGCGCCGTGGAGTCGGCGGGACTGCCGCGCGCGGTGGTGTCCCTGGTGGCCGGTGGCGGGCGTGCCGAGCTTGCGGAGCTGGCGACGCAGGCCGGAGTGGTCGACCTGATCATCCCTCGGGGCGGCGAGGGCCTCAAGGCGGCGCTGCAGGACGTTGCGACGGTGCCCGTGATCTATGCGGCCGCCGGCAACTGCCACGTCTACGTCGATGCCAGCGCCCATCTCGACGACGCGCTGCGGATCGTGCGCAACGCGAAGGTCCAGCGGCCCGGAGTCTGCAACTCGGCCGAGACGCTGCTCGTCCACGCGGACGCCGCGCCGGAGTTCCTGCCGCGCGTCCTGCGCGACTTGCGCGAGGCCGGGGTCGAGCTGCGGGCCGATGCGCGCACGCGCGCGCTCGCCGGCGACCTCGCCGACTCGCTGCGGGACGCCGACGAGGACGATTGGGCGACCGAGTACCTCGCGCTGATCCTCGCGGTCAAGGTCGTAGACTCGCTCGACGAGGCGATCGAGCACGTAAACCGCTACAGCTCGGGTCATTCGGAGGCGATCGTCACCGACTCGACCGAGGCCGCCGAGCGCTTCACCCATGCGGTCGACGCGGCTTGCGTGTACGTCAACGCCTCGACCCGCTTCACCGACGGCGGCGTCTTCGGGATGGGAGCGGAGATCGGCAACTCGACCCAGAAGCTGCACGTGCGCGGGCCGATCGGCGTGCGCGAGCTGACGACCTACAAGTACGTGGCCGAGGGCAGCGGCCAGATCCGCGAGTGAGCCACGCCGCGGGCGGCCGGCGGGCCCGTGTCGGGATCCTCGGCGGAGCGTTCAACCCGCCGCATCTCGGCCATCTCTGGCTCGCTCAGGAGGCGCATGCGCGGCTTGGGCTCGACCGCGTCCTGCTCGTGCCGTTCGGCGAGGCGCCGCACCGCGTCCTGGACGCCGATCCCGGTCCGCGCGAGCGGCTGCGCATGGTGGAGCTGGCCGCGGCCGGCGACGAGCGGCTCGACGCCTCCTCGATCGAGGTGGACCGTCGCGGTCCGTCCTACATGGCAGACACACTGACCCTGTTGCGCGAGACCGAGCCGGCAACGGACCTGACGCTGATCCTTGGGGCCGATCAGGCATTGCGCCTGCGCCAGTGGCATGAGCCGGAGCGCGTGCTGGAGCACGCGCTGATCGCGGTCGCGGGCCGAGGGGACATCGGACACGACGAGGCAGTCGCCGCGCTCCACGGGATGGCCGGAGCACAGGCGATCGAGAGCTTCCGCATGCCGCGGATCGACGTCAGCTCGACCCTGGTGCGCGAACGGGTCACCGCCGGCCTGCCGATCCGCTACCTCGTTCCCGACGCCGTCGCCGACCACATCGCCGCCAACGGTCTCTATGGCGCAGTGCCGGCCGCCGGGGCGTCAGCATGAGCGCAGAGCAGCCAGCCGCCACCGACGCCGTCCTCGACGCCGCCGGGCTCGCCGACCGGATCGCCGGGATCGCCTCGGACCGCAAGGCGATCGACATCCGCGTCGTCGACGTCCGTGGCCTCGTCAGCTACACCGACTACCTCGTCATCTGCTCCGGCAACACCGAGCGCCAGACCAACGCGATCCGCGACGCCATCCACAAGCAGCTCAAGGACGACCACGGCCTGCTGCCCCGACGCGCCGAGGGCGCGACCGAGGCGCGCTGGATCCTGCTCGACTACCTCGACTGCGTGGCCCACATCTTCACCCCCGACGCACGCGACTTCTACCGCCTCGACAAGCTCTGGGGCGACGCGCCGCAGCGCAGCGTCGAGTGACCGTGTAACAAGATTGGCGTTGGGCGTGACAGCCGACCTCGACGGCCACGAGTGCTAGCCGACTTGGCATAGCGTAAGCGCATGCTTACGACCGACCAGAAGGGAGCGATCGCCGAGACGGCTGTCGCTCACGCGGCGGTCAAGCTGGGACTCGGAGTCTCACGACCGGTGAACGAGGGGGAGCGCTACGACCTCATCCTCGACTTGCATCCGCGACTGATTCGCGTGCAGGTGAAGTGGGCGCGGCGTCACGGCGACGTGGTCGCAATCCGATCGCAGTCGGCGCGACGCACTCGGCAGGGACTCGTCACCCGCGCCTATTCGTCGGAGGACATCGACGCACTGGCTGCATACTGTCCCGACCTGGATCGCTGCTTCCTCCTGCCTTCGGCTCTGGTCCATGGGCGTCGCCATTTCCACCTGCGCCTCGCAGCTCCTCGCAACGGTCAGCGGGCGGGAATCGTCTGGGCGGCACAGTTCGACTTTGCCGAGATAGACTGGACGAACCCGGAAGGGTCCCTTGGGGCTATAGCTCAGCTGGAAGAGCGCTTGCGTGGCACGCAAGAGGTCGCCGGTTCGAGCCCGGCTAGCTCCATTACGACGACGGAGACCGGTGTCACCCGGCTGGGCGCGCACGAGTTCCGTAATCGCTTCGGCTACTACCTTGAGCAGGCGGCTCTAGGTCACGGATTCCTCATCAGTCGTCACGGTCGGCCGTTCGCGGAGCTTCGGCCAGCACGAACCTGCAACAGGGATCCGGTACAGGACACCGAGCGATGATCCGGCACGCGGAGCCGGGACGCGACGCGGGCGCCTGCGCGGCGATCTATGCGCCGCATGTCGCCGATGCGGCGACGTCCTTCGAGGAGCGGCCTCCAGCGCCGGAGGACTTCGCGGAGCGGATCGAGCGCCTGTCGGCGACGCATCCGTGGCTCGTCGCTGAGCGTGATGGGGTCGTCGTCGGTTTCGCCTATGCGACGTCGCACCGTGCTCGGGCTGCATACCGCTGGTCGGTGGAGACCAGCGTCTACGTCGCTGACGCGCATGCGCGGCGCGGCGTGGGACGGGCGCTCTACGTCGAGCTGCTCGAGCTGCTGCGACGTCAACGGCTGCACCTCGCGCTCGCCGGGATCACGCTGCCTAACCCGGCGAGCGTAGCTCTTCACGAGGCGCTCGGGTTCGAGCCGGTCGGCGTCTACCGAGAGGTCGGCTACAAGGCGGGGGCCTGGCGCGACGTCGGCTGGTGGCAGCTCGTCCTCGATCGCGCCGACGGCCCGCCGCTCGAGCCGTTGCCGCCCCAGCGGCTCGACGGGAGCTAGGGGCTGCTGGACCTCTGACCGGCGCTGCGGCCCTGCCAGACTTCCAGGATGGCCGCGTCTCCGCTCCAGCCGCTCGCCAAGGCGATGTTGATCGCGCTGATGGCGCTCGGCAGCATCATGCTCTGGATCGGCTCGCCGATCGGCTGGCTGTGGGTCGCCTCGCAGATGCAGACCGACAGCAAGGGGTCGGGCTTCGGCCCGTACATGGTCGTGCTCTTCGGAATCGCGGTGACGGCGGTCGTGCTGGCGAAGGGCCTGCAGCGATTGAATCGCCTCTACGGAACGGTCTCGGGCGTGGATGACACGGTCAGGATCGTCCTGCCCTGGCACCGTGGGCTGCGGAGCGAGCAGGAGGGCCGGCCGCAGCGGACGGTGCTCGACGTCGTGATGGTGATCAGCGTCGCAATCGGCGCGGTGGCGATGACGATCTGGTTCTTCTTCTTCGCCGGCTCGTCGCTGCCGGTCTGACGCTTCAGGCGCTCTCAGCGGCGACCGGAATGGAGCCGCGGCCGGCGTCGCGCCGGTACGCTGCCGTCCGGCATGACGGCGGAGAGCTACGACCCACGCGAGATCGAGCGCCGCTGGCAGCGCGTCTGGGCCGACGAGCGCTCCTGGGAGGTCTCCAACGAGGACGACGGACGGCCGAAGTCCTACGTGCTCGAGATGCTGCCCTACCCCTCGGGCGAGCCGCACATCGGTCACCTCAAGGTCTACTCGGTCGGCGACGCGATCGCCCACTTCAAGCGCCGCACCGGCCACCGCGTCCTGCACCCGCTCGGCTATGACGCGTTCGGGCTGCCGGCCGAGAACCACGCGATCAAGACCGGGCAGCACCCGCGCGAGTCGACCGAGGCGTCGATCGCCGAGTTCCGTCGACAGTTCAACGACTGGGGCGTGTCGATCGACTGGTCGCGCGAGCTCGGCACCCACGAGCCCTCCTACTACCGCTGGACGCAGTGGCTGTTCCTGCGGCTGTTCGAGCAGGGACTGGCCTACCGCAAGGAGGCGGCCGTCAACTGGTGCCCCAACGACGCGACGGTCCTAGCCAACGAGCAGGTCGTCGACGGCCGCTGCGAGCGCTGCGGCGCGCTCGTCGAGCAGCGCCAGCTCGAGCAGTGGTTCTTCAAGATCACCGACTACGCAGACCGCCTGCTCGACGACCTCGAGACGATCGACTGGCCGCAGAGCGTCGTCACGATGCAGCGCAACTGGATCGGGCGCTCCGAGGGCGCGGAGGTCGTCTTCCACTGTGACGATCTCGACACCGACTACCCGGTCTTCACGACCCGGCCCGACACGCTGTTCGGCGCGACCTTCTTCGTGATGGCGCCTGAGCACCCTGACGTGCTCAGGCTCGACGACTCGCCGGAGGTTCGCGAGTACGTCCGGCGGGCGTTGGCGGCGTCGGCCGAGGAGCGCGGGGAGGAGGACCGCGAGAAGACCGGCGTGGCGCTCGGCCGCACCGTCACTAACCCCGTCAACGGCGAGCAGATCCCGATGTACGTCGCCGACTACGTGCTGATGGAGTACGGCACCGGCGCGATCATGGCCGTGCCGGCCCACGACGAGCGCGACTACGAGTTCGCGGTCAAGCACGGGATCGAGATCCGGCGCGTGATCGAGGGCGGCGAGGACGGCGAGGACGGCGAGCTGCCCTACACCGGCGACGGCCCGATGGTCGCCAGCGGCCGCTTCGACGGGCTGCACAACCGCGAGGCGTTCGAGCGGATCGTCGCCTGGCTCGGAGACGAGGGCAAGGGCGAGCCGGCCGTCAACTACCGCCTGCGCGACTGGCTGCTCTCGCGTCAGCGCTACTGGGGCTGCCCGATCCCGATCGTCCACTGCGAGCGCTGTGGCCTGGTGCCGGTCCCCGACGACCAGCTGCCGGTCGTGCTGCCGGACATCGACGACTACGCGCCCGAGGGCCGCTCGCCGCTCGCCGCGGCCGAGGACTGGGTCGCCGTCGACTGCCCGAGCTGCGCCGCGCCCGCTCGGCGCGAGACAGACACGATGGACACCTTCGTCGACTCGTCGTGGTACTTCCTGCGCTACTGCGACGCGCGCAACGACGCGGCGCCGTGGGACCGCGACGTCCTGCGCGGTTGGATGCCCGTCGACCAGTACATCGGTGGCGTCGAGCACGCGATCCTGCACTTGATGTACGCGCGCTTCTTCACGAAGGCGTTTGCGGACATCGGCCTGCTCGACGTCCAGGAGCCGTTCGCGCGGCTGTTCACCCAGGGGATGGTCACGCGCGATGGGGCGAAGATGTCGAAGTCCAAGGGGAACGTGGTAAGCCCGCGCGAGCTGGTCGACGAGTTCGGGGCCGATGCCGCGCGCTGCTACATCCTCTACGTCGGGCACCCCGCCGAGGGCGGCGACTGGAACGACAAGGGGATCGAGGGGATCGCCCGCTTCCTGGCCCGGCTCTGGCGCGCGGCCGCAGACGCCGCTGCGCAGACCGAGCCGTCGGAGGGCCCGGCCGGCGAGCCGACGGCCGTGCTGCGCAAGGCGCACTGGGCGATCGACAAGGTCACAACCGACCTCGGCGAGCGGTTCGCCACCCACACGGCGATCGCGGCGGTGATCGAGCTGGTCAACGACATGACCAAGCAGCGCGACGACCTGCTCGCCACCCCGGAAGGCGCCTCGCAGTACCGCTTCGCCGCGGCGACCGCGGGCTCGCTGATCTTCCCGTTCGCGCCGCACCTCGGCAGCGAGGTCTACGAGCTGCTGACCGGACGGCGGGTGTGGGAGGAGCCCTGGCCGCAGGCTGATCCCGCGCTCCTGGTAGCCGACACCGTCACGATCGTCGTGCAGCTCAACGGCAAGGTCATCGACCGCTTCGAAGCCGCGGTGGGCATTGCCGAGGAGGAGCAGGAGCGGATAGCGCGTGCCTCGGAGCGCGTCGCCGAGCGGCTCGACGGCCGCGAGATCGTCAAGGCTGTCGTCGTGCCCGGGCGGCTCGTCAACCTGGTCGCCCGCTAGAGCCGTCGCAGGGCGCCGGCCTCAGGTACGACTGTCGCTGCCCTGACGCGGTTCTGTAACCCGTAGGTCCCTGTGCGGGCCAGCGCGCGCTTAGCGTCGCGTCGGTGGACGACCGGGGCATGCAGGCGGTGGCGTGGGGCGTCGCGGCGGTAGTCGCCGTGCTGCTGGGCGTGCGCTTGCTGGGCGGCGCCGATCCGGCGCCGGCGCCACCGGTCGAACTGGGCGCCGCCGGCGCGGCGGAGCGGCGGCGCGGCGGAGCTCGCGACCGCGAGTCGGCGGGCCCGTATGTCCACGTAGCCGGCGCCGTCCGGCGGCCAGGCCTCTACCGGTTGCCCGATGGCGCGCGTGTCGCCGCGGCGGTCCGTCGCGCTGGCGGGCCCTCCAGTGCGGCCGATCTAGACCTGATCAACCTCGCGGCGCGGCTTCAGGACGGCCAGCAGGTCGTCGTGCCGCGGAAGGCGGCTGCCGGGCACGCGGGCGACATGGCCGCCGCGCCCCCGATCAGCCTCGGCTCGGCAACCGTCGAGCAGCTCGACGAGCTCGACGGGATCGGCCCGACGCTCGCCGAGCGGATCGTCGAGCACCGCCAGGCCCGTGGCGGCTTCGGCTCGCTCGACCAGCTCGCCGAGGTCGAGGGCATCGGCGAGCAGCGGCTGGAGGCGCTGAAGGCTGGGCTCACGCCGTGACGCTCCGGCGGCCCCGCCGGGCTGCTTTGGGCGCCGCGACCTGCCTTGCAGCCGTCGCCGGCCTCGTTGGGCAGGCGCGGCTCGCGACGATCGACGGCGCGGCGCAGCGGTTGACGGCGGGCGAGCTCGTCGACGGGCGCGCTCATCTGCTCGAGCGGCCGTCGGCTGGTCCGTTCGGAGCCTCGGCGGAGGTGAGGCTCGTAGACGGTCCGGGACGCGGCACTCGCCTGCTTGCGCGGCTGCCGCGCGACGCCTGGCTCCCGGAGGGTGCCCGGCCAGGGACGGAGCTGCGCCTATCGGGGACCTTCCGGCACGCCGCGTCCGACGACGACTTCGACTTCGCGGCCCATCTGCGCCGACGCGGGATCGCGGGCGAGCTCGTCGTCGATGCCGTTCGGGTCACCGGCGGGAGGCGCGCGGGTCTCGCGGGAGCGATCGACGGCGTTCGCGAGCGAGCGTTGGCCGGGGTCGCGGCAGAGCTGCCTCCGGCGCTCGGTGCCCTCGGGCAGGGCATGGTGCTCGGAGCGGACGAGGACGTGGCGGACTCGGTCCGTCAGGACTTCCGCGACGCCGGCCTGGCGCACGTGCTGGCCGCGTCTGGCACGAACGTGATGCTACTCGTGGCCTTGGCGATTCCGGTGCTCGCGGCGGCCGGCCTCGCGCATGGCGCCCGCATCCCGGTACTGATCGCCCTCGTCGCTCTGTACGTGCCGCTCGCCGGCGCCGGGCCGTCGATCCAGCGCGCTGGCGTGATGGGCGTTGCCGGTCTGCTCGCCATGCTGCTGGCGCGACCGGCCTCGCGCTGGTACGCGCTGTGGCTTGCCGCGTGCGCGACGCTTGCGTTCAATCCGCGCGTCTGGGAGGAGCCCGGCTGGCAGCTGTCGTTCGCCGCCGTAGCGGGGATCCTGGTGCTCGCGCCTGGCATGCGCCGCCGGCTGGGCGCGCTTCCGGCTGCCCTCGCCGACGGTGTCGCTCTGACCGTGGCCGCGACGGCAGCGACCGCACCGCTGGTGGCGCACCACTTCGAGAGCGTCTCGCTCGCCGGGCTGCCGGCGAACGTCGTTGCGCTGCCCCTCATCGCACCGATCATGTGGCTTGGGATGCTGCGCGCGCTGCTCGGGCAGCTTCCCGCCACCGAGCCTGCCAACGACCTGCTCGGTTGGTTGCTCGAGCCGCTGCTGGCCGGCTTCGAGCGATTGGCTGCCCTGTTCGCCGACGCGCCCGGCAGCACGATCGCCGTGGCGCTCGACGGGCCTTTGGAGGTGGCGCTCGCCTACGCGGCGCTTGCAGCGGTGGCGATCCTCGCGCGGCGCGCGGCCCGCCGCCTCGACGCCCGCGGCGCGATCGCCGTCGCCTACCCGTGCCGGCTGCCGCGTGGTCGCCGGCTGGGCCTGGCGGTGGTCCTGGCTGCCGCGATCGTGCTGCTGCTGGCACGCGGGCTCACGCCGCATAGCCCACCGGCCGTGCTGACGGTGACCTTCCTCGACGTCGGTCAGGGTGACGCGACGCTCGTGCAGCACCCCGACGGCAGCGCCATCCTGTTCGACGGCGGTCCGCCCGAGGGCGGCGTTGCGCGGTTGCTGCGCCGGGCCGGGGTCCGCCGGCTGTCGGCCGTGGTGATGACCCACGCGTCGCGCGACCACCACGGCGGCCTCGCCGAGGTAGTCGAGAGGTTCCCGATCGACCTGCTGCTCGACGGCGGCGACGGCACGCGCGATCGCGACTTCCGGGCTGTCGTGGCGGCCGCCCGCGCCCGCGGCGTGCGCCGCGTGAAGGCGATGGCGCCGCTCGCTCTGCGCGTCGGCGCGCTTACGGTCACCTTGCTGTCGCCGCCACCGCGCCCGCCGGGGCCGGCGCCGGAGGATCCCAACCCGCGTGCTGTGGTGGCGGTCGTGACCAGCGAGGGCTTCGAGCTGCTGCTGTCCGGCGACGCCGAGAGCGAGACGCTGCTCCCGCTCGGCCTGCCCGACGTCGATGCGATGAAGGTCGCCCACCACGGCAGCGCCGACCCGGGCCTACCCGAGCTGCTTGCCCAGGCCCGGCCCGAGCTTGCCGCGATCCCCGTCGGTGAGAACGGGTATGGCCATCCGGCGCCGTCGACCGTGAAGGCGCTGCGCACGGCCGACGTGAAAACATGGCGCACCGACCGTGACGGCAGCGTGCGGGTCTCGGTCGATCACGGCCGCATGACCGTCGCCGCGGGCCCGTAGGATCGACTCGTGGCCGACCTCAAGCCCGTCTACCTGGTCTGCGGCGACGACGACGCCAAGATCGACGCCTGGCGCGCGCGTGTGCGCAAGCGCGCCGAGGCGGAGAACGGACCGGGGGCGCTCGAGTCCTTCGACGCGCGCACGGACGAGGCGCAGGCGGTCGTGGCCTCCCTCGCCGCCCTGACCTTCGCCACCGGCACGCGCTACCTGATGGTCGACGACGTCGGCGCGTGGAAGGCCGCCGATGCCACACCGCTGATCGACGCCATCGCCGCCATGCCGCCCGAGACCGTGCTCGTCCTGGTCGTCCGCGGGAAGCCGTTGAAGGGGCTCGTGACCGCCGTCGAGCAGGCCGGCGGCGAGCTGCGCGAGCATCCCGCGCCGAAACCGTGGGAGTTGCCGAAGTGGACGACCGGCCGCGCGCGCGAGCTGGGCCTGCGGCTCGACGGGGAGGCGGCCAAGGCGCTCGTGGGAATCGCCGGGCCGAGCCAGCAGCGGCTGTCACGTGAGCTCGAGAAGCTGTCGACCGCGCTCTATCCCGACGCGACGGCGACCGTCGAGGACGTCGAGCGGCTGGCGGCCGGCGAGGCCAGCCCCAAGGTCTACGACCTTGCCGACGCCGTCGTCGGTCGCAATGTCGTGGCGGCGATCGAGCTGGCGGAGGAGCTGAGCGACTGGGGCGAGCGGCCGAGCCGCTTCGTGTACCCGATCGTCGGACGGCTGCGCGAGGTGCACCGCGCCGTCGAGCTGCTCGAGGGCGGCATGACCGAGAAGGAGCTCGCCGGGGCGCTCAAGATGCCGCCGTGGCGCGCAAAGAAGGTGGTCGCGCTCGCGCGCAGGGCCGACCGCGAGGCGCTCGAGCGCGCGACGTGCCGCTTCGCCGACCTCGAGGTCGAGCTGCGCGGCGGCGGCAGCCTCGACGAGGCGACCGCAGTCACCCTCACGCTGGCGCGCGCCGCCTGACCCGGCGGCCGGCGTGTGGTGGCGGCGCTAGGAGGAGGCGCCAGCGCGCAGCCGCGCCGCGCGGGCCTTCTTGCGAGCGCCGGTGTTCTTGTGCAGGGCCCCGCTACGGACGGCGCGATCGATACGCGAGACCAGGGCGCGGAACTCGGTCTCGACCGTCTCCGCGTCGCCTGCCTCGACGGCAGCCTCGAGGCGCCGGAAGTAGGTCTTGATCGCCGAGGTGTAGCGACGGTTCTCGTCGCGCTCGCGCTCGGTGCGCAGGATGCGCTTCTTCTGTGATGCGATGTTGGCCATGATTCGAGTGGTCCGTCGCGCCAGGGAACGGCGCGGCGGCGGCGTAGTGTAGCGGGGATGGCCGACCCGACGACCGCGGCGCCCGCACCGCGAGCGGAGAGCGCCGGCGAGCGTGGCGGCCGGCTGGCCCGCAGCACCGCGTTCTTCTCGGCTGCGACTGGCCTGTCGCGTGTGCTCGGCCTGGCGCGCGAGATCGTTGCGGCGAGCCTCTTCGGCGTGAGTGCGGCGATGTCGGCGTTCACGATCGCCTTCCAGGTGCCGAACCTCGTCCGGGCGCTGTTCGCCGACGCGGCCCTGCAGGGCGCTTTCGTACCGGTGTTCACCGAGCTGGTCGAGAAGGGGCGGCGACGTGAGGCGTTCCACGTCGCCTCGAGCCTGTTCTTCTTGATTCTGCTCGTCCTCGGCCTGACGACGGCGCTGTTCGTGCTGCTCGCGGAGCCGATCATGTCGCTGATCGCGCCGGGCTTCGACGACCAGCCTGCGCTGCGCGACCTGACCGTCGGCCTGGCCCAGCTGATGTTCCCGATCGTTCTGCTGCTGGCGCTGTCGGGCCTGATCGTCGGGATGCTCAACAGCTTCGAGCACTTCAGCGTCCCGGCGCTGGCGCCCGTCGCCTGGAACCTCGTGATCGTCGCCGCGCTGATCGTCGTAACGCCGCTGTTCGAGGGACAGGACCGCGTCTACGCCTACGCGATTGGCGTGCTGGTCGGAACGCTCGTCCAGTTCCTGCTGCCGATCCCTTGGCTGCGCGGCCGCGGCGGCCACTTCTCGTTCGCGCTCGAGTGGCGCAACGAGCACGTGCGGCGCGTGCTGTGGCTGATGCTGCCGGTCACGCTGGCGCTCGGGATGATCAACCTCAGCCTGCTGATCAACTCGCTGTTCGGCACGCTGGTGTCGGACTCCGCGCCGGCGGCGATCGACAAGGCGTTCCGCATCTACCAGCTGCCGCAGGGACTCTTCTCGATCTCGATCGCGACGGTGCTGTTCCCGACGCTGTCGAAGCTCGCGGCGCGCGGGGCGAACGACGAGCTGCGCGCGACGATGGCCAACGGCGTGCGCCAGATCTGCCTGCTGCTGATCCCGAGCGCGGCCTTGATGGCCGTGCTCGCCGAGCCGATCACGCGCCTGCTCTACCAGCGCGGCGAGTTCGGCCCCGAGGCGACCGAGCTGGTCGCGACGGCGCTCGTCTGGTGGTCGATCTCGCTGCCCTTCCAGGGCGTCAGCCTGCTCTTCTCGCGCACCTTCTTCGGCCTTCAGCAGCCGTGGGCGACGACGGCGCTCGCGGTGGTCAACATGGCCGTCAACGCGGCAGTCGCCCTTGCGCTCTACGAGCCCCTCGGGATCGCCGGGATCGTGCTCGGGACCGTCGCCGGCACCTTGGTGATGACCGCCGTACAGGGGTGGATTTTGCGCGGCGAGCTGGGCGGCATCGAGGGACGGCGGCTCGTCGCCGGCGTGGCACGGATGCTCGCCGCCGCGGCCGTGCTCGCCGCGGTCGCCTACGGAGCCTGGTACGGCCTCGACGAGCTGCTCGGCCGCCCGTTGGTCGCGCAGGTCGCATCGGTCGGTGTGGGGGTTGCCGCCGGGATCGCGGCATACGCGCTGGCGGTTTGGGCGTTGCGCGTGCCGGAGGCGCGTCAGGTGCTGCGGCTGATTCGCTCGCGGCGCGCCTAGCGCGCACCCGCTAGCGCGGCGATGCGGTCTCGGCCTCGATCTCCGCCAGCGCCTCGGCCTCGAGGGCGCCGACCGCGCCGCGGACCAGCTCGACGATCTCGGCCGGCGCCTTCTCAGGCGAGCCTGCGTCGAACGGCGGCTGCGGGTCGTACTCCAAGCCGAGCTGGATCGCCTGCGCGACCTCAGGGCCCGTCAGTCGCGCGGCCAGTAGCAGCGCCATGTCCAAGCCTGCGGTCACCCCGGCGCCGGTGACGATCTTGCCGCGCTCCACGACCCGCTCGCGCACCGGGCAGGCGCCCAGCTCGGCGAGCAGCTCGAACTCGAGCCAGTTGGTGGTCGCCTCGACTCCGTCGAGCACGCCGGCGGCGGCAAGCACGAGCGAGCCCGTGCAGACCGAGGCGGTCCATTGCGAGCTGGCATGGGCGTTGCGGATCCAGTCGAGCATCCGCTCGTCGCGCAGGAGCGCACGCGTGCCGATGCCTCCGGGGACGACGAGCACGTCGGGCTCGGGCACGTCCTCCCAGCGCTCGTCGATCAGGACCGTGAGCATCCGGTTGTCGGTGCGCAGCGGTCCGACCGCTGGACCGGTGAAGTGCACGGTGGCGTCCGGGATCGCCGACAGCACCTGGTATGGGCCGATCGCGTCCTGGGCGGTGAAGCGGTCGAACAGCGGAATGGCGATCTGCATCATCGGATCTCTCCTTGGTCAGGCGGCGCTCTCGAGGGCGCCACGGAAGCGGTCGCGGTACTCGCTCGGGGTCACCCCCATCCGGCGGCGAAACGCGCGCCGGAACGTGTCGGAGCTGCCGAAGCCGCACGCGAGGGCGATCTGATCGGCGCCGGCGTCGGTCGTCTGGAGCATCTGGACCGCGCGCTCGACGCGGACGGCCTCGACGTAGGCGGCGGGAGTCACCCCGACGTCGCGGCGAAAGGCGCGCGCGAACCCGCGCACGCTCATGTGGGCATGGGCCGCGAGCGACTCGACCGTGAGGTCGCCCTCGGGACGCGCGCGGGCGAGCTCCTGGGCTGCGCGGATCGGGGCACGCTCGGCGAGCTGGGCGGCGAGTGGGGCCGAGAACTGGGCCTGTCCGCCGGGCCGCTTGGCGAAGACGACCAGCCAGCGCGCGATCTCGAGCGCGGCAGCGCGACCATGATCGTCCTCGACCAGCGCCAGCGCGAGATCGATTCCGGCGGTGACGCCCGCCGAGGTCCAGATGTCGCCGTCGCGGACGAAGATCGAGTCGGGGTCGACGTCGATCCGCGGGTGGCGCTCGCCGAGCCGCTTCACCGCCGACCAGTGCGTCGCGGCCCGCCGCCCGTCGAGCAGGCCGGCCTGGGCGAGCAAGAACGCGCCTGTGCAGACCGATGCGACGCGACGCGAGCGAGCGGCCGTGGCAGCGATCGCGGCGACGAGGGCGGCGTCGTCCCGGGCGACCGTGACGCCCGGCCCACCCGCGACGACGAAGGTGTCGATCGGCCCCTCGACCTCGCGTAGCCCGCGGTCGGGCGCGATCGCGATCCCGCTGCCGGTCCTGAAGGGCTCCCCGTCGGGGCTCACGACGCATGGCGCGTAGCGGCCCGGGGACAGCCGCTCGGCCGTCGCGAACACCTCCAGCGGTCCGCTGACGTCGAGCGACTGAACGTCGTCGAAGCCGAGGAGGACTATGCGTGCCGGGCCCATGGCGCGATGATCCCCGCTGGTGGCGGGGACTGCAATGACCATCGCCCGACGATTTCGGCCAGGGCCAATCAGCGGCTGAGGGATTGCGCTCGCGGGTAGGGGCTCATTCCCTCATCTGACATGTCTGCGACTGCGGCGACGGTGGACTAGACCGGGGCGGCTCTGGGTACCGGCCCTGCATGCCGGATGAGCGCATGGACGTCGAGCAGCAGATCGAGCGCTTGAACACGGCGCTGCGGCTGCAGGGGCGTTCGGCCCTGCAGTACACGCTGACCGGCGGCAGCATGATCGGGCTCGAGCACCAGCTGCTCGCCGAGCGCTTCGGCGAGTTCGCGCGGGCGGAGATCGACGACGCGCGCCGGCTGGTGGAGAAGATCGCCGCGCTCGGCGGCGAGCCGACCGCGGAGGTCGCCCCGCCGCGCTTCGACGCCGAGCCCAGACAGGCGCTGCAGCGCCTGGTCGACTCCGAGACCGAGGCGCTCACCGCGCTCCAGGACGCCATCGAGCCGACCGGCCGCGAGGCCGCCTCCGAGGCCGTCGAGCACCGCCTCGAGCACATGATCATGCGCAAGCAGGAGCAGGTCGACGTCCTCCTCCGCGCCCTCCGCGGCTAGCAGCGGTTGCGCCACCTCGACCGGCCAGGCGCCTCCGGGGGCCTCGGACCGCGAGCCCCCGGGTCTCAATTCCCCCGACATAATCACTCTGTGACGGCTCCGGCGTCGAACATCCGCAACTTCTCGATCATCGCCCACATCGACCACGGCAAGTCGACGCTGGCCGACCGCATCCTCGAGGTCACGCGGACCGTCGAGGCACGCGACCACAGGCCGCAGCTGCTCGACTCGATGGACCTCGAGCGCGAGCGCGGGATCACGATCAAGGCGCAGGCGGTCCGCGTCGAGTACACGGCGCAGGACGGCGAGACATACCGCCTGCACCTGATCGACACCCCGGGCCACGTCGACTTCACCTACGAGGTGTCGCGCTCGCTCGCGGCCTGCGACGGCGCGTTGCTGGTCGTAGACGCCTCGCAGGGGGTCGAGGCCCAGACGGTCGCCAACACCTATCTGGCGGTCGACGCGGGTCTCGAGCTGATCCCGGTGATGAACAAGATCGACCTGCCGGGCGCGGAGCCGGAGCGCGTCGCCGGCGAGATCGCCGAGCTGCTGGGCGAGCCGGCCGATGACGTGATCCGCATGTCGGCGAAGACGGGAGAGGGAGTCACGGAGGTGCTCGAGGCGATCGTCGCCAACGTCGCGTCGCCGGAGGGCGATGGCGACGCGCCCGCCCGTGCGCTGATCTTCGACTCGGAGTTCGACCAGTATCGCGGCGTGATCGCCTACGTTCGCGTCGTGGACGGCGTCCTGCGCAGCGGCGACGCGATAACCGCGATGCAGACCGGCACCCAGGCCGACATCGACGAGATCGGGTTCTTCGGGCCGGGGATGACGCCGGTCGACGAGCTGCAGGCCGGCGAGGTCGGCTACATCATCACCGGCATCAAGGACGTGTCGCTGCTGCGCGTCGGAGACACGCTGACGCCGAAGGCGCGCCCGGCGGCCGAGCCGCTGCCCGGCTACCGCGAGGTCAAGCCGATGGTCTTCTGCGGCCTCTTCCCGGTCGAGACCGACCGCTTCGCCGACCTGCGCGACGCGCTCGA
>DATABO010000034.1:0-3429 GCA_036259535.1 Thermoleophilaceae bacterium
GACCGCCTCGAGCGCGAGCAGGCCGAGGCGGTGGCGCCGCCCGCCGACGCCGGCGCCGGCTGCGATCCGAACTACGGCGGCTGCGTTCCGCAAGCGTCCGACGTGGACTGCGGCGGTGGGTCCGGCGACGGCCCCGAGTACGTCTACGGCGCCGTTCCCGTCACGGGGACCGACGTCTACGACCTCGACTCCGACAGCGACGGCGTCGCGTGCGAGTGAGCAGCTAGCCGGCCGCGGCTCTGGCCTGCCGGCGGCGGCCGACGAGCGCCAAAACTCCGAGCACCGCCACGATGATGACCAGGCCGAGCAGGATGCCCGCAATGGTTCCGACGCCACCGAACGGCAGCGCGATCAGCTTCGCGAGACCGAACCCGAGCGCCAGCAGCAGGATCACGATCCCGACGAGGATCAGGATCCCGCGCACCCGCGCCAGGCCACCCGCGTTCGGGGGCGGGGCGATCAAGCCCATCATCCGCAGCATGAACAGCTGGCGGCCGGAGGGCGCCTCCTGCCCGAGCTTCTCCATCGCCGCCTTGAGGTCGTCCGGGCGGCGCTCGGCGAGCGCCAACGAGGCGCTCATCATCTGGCGCAGCGCGGGCCGCTCCTGGGGGTGGCAGCCGGCCAGGGCCTCGTTGAAGTACTTGCGGGCGGTCTCTGAGTCGTAGCGCTCCGCGGCGCGGGCGCCGAGCAGCGCCTTCGCGGCGACTCGGTGCTTGGACTCGCTGGTCAGCTGCTCGTCGGTGCGATCCTCGAGCATCTGGATCGCCGCGAGCGAACCGACCTGCATCTGCTGCATCTTCGGCTGCCTCTGCTTGGCCACGGGCCGGGAGTGTATTAGGGCGGGGGCTCGCGCCCCCGGACCCCCCGTGGCACCTGGCCGGTGGAGGAGAACCGGGGGCTCGACCTCGTGGCGCGCGTAGGATCCGCGCGTGTCCGCCGTCGGCCCGCGTGCCTTCTATGTCCCGGACGGCGACGGCTTCGAGTCGACGGAGCTGACGCGGGGCCCGTGGGATAGGGACAGCCAGCACGCCGGACCGCCGTGCGCCCTGCTCGGCCGCGCGCTGGAGGGCGCGGGCCGGATCGACGGGCAGCTCGCGCGGATCACCTACGAGATCCTGCGCCCGGTGCCGATCGCGCGACTCGAGGCGCACGCCGAGATCGTCCGGCCCGGCCGCAGCGTGGAAATGATCGAGGGCGCGCTCACCCACGACGGCCAGGACGTGGTTCGCGCCCGCGCCTGGCGGATCAGGACGGCCGAGCTGGACCTCGACCGCGCGGCCGAAGAGCCCGAGCCGATCCCCGGACCGGACGCCGCGGAGCGCAAGGCGTTCTTCCCGGTGCCGTGGGAGGCCGGCTACCACACGGCGATGGACGTCCGCTTCGCGTCCGGAGGGTTCACCGAGGTCGGACCGGCGCGCGCCTGGATGCGGATGGCGGTCGCGCTGGTGGAGGGGGAGGAGCCCTCGCCGCGCGACCGCGTCCTCGTCGCCGCGGACTCCGGCAATGGGGTCAGCGCCCCGCTCGACTACCGCAGCTGGATCTTCATAAACACCGACCTCACGGTGAACCTGCGGCGGCTGCCGGAGGGGGAGTGGGTGGGCCTCGACTCGGTGACCTACGCCGACCGTCACGGGCTCGGCATGTCCGACACCGTGCTCCACGACCGGCAGGGCATGATCGGCCGCGCGACGCAGGCGCTGCTGATCGCCGAGCGCTAGCTGGAACCGTCCAACCGGGCCTGCTCGAGGTCGAGGTCCTGCTCGACCTTGCGGCGTACCTCGTCGGTGATCCGGCCCTCGTCGCGCAGGCGCCGCAGCGCCACGCGCTGGGCGCCGAAGACCTCGTTCATGACGCGCGTGTAGAGCTCCGCCCGGTCCTCGTAGTCGAAGCCGTCGTCGGCCGTCCCGTCGATCCGCGAGCTGAACCGCCGCCGGCGATAGTCGTAGAGCCGGCGCACGCGGTCGATCGTGTCCTCGGGCGGCCAGTCCTCCTCGGCGAGCCCCTCGATCCGGTCGATCGCCGCGAAGGCGATCTCGAGCCGTGCCTCGAGCTCCTCGTCGGCGTCGGAGGTGTCCTCGTCCAGTCGCAGCGCACGGATCAAGGCGGGAAACGCCAGCCCCTGCAGGACGAGCGTCGCGATGATCACGGAGAAGGTCAGGAAGAGGATCAGGTCGCGCTCGGGGAACGCGGTACCGGCGTCGGTCGACAGCGGGACCGCCAGCGCCGCCGCCAGCGATACGGCGCCGCGCATGCTCGACCACGCGATGATCGCCGTCTCCTTGGGATCGCCCTCGACGCGCGAGCCGCCGATCCGCTCGCGCACGCCGCGCGACAGCGTTCCGAGCGAGTACACCCAGACGAACCGGACGAGGATCACGACCACCGAGATCAGCGCGCCCTGGAGGGCCAGCTCGCCGCCGTCGCGGGCCTCGAGCTGGTCGAGCACGGTGTGCATCTGGAGCCCGACGAGGACGAACAGCAGGGCGTTGAGCAGGAACTGCAGGATCTCCCAGATGGCATACGACTGGAGGCGCGTCGTGTGGGTGGTCAGCTCGGAGGCCTGCCAGCCGAGCACGACGCCGACCGTCACCGCCGCCATCACGCCCGAGAGGCCGAGCTCCTCGGCCGGTAGATAGGCCGCGTACGCCGTGAGCAGTGAGATCGTGATCTCGGTCGGCGGGTCGTCCAGCCGCCGGCGGACCGCGGCGATCGCCTTTCCTACGATGACGCCGATCGCCACGCCGCCGACGCCGGTGAGCACGAACTCGGGACCCGCCTCGACGAGCGAGAAGCTGCCCGTTACGACCGCCGCGACGGCGAACTTGTACGTGACGAGAGCGGTCCAGTCGTTGGTCAGGTTCTCGCCCTCGACGATCGTCACCACGCGGCGCGGCACGCCGAGGCGCCGCAAGATGGTTGCGGGCGCAACCGCGTCGGTCGGCGACACGATCGCGCCGAGCACGAACGCAACCGACCAGTCGAGCCCGATCGCGAAGTGGGCCACGACGGCGACGGCGACCGTCGTGAACACGACCAGCCCGATCGCCAGCATGCTGATCGGCCGCCAGTGCGCCCGCAGCTCGCGCAGGTTCGAGAAGAACGCCGCCGCGTAGAGCAGCGGCGGCAGGAACAGCAGCAGGACGATGTCGGGATCGAGCTCGATGTCCGGCATGCCGGGCACGAACCCGAGCGCGAGCCCGCCGATCACCAGCAGGATCGGATACGGCACACGAACCAGCCGAGCGACGACCGCGAGCGCGGCGACCGCGACCAGCAGGCCGAACACCACGAGCTCGATGTGCTCGGCGGCCGACGCCGCGATGGGCGGCACCATCACCCGGCGAGCCTATCGCCGCCCAGGCCGGTCAGATCACGCCGGTTTACATAACGCACATTCTCGAACGTTGGATGGAGAAGGGGGGGGGGGGG
>DATABO010000035.1:0-11949 GCA_036259535.1 Thermoleophilaceae bacterium
GCGCCCGACGGCCGCGTCGCCACCGACCTCGGCGACGACGGCAACGCCTCGCGCAGGGAGTACGTACGCGAGCTCGGCGCCGAGGCGGTCGACGCGGCGCTGCGCGTCCGCGACAGCATCGGCGGCTACCGGGCCGAGACCGGCCCGCGAGCGATCTACATGTGCCACCGCTTCTGCGAGCTGGGAGCGCGCCTGCTGAAGACCGACCTCGCGGCGATGCGCGACTTCCTCTTGACTCACCCCAACCAGGTCGTCGTGGTGATCAACCAGAACGAGGGCGTCGGACCGAGGGAGTTCGCGCGCGTGGTCGACGAGTCGGGCCTCGGCGACCTCGTCTACCGCGGGCCGACCGACGAGTGGCCCACGTTGGCGGAGATGATCCGCTCCGGCGAGCGGGTCGTGATGCTGGCCGAGAAGCCGCCCTTCGGGCGAGTGCCGTGGTACGGGGAGGCCTACGCGGTCGCACAAGAGACGCCGTACACGTTCGACCGGCCCGCGCAGCTGATCGACCCGCCGCTGCTCGCGCGCTCCTGCGCTGCCAACCGCGGCCCGGCCGACGCGCCGCTGTTCCTCGTCAACCACTGGATCGACACCAGCCCGGCGCCTCGGCCGAGCAACGCCGCCAAGGTCAACGCGCGCGAGCCGCTGCTGCGCCGGGCTCGCGAGTGCGCGCGACTGCGCGACCACCGTGTGAACCTGCTGGCGGTGGACTTCTTCGAGACCGGCGACGTCGTCGGCGTGGCCGAGGCGCTCAACGGAGTCGCGGAGTGAGCGTGCGCGACGTCGAGATCCGCGGCGAGATGATCCGCCTCGGCCAGTTCCTCAAGTTCTCGGGGATCGCCGACTCGGGCGCCGAGGCGCGAGCGCTGCTCGACGACGACGTCGTCAAGGTCAACGGCGAGCCCGAGGCGCGCCGCGGCCGCCAGCTCCACCGCGGGGACGTCGTCGAGGTCGGCGGCGAGCACGCCGCGCGCGTCGCCTGAGCGGCGCTAGGAGTCGACCCGCTCGCGCGCCCGCTCCCGGGCGTTGGCCTTCTCGTCGAGCGACATCGCTCCGGGGTGCCCGTCGCCGGGCCACGGAGCGAGGATCAGCAGCAGCTGAGCGTCGGCGCTAGCCCTGACCTCGCGCCGCTCCTGCGGCCCGAACTCGGCGACCAGCCCGCTACCGCCCAGCACCGTCCCGTCCTCGGCCTCCAGCTCGACCTCGCCGTCGAGCACGACCAGCCAAGCCCGCTCGTGCACCTCGTGATCCTGCAACCGCTCTCCGGCCGGCAGCGCCAGAGCGATCACCCGCGCCGCCTCCTCCGAGGACAGGATCTCCGGCTTGTGCGGCTCCATTCCCAGATTTTTCGTGTCCCAGGTCTTCATGCGCCCCTTCTACCCAAGAGCAGCGTCGGGCACACCCGCCGGGCGCGACCGAGTAGCCCGCGGAAAGCTGGACTAGGCCACCTCCCGGTGGCGACGGCTGCTGGTAGAAGTGCCGTATGATCCATCGCCCGCGCGATTTATTGAAACTTGAAATGACGACACTCACTTCGATCACCAACGACGCCCAAGCCCTGCGGCGTGCAATCGGCCTGGTCCCGATCGAGTCGCTCAACGGATACGAGGAGGTCGACGAGCGGCGCGTCGCGCAGATCGAGTCCTCGCTGTCTTCGTCCCAAGAGCTGGTGAACCCAATCGTCGTCGACCGCGAGCGCTCGCTGCTGATCGACGGCCATCACCGGGTCCGCGCGTTCAAATCGCTTGGGCTGCCGTACATCGCGGCGTATGACGTTCCGTACCCAGACGATCGGCGGGTTCAAGTGAGGTCATGGCGCTGGACCACCACCGCACCGCTGTCGGCCGTTCGGGGGGCCTTCGACTCGCTGGCCGGATCGCAGCCCGGGCCGTGGAAGGTCACCCTCTTCGACGGATCCTCGCGATCGGCCCTCGCCGAGCAGAGCTTCGTGACGCCGCTCTCAGCCGCGCTGTTCGTCAACCGCTTGACGCTCTCCCTCTCCGCCGCCGGCCACGTCGTCGAGACGACGGCGTCGCCCGGTCCCCCCGACGGCGACGACGTCACCGGGCGCCTGTCGATCGAGATGACGCCCACCGTGGGCAAGCGGGAGGTCGTCGAGGCGGTCCGGCGGAGCGAGCGCTTCCCGCATCCGATCAATCGCCACCTCGCCGTAGCGCGACCGCTTGCGCTGAACCTCCCGCTAGACGTCCAGACCGACGCCGAGCGGTTCGAGCGCCATGTCGCCAGGCTGTTCGAGGCCTGCAGGGTCCAGCTCAACGAGCCGGGGATATGGCATGACGGTCGCCTCTACGAGGAGCCGACGACGACCTTCGTGAAGAGATGAGCGCCCTGATGCTTTCGCGGGGAGTGAGAGACCAAGTGGCGGCGGGCCTGATCGTGGCGGCTGTGGTAGCTCTCGTCGGAGGTCTGATCTCCAGCGATTGGGTGGGGGACGACCGCTGGCGAGGGGCGCTCCTCGCGATCGGCTCGCTGGCGGCTCTCGGCACGGCCGCGTGGGTATGGCTACGCACGCGTCTCGTCGCGCTGAGGCGCGGCTCGACGCTCGAGGAGGTCTGCAGGCGAATCGAGTCGGCCGAGCGCGAGATCTGGTCGTTCCAGATCTCGGGAGGCGATTTCACGATCAACGTCGTAGAGGCCTATGCGGAGTGGCTTGCGGCCGACAGCACGCGGCATCTCAAGATCCTCTTCGCCAATCCCGACAACGCCGGGCTCCTGGAAAGCCTCAACAAGCTCAGCGGAACGGGCAAGATGAACTCCGATGGAGTCGCGCTGAACCATCTCACCGAGATCGTTCGTACCAGTCTGCAGAAGTACTCGAACCTCAGTCATCGCTTTCCGGGACGCGTGGACGTCCGGGTATATGACTGCTCGCCTCCGTGCAGCATCCACGCTGTCGACCCTCAGCACAACCTGCGTCGGTCGTCGATATTCGTGGAGAACTACCTCCCTCACACGCCGTGGGGATACCGATCCTGCTTCAGCCTCGGCGCCCATCACAAGCTGTTCGCGCTCTACTGTGACACATGTCGGATCTGGTTCGACGAGGCTGACAGCTACGCGCTGGCCGATACCGCCACGGAGTCAGCCGCCTAGCGGCTAGCTATGAGGCCGTAGAGGCGTCGGATCTAGAGCGGAGGGGGCGGGATTCGAACCCGCGGTGGACTTGCGCCCACTCCGGTTTTCAAGACCGGTGCATTCAACCGCTCTGCCACCCCTCCGGGTGCAGCTCGAGGCAAAGCCTATCCTGGCCAACCCGAGGTACTCGGTGGTACACTTGTGGTATGCCAACTCGCCACCACCGGATCCAGGTCACCGAGGATCCCGAGCTGAGGAGCGCCCTCCGCACCGCTGCGCCGCACCTTCCGAGCGGGCTTCCACGGTCCCAGCAGATTCGCGAGCTGGCGATCGTCGGGGCACAGAGCCTCGCCGGCGCCCCGCGCAGCGAGCCCGAGCGGCGAGCACTGCTCGACTCGCTAGCCAAGACTTTCGACGATCCGGCAACCGCAGGACTCGACTGGGACGTCCTGCGCGAGGGCAAGCAGCTTGCCTGGCCCGCCCGCTAGCGAGACCGCCTGGGGCGACCTCCCGCTCGTCGTCGACACCTCCGCCTTCTCACGGGCCCACCACCCCGACGTTCTCGAGGAGTGGAGGCGGGCGCTGCGCGCCGACCGCTTCAGAATCTCGCCCGCCGTGCGCCTGGAGATCCTCTTCGGCGCACGCGACGGCGACAGCTTCGACACTCTCGCCGAGCAGCTCTCCGCCCTGCGACCAGCCCCGCTGTCAGTCTCGGTCCTGCATGCGGCCGAGGAAGCGATGCGTACCCTCGCCCACCGCTCCGCCGGCACCCACCGCATCCCGATCGTCGACTACCTGCTCGCAGCAGCCGCCCAAGAGGCCGGAGCAGCCGTAATCCACTACGACCACGACTACGACACCCTCGCGCAGGTCATGGAGTTCGAATCGATCTGGCTCGCCCCACCCGGCGCGCTGCCCTGACCGAGAGCCGGGAATCGCGGCTCGGTTAGGCTCGCCTGATGCCCAACGCGAATGACGAGCTGATCGAGCGCTTCTATGCCGCCTTCGACCGCAAGGACGGCGATGCGATGGCCGCGTGCTACACGCCGGATGCGCGCTTCGACGACCCGGTGTTCCCGGGGTTGGCGGGGAGCGAGCCGGGCGACATGTGGCGGATGCTGACGGCGCGGGCGACGGACCTGAAGGTCGAGCTGCGTGAGCACGAGGCCGACGCCGCGACCGGCAGCGCGCATTGGATCGCGACGTACACGTTCAACCAGACCGGCCGGCCGGTGGTCAACGACGTGCGGGCGACGTTCCGCTTCCGCGACGGGCTGATCGCCGAGCACCGCGACGACTTCTCGTTCCACGCGTGGTCGAAGCAGGCGCTCGGCGCGCCGGGACTGCTGCTCGGCTGGACGCCGATCCTGCGCAATGCGACGCGCAAGAAGGCGCGCGCTGGGCTCGACGAGTTCACCGCGCGCAACGGCTGAGAAGCCTTTTCAGGTGGGCATCTTGCCGCGGCCCTTGCGGCCGGCGGCGGCGCTCTTGTTGGTGGCCTTGCGCGACGAGGAGAAGGGCTTGCGGGCCCAGTCGCCGAGCTTGCCGGGCAGGGTGCCGCCGGCCCGCTCGCCGACGCCGAGCGTCTTGCTGACGCCGCGCTGGGGATGTTGCGAGAGGCGCGGCGCGAGGAAGGCCAGGACCAACAGGATCACGCATACGACGACGATGGCTGCGACGAGCATTCGAGTCCTCCTTGGGGTGGCCGTCGAGTACCCGCCCGGAGGCTGGGACAAACTGGGCCGCTCGGCTAGCTGCCGGCCGGCTCGAGTCGCGCCGGCCCGCCGTACTGGCCCAGCACCGCGGGCAGCTCGACGCTGCCGTCGGCCTGCTGGCCGTTCTCGACCAGGGCGATGATCGTGCGTCCGACGGCCACGGCGGTGCCGTTGAGCGTGTGGAGGTGGCGCGGCCCCTCGGGGGTCCGGTAGCGCGCGTCGAGGCGGCGCGCCTGGTAGTCGGTCGTGTTCGAGCAGGAGGTGAGCTCGCGGTAGCGCTCCTGGCCCGGCAGCCACGCCTCGATGTCGTACTTCTTCGCCGCCGAGGCCCCGAGGTCGTCGACGGCGATGTTCACGACGCGGTAGGGAATCCCCAGCGCGCCCATGATCTCCTCCTCGATCGCGAGCAGCCGCTCGTGCTCGTCAGCCGAGTCCTCCGGCGCGACGAACGCGAACATCTCGACCTTGTCGAACTGGTGAACGCGGAAGATGCCGCGCGTGTCGCGGCCGGCCGCGCCCGCCTCGCGGCGGAAGCAGGTCGAGAAGCCGGCGTAGCGGGCGGGCACGTCGGCGTCCTCGAGGATCTCCCCCATGTGCAGCCCGGCCAACGCGACCTCGGAGGTGCCGCTGAGGTAGAGGTCGTCGTCGGGCACGCGGTAGATTTGCTGCTCGGTGTCGGGCAGGAAGCCGGTCCCGTAGAGCGCCTCCTCGCGCACCAGCACCGGCGGGACGACCGGCGTGAAGCCGTGCTCGCCGAGCAGCCCGAGCGCCCACCGCACGAGCGCAAGCTCGAGGAAGACCAGCTCGCCCTTGAGATAGGCGAAGCGCGAGCCGGCGACACGAGCGCCGGCCTCCAGCTCGACCAGCCCGCCGAGCAGCTCGAGGTGGTCGCGCCCGGTCGCGCCCGCCTCGCCGACCTCGCGCAGGACCGTGTCGGAGTCCGCGGCATCGGGGTCCGGCAGGTTCGGCAGCGACGCGAGCGCGGCCTCCAGCTCCTGCTCGGCCGACTTCAGCTCCGAGTCGAGCGTCTTCTGCCGGTCGCCGACCTCCTTGACGGCGGCGATCGCCTGCGAGGCGTCGCCCCCACCCCGCTGCAGCTCGCCGATCTGCCTGCTCGCCGCGTTCTTCTCGGCGCGCAGGCCCTCCAGCTCCGGCAGGATCGCCCGCCGCCGCTCGTCCAGCTCGAGCACGCGCGCCAGCCGCTCGTCCGAGCCGTCGCCGCGTCGCGCGAGCGCCGCCCGTGCCGCGTCGGGCTCGGACCGGATCGACTTGAGGTCGAGCATGGCTCGCCTAGTCGCTGAACCGGCCGAAACGCGGCTCGGACACTTGTGCACAGCAGGGCGTGCACAACGGTCCGGAGATCCGATCGGCCGCTGACGCCACGGTCACTCCGTCTCGCCGGAGCCCTGCACGTCGGTGCCCTCGCCGCGGTCACGGCCCGAGTACTTGGCCAGGAAGTCGGCGACCCGCTCGGCGTCCTCGCCCATCACGATGTTCGCCGGCATGATCGCGCCCGAGAAGCCGCCGTTGCGGATCGCGTAGAGCGCGTCGGCCTTGCTGACCTTGCGCACGTTGAAGTTCGGGCCGTTGGTGCGCTCGCCCGGTGCGAGCTCGCCGGCCTGCTTGGAGCCGTACGAGTTGGCGGGCTCGAGGGTGTGGCAGCCGGAGCAGCGCTCGTAGAAGAGGTTCGCGGCGCGCCGGTTCTCGGCGTCGACGTCGATCTCGCCCTTGGCGCAGCCGGAAGCGACCAGGAGGGCCGTGGCGGCGACGACGTAGAGAGCGCGACGGGCGCGGAATCGAGTGGCGGGGCGGGTCACGGCGGGCGCATAGTATCCGCCGTCCCATGACGATGCCCCTCGGACGGATCCTCTGCACGACGGGCGCGGTGCTCGCGCTCGCCGGATGCGGGAATGCCGAGGAGCCACCGGACGTGCCGGCGACGGTCAGCGCCGGCAAGCCGCTGACGGTCGTGGCCCGCGAGTACCTGTTCTCTCCCAACCGCGTGACGGTCGAGGGCGCGCCGCCGAAGGGCACGCGCCAGCGGATCGAGCTCGAGAACCGTGGCGAGCTCGCCCACAACATCGAGATCCTGGAGGGCGACAGGATCGTCGAGCGCCTGCGCAGCTTCCCCGCCGGCCAGCGCCGCGGCCTCACGGTCGACCTCCCGCCCGGCGACTACCGCTTCATCTGCACCGTCGCCGACCACGACGAGAAGGGAATGCACGGGACGCTCACGGTTCGCTGACCGCGCCTTCAGCTCAGGCGCTTCGCGAAGCGCAGGACGCTGCCCTCGCCGGTCGAGGTCATGTGGACCTCGTCCATCATCAGCGTCATCAGCTCGAGGCCGCGACCGCTCTCGTCCTCGGTCGTGGCGCGGCTCATCGGCTCGACGAAGGTCCCGCTGTCCTGTATCTCGAAGACCAGCGAGCCGTCGGACTCGAAGGCGGCGATCCGGATGCAGTCGCCGCTGCTCTGCGAGCCGTGCTGGATCGCGTTGGCGACGGCCTCGCTGACCGCGAGCTTCACCTGGTAGCAGTCACCCTCGTCGAGGCCGGCCTCCGCGGCCGTGCGCTGGGCCCACTCACGCGCCTCGCCGAGGCGCTCCGGCTTGGCGTCGATCGTCATCGATTGCTCCTCGAACACGAGACAGGCAGCCTCATCCCCGCCCTGGGTCGAGCTCCGGTCCGCACATCAGGGTCAGCCTGCCCAATGCCCGGCAGTCCGAATCACGCCCGAGGCGGCGTCCCGGGTCGCCGTCAGGCGCCGGTCTGGTAGGCGCGCAGCGCCAGCGTCAAGATCATCAGGACGCCGATCGTCATGACGCCCATCTCCGCCAGCGCCACGCGGCGCGCGATCGCCACCTGCTCCCCCCGCCCGAGACCGTCGATGTCGACGTCTTCGAGCTCGCGCTGCGCGACGCCGACGCGCATCCCCTCGCTGACCAGCGTGATCAGGAGCGGCGCGAGCCCGTAGGCGGCATGGAGCCCGTCGGGCGCGCGCAGCCCCTGAGCCAGGAGGCCGAACCCGAGCACGGCCTGGACGACGACGGCCACCTGGGCGCCGCGCAGCAGGTACCAGAACCAGACCGACGGGTCCTTGCGCAGCCAGGCGACGGCGCCCCAGACGCCGGCGACCGCATTCGTGGCCAGCACCGCGATCCCGACCGCCATGTGGACCTCCGTCAAGAAGCCATCCCAGCCGCCCGAGACCGCTCGTCGCTAGCGCCCTTTCGCACTATGTAGCAACTCCGCACAAACCTCGTTATACATCCGTGCCCCAGTGCTCAGCGCCTACCTTCCCGCCCTCGTCTTCCTCGCCCTCGGGATCGCCGTCGGCACCGCCTTCGCCACGGCCAACGGCGCGCTCGGCCCACGGCGGCCGACGAAGACCAAGAGCGAGCCCTACGAGTGCGGCCTGCCCTCCGACGTCCAGAAGAGCTTCCGCTTCGGGATCAGCTTCTACCTGATCGCGATGCTGTTCATCCTCTTCGACATCGAGGTCGTCTTCCTCTACCCGATTGCCGTCCAGCTCGACGCGGTCGGGGTGTTCGCGCTGGTCGAGACAGCGGTCTTCGTCGCGTTGCTGCTGATCGCGTTCGGGTACGTCTGGAGGAGAGGAGCGCTCGAGTGGAAGTGACGCGCACAAGGGTTTCGGGTCCTGGCGGGGAGTCGCCGGATGCCTTCCGCGCGCGCCAGCTCAGCGCCAAGCAGATGCTGCGCGGGGACCTCGACGGGCGTGCGCTCGAGGAGTACGTCGAGCAGCGCGTGATGCTCACGACGCTCGAGAAGGCCCAGAACTGGGCGCGCCGCAACGCCTGCTGGCCGCTCGGCTTCGGCCTCGCCTGCTGCGCGATCGAGATGATCACGGTGATCGGCTCGCCGCGCAACGACATCTCGCGCTTCGGCGCGGAGGTCGTGCGCGCCTCCCCCCGCCAGGCCGACATGATCATCCTGTCGGGCCGCGTGTCGATCAAGATGGCGCCGATCATCCGCCGCATCTACGACCAGATGCTCGAGCCGAAGTGGGTGATCGCGATGGGCGTCTGCTCGTCGAGCGCCGGCATGTTCAACAACTACGCCGTCGTCCAGGGCGCCGACAAGTTCATGCCGGTCGACGTCTACATCCCCGGCTGCCCGCCGCGGCCGGAGGCGCTGATGTACGGCATCAACAAGCTGCAGGACCAGATCACCAACGACCCGTCGCTCGGCTGGCGCGAGCGGTACGAGGCGGAGGGGACCGAGGAGCGCAGTGCCTGACGCGGCCGGGCTCGAGCTGGTCGCCCAGCGGGTGCGCGCCGCGGTCGCCGACGACGCCGTGGTCGGCACGGGCTACGCCCACGAGCAGGCGATGCTCGAGATCGCTCCCGCGCGCGTGCGCGAGGTGCTCGCCTACCTGCGCGACCAAGACGAGGAGCCCTACGAGTTCCTCGCGAGCCTGCACGCCGTCGACTACCTGCCCGACGAGCCACGGCTGGGGGTCCACTACCAGCTGCTCTCCCGCCCGCGCGTGGAGCGACTCGGCGTCAAGACGCGCGTGACGGTCGAGGACCCGGTCGTCCCGAGCGTCGTCGACCTCTTCCCGACCGCGGACCACCAGGAGCGCGAGGCCTACGACATGTTCGGCATCCGGTTCGACGGCCACCCCGACCCGCGCCGGATCCTGATGCCCGAGGACTACGAGGGCCACCCGCAGCGGCGCGACTTCCCGGTCGGCGGCGAGCCGGTCCTCTTCACGCACAACGAGCACGAGCTGCCGCGCTGGTATGACTGACGAGCCGCCGACACCCGGAGCCGCGGCGGGGCCGGATCCGCTCGCCACGCCCTATCGCGAGCGCGAGCGCTCGGTGACGATGGAGCGCGTCGCCCATGGCCCGGTCGTCCCGACCGAGGAGCTCGAGCCCGAGACCGAGCTCTTCACGATCAACCTCGGGCCGCACCACCCCGCCACCCACGGCGTCCTGCGGCTGCTCTGCACGCTCGAGGGCGAGACCGTCCGCGAGGTCAAGCCGATCATCGGCTACGTCCACACCGGCATCGAGAAGTCGATGGAGACCCAGCAGTACTGGAAGGCGATCACGTTCGTCGAGCGGATGGACTACCTCGCCTACTACTTCAACGCGCAGGCGTTCTGCATGACGACCGAGCGGCTGCTCGACCTCGAGGTCCCGAAGCGCGCCGAGTACCTGCGCGTGATCCACCTCGAGCTCAACCGGATCGCGAGCCACCTGTTCTGGCTCGGCACCTCGGCGCTCGACATCGGGGCGATCACGATGATGTGGTGGGCCCTGCGCGAGCGCGACTTCGTGCTCGACCTGTTCGAGATGTCGTCGGGCCAGCGGATGCACACGCGCTACATCCAGGTCGGCGGCGTCGCGGACGACATCCCGCCGGGCTGGACGCAGAAGTGCCGCGAGTTCGTCGACCTCTTCCCGCCGCGCGTCGACCAGTACGAGGCGCTGCTCGACCGCAACGAGATCTGGCTGCAGCGGATGAAGAACGTCGGCGTCGTGTCGCGCGAGCGGCTGCTCGAGCTCGGCGTGACCGGCCCGCTGCTGCGCGCCGCCGGCGACCCGTGGGACCTGCGCAAGGCCCAGCCCTACTCGGCCTACGACGAGTTCGACTTCAAGATCCCGGTCGGCACCGTCGGTGACTGCTACGACCGCTACCGCGTGCGGATGGCCGAGATGCGCGAGTCGACGCGGATCGTCGCGCAGGCGCTCGACAAGCTCGCCGAGACCGAGGGCGAGCCGTTCATCACCCCTGACCGCAAGGTCGCGCTGCCGCCGCGCCACGAGCTGGCGACCTCGATGGAGGCGCTGATCCACCACTTCAAGCTGGTGACCGAGGGCTTCCGCGTGCCGGCCGGCGAGGCCTACTGCGCGATCGAGTCGCCGCGCGGCGAGCTTGGCTGCTACATCCTCGCCGACGGCTCGGCGAAGCCCGCGCGCGTTCACGTGCGCGACCCCAGCTTCGTCAACCTGCAGGCGTTGCCGGAGATGAGCGAGGGCGGGCTGCTCGCCGACATGATCGCCAACATCGCGATGCTCGACCCGATCCTCGGGGGGATCGACCGGTGAGCGCGAGCGGGCCGCAGCCGGGCGCGACGGGCCGCGTCGACCGCCGCCTCACTCCCCTGCACTGGGACGAGGCGGTTGACCTCGACAAGCCGCCGGCGACGATTCCCGAAGCGACCGAGACCGAGGTCCCGGCCGAGCTGCGCGAGCGGATCGAGGCGCTGATGTCGCGCTATCCGGATCGCCGCTCGGCGGCTCTCCCGGCGCTCGACGCCGCCCAGCGCGTCCACGGCTGGTGCTCGCCGGAGGCGATCGATCAGGTCGCCGCCGTGATGCGCGTCACCCCCGCCTATCTCTCCTCGGTCGCGACCTTCTACGACATGCTGCGCACCGAGCCGCTCGGCCGCCGCTACGTCTACGTCTGTACGAGCGTCGCCTGCCACCTGCGCAACGCCAAGGCGGTCCACGACGCGATCGCCGACGAGGCGCGCGAGCAGGGCCTCGAGGACTGCGACATCCGCCAGTTCGAGTGCCTCGGCGCCTGCGACATGGCGCCGATGGCCTCGATCGACGGCCGCTATGTCGGGCCGCTCGACCCCGACGACGCCGCTGAGATCGTCACCGCCCTCCGAGAGGACCGCGAGGTCTTCCCCGGCCGCGGGCTGACCGACCGCGGCTTCGAGCTGCCTTGGGCGCAGCGCGGCGCCGACCCGCCTGCGAAGGCCGACGGGCCCCCCACCCCTCCCGACCCCAACCGCGCATGAGCGAGACCCTCGAGACCAAGGTCCTGACCGCCAACCTCGACGTGGCGAACCTCGACCTGATCCACGTCTACGAGTCGACCGGCGGCTACCGCTCGGCGCGCAAGGCGGCGCTCGAGATGACCCAGGACGAGGTGCTCGAGCAGCTCGAGTCCTCGGGCCTGCGCGGCCGCGGCGGCGCCGGCTTCTCGATGGGCAAGAAGGCGAGCTTCATCCCGAAGGGCTCGATGGACAAGTTCCTCTGCTGCAACGCCGACGAGTCCGAGCCCGGCACCTTCAAGGACCGGCTGCTGATGCAGCGCAACCCGCACCTCCTCGTCGAGGGCGTGATCATCGGCGCGATCGCCGCCGGCGCCAACCGCGC
>DATABO010000036.1:0-1968 GCA_036259535.1 Thermoleophilaceae bacterium
GAGCGCTCGCTGCGCGTGCTCGACGGCGCGATCGCCTGCTTCGACTCGGTCGCCGGCGTCGAGCCGCAGTCCGAGACCGTCTGGCGCCAGGCCGACAAGTACCGCGTCCCGCGGATCGCCTACGTCAACAAGATGGACCGCATCGGGGCCGACTTCGACATGTCGGTCCGGACGATGCACGAGCGCCTAGGGGCAGACGGCAGCGCCGACGGCGGCATCGCAGTCCCGATCCAGCTGCCGATCGGCGCGGAGGCCGACTTCAAGGGCATCGTCGACCTCGTGACGATGAAGGCGATCGTCTACAAGGACGACCTCGGCCAGGACTGGTCCGAGGAGGAGATCCCCGCCGAGATGGCCGACGCCGCCGGCGCGGCTCGCACGCGGCTCGTCGAGGCGCTCGCCAACTACGACGACGAGCTGATGGAGGACTACCTCGAGGACAAGCCGATCGAGGCCGACCGCCTGCGCGCCGACATCCGCAAGGCGACGCTCGACATCTCGATCTTCCCCGTGATGTGCGGCTCCTCGTTCAAGAACAAGGGAGTGCAGCCGCTGCTCGACGCGGTCATCGACTACCTGCCGAGCCCGCTCGACGTCCCCGCGATCGAGGGCCTCGAGCCGGCGGCGAAGGGCAGCGACGACGAGGGCGTCCCGGCGACGCGCCCGGCCTCAGACGACGAGCCCTTCGCGGCGCTCGCCTTCAAGGTGATGTCCGACCCGTTCGTCGGCAAGCTGACCTACTTCCGCGTCTACTCGGGAACGCTCGAGGCGGGCGGTCGAGTGCTGAACGCCTCGACCGGCCGCACCGAGCGGATCGGGCGCATCCTGATGATGCACGCGAACCACCGCGAGGAGGAGGAGACGATCTACGCCGGCGACATCGCCGCCGGCGTCGGCCTCAAGCAGACCTCCACCGGCGACACGCTCTGCGCGCCCGACGCCCCGATCAAGCTCGAGAACATCACCTTCCCCGAGCCCGTCGTCCACGTCTCGATCGAGCCCAAGACGAAGGCCGACCAGGAGAAGATGGCCGTCGCGCTCGGCCGCCTCGCCGAGGAGGACCCGACCTTCCGCATCCGCACCGACGAGGAGACCGGCCAGACCGTCATCTCGGGGATGGGCGAGCTGCACCTCGAGGTGCTGGTCGACCGCATGAAGCGCGAGTTCAACGTCGAGGCCGCCGTCGGCCGCCCGCAGGTCGCCTACCGCGAGACCGTGCGGGGCGAGGCCAAGAAGGTCGAGGGCAAGTTCATCCGCCAGACCGGCGGCTCCGGCCAGTACGGCGTGGTCTACATCGACCTCGAGCCCGCGCCCGGCGTCGGCTTCGAGTTCCTCAACAAGACCAAGGGCGGCTCTGTCCCGTCGGAGTTCATCAACGCCGTCGAGAAGGGGATCGAGGAGGCGCTCGAGTCGGGCGTCAAGGCGGGGTTCCCGATGGTCGACGTGCGCGCCACGCTGGTCGACGGCAAGTCGCACGACACCGACTCCTCGGAGGTGGCGTTCAAGGTCGCCGGGTCGCTCGCCCTCAAGGAGGCCGCGCGCCAGGCCAAGCCGATCCTGCTCGAGCCGATCATGGCGGTCGAGGTCACGACGCCGGACGAGTTCCTCGGGACCGTCATCGGCGACCTCTCGAGCCGTCGCGGCCGCGTCGAGAGCCAGGAGCCGCGCGGCAACGCCCTCGTGGTGCAGGCCAGCGTGCCGCTGGCGTCGATGTTCGGCTATGCCACCGACCTGCGGTCGAACACCCAGGGTCGGGCGAACTACTCGATGCAGTTCGACCGCTACGAGGAGGTTCCCGGCAACATCGCTGACGAGGTGGTCGAGAGTAGGACCGGGGAGCCGGTCGGAGCGAGCGCATAACGAGTATGTTTCGGAGGTTCGCCTTCGCCCCGCGCGACAGGCCGGCCGCAACGAGTTTTCGAAAGGAGTAGCACCCAGTGGCGAAGGAGAAGTTCGAGCGCGACAAGC
>DATABO010000037.1:0-1529 GCA_036259535.1 Thermoleophilaceae bacterium
GCCCGAAGGCGGCCCGTCGTCGAAGCAGCCGTCCCTGTCGCCTAGATCAGGAACGGGATGATCAGGATCGCCACGATGTTGGCGACCTTGATCATCGGGTTGATCGCCGGGCCGGCGGTGTCCTTGTAGGGATCGCCGACGGTGTCGCCGGTCACGGAGGCCTCGTGGGCCGGGGAGCCCTTGCCGCCGTGCTCGCCGTCCTCGATCAGCTTCTTGGCGTTGTCCCAGGCGCCGCCGCCGGAGGTCATCGAGACCGCGGCGAAGAAGCCGACGACGATTACGCCGATCAGCAGGCCGCCGAGCGCCTGGTAGCTGAGCAGGCCGACGATCACCGGGATGACGATCGGGATCAGGGCCGGCAGGATCATCTCGCGCTGGGCGGCCTGGGTGACGATCCGGACGCACTGGGCGTAGTCCGGCTTCTGGGTGCCGTCCATGATCCCCGGCTTCTCGGCGAACTGGCGCCGGACCTCCTCGACGACGCCGCCGCCGGCGCGGCCGACGGACTCGATCGAGAGGGCGGAGAACAGGTAGACCATCATGCCGCCGATCAGCAGGCCGACGAGCACCTCGGGCTGCGAGATGTCGAAGCCGCGCAAAATCTCGAGGTTGCTGTCGGCCTCCTCGGTGAGCTCCTCCACGAAGGCCGCGAACAGCACGAGCGCGGCAAGCACGGCGGAGCCGATCGCGTAGCCCTTGGTGACGGCCTTGGTGGTGTTGCCGACCGCGTCGAGCGGGTCGGTGATGTCGCGGATCTCCTGTGGCAGCTCCGCCATCTCGGCGATGCCGCCGGCGTTGTCGGTGATCGGGCCGAACGCGTCGAGGGCGACGATCAGGCCGGTCAGCGACAGCTGCGCCATCACGGCGACGCCGATGCCGTAGATGCCGGCGAGCTCGTTGGCGACGAGGATGCCGATCGCGATCACGATCGCGGGCGCGGCGGTCGCCTGGAAGCCCTGGGCGAGGCCCTGGATGATGTTGGTCGCGTGGCCGGTCTCCGACGCCTTCGAGGTGCTCTTGACGGGCCGGAAGCGCGTCGAGGTGTAGTAGTCGGTGATCACGAACAGCAGCGCGGTGATTCCGATGCCGATCAGCGTGCAGAACCAGATGTCCATGCCCGACGGCGCAGCCTCGAGGCCGCCGGTCAGCAGGTCGGAGGCGTCGGGGATGAAGCTGAGGTCGTCCATCAGCCACAGCGACACCGGCAGGAACGCCGCGGCCGCGACGACACCGGAGACGATCAGGCCCTGGTAGAGCGCTCGCTCGACGTTTCCGGCCGCGCTGCGCACCGCGAAGGTGCCGATGATCGAAGCGACGATCGAGACGCCGCCGATCACGAGCGGGAAGACCGCGGCCGCGTCGATCTGCTCGAAGGTCAGGACGCCGAGCAGCATGACCGCGACGGCGGTGACGGCATAGGTCTCGAACAGGTCGGCGTCCTGACCTTCGAGCAGATCGACGCGGCCGCGGTCTTCCCGCTCGTGATCGGCGGCGTCTCGATCGTCGCTTCGATCATCGGCACCTTCGCG
>DATABO010000038.1:0-5818 GCA_036259535.1 Thermoleophilaceae bacterium
CCGTACCTGCGCATTCCGCCTGACTGAGGGTCTGACGGCTTAGGGCTTGGCGTTGCAGGCCGCGGGTCCTGTCTCCGGTTTTGGTTTCCGTGCTCGCAGGCTGCGCGCGGAAACGCAAGACCGTCGCCACCCGCGGGGTGCGACGTCCCCTGCGGCTAGAGCGCGGACGCTTGGGTCTCGCCTCGGTCGCGGACTAGGTCTGCGATGAGGTAGATGGAGCCGGTGGCGAGGACGGCGCCGGCGGGGGTGGCCAGCTCGCGTGCCCGGTCGAGGGCTTGGAGGGGGTTGACGACGACATCCGATTCGGGGCCGTTGAGCTGGCTGGCGAGCGATTCGAGGGTGGCTGGTGGGAGTGCGCGGGGGTTGGAGCAGCGGGTGAGGACGAGGTGGTCGGCGAGTGGGAGGAGTGGTTTGAGCATGTCGGCGGCGTCCTTGTCCTCGAGGACGCTGATCAAGAGGACCAGCGGGCGGCGGTCGCGGATCACCTCGGGCAGGGCTGCGGCGAGGGCAGCCGCCCCGGCTGGGTTGTGGGCTCCGTCGTGGATCGTCAGGGGGCGCTCGGCGACGACCTCGAGGCGTCCCGGGACAGGCGTCTCGGCGGCTGCGGCTTCGACGGCCCGATGGTCGAGGGGGCGCTCGAGGAATGCCTCGGCCGCAGCGCACGCGAGCGCGAAGTTGCGGCGCTGAAACGCCCCGCGCGCGGCCATGTCGAGGGATGGATCGGCCGACGTCGCGGCCACGGTCGGAGCCACCACGAGACGCGCGTGGCGCTCTAACGCGACCTGCTCCGCCACGACGAGCGCGTCGGGATGGAGGTCGTCGGGGATCACCAGGGTGGCGTGGTCGCGGACGATGGCGAGCTTCTCGGTGGCGATGTCGGCGATCGTGGGGCCGAGCCAGCGGGTGTGCTCGAGGCCGACGCCGGTGAGGACCTGGACCTTCGAGGGGATGACGTTGGTGGCGTCGAAGCGGCCGCCAAGGCCGGCCTCGACGACGGCGAGGTCGACGTCGCTGGTGGCGAGCTCGTCGAAGGCGGCGGCGGTGAGGAGCTCGAACTGGGTGACTGTGTCATCGCGATCGGGGGCGGCGCGGTCGACGAGGGCAGCGGCTTCGGCGGCACGTTGGACGGCGACTGCGAAGCGGTCTGGGGGAATCGGGGACTCGCCTACCTCGATGCGCTCGCGGAAGCGGCGGAGGTGGGGCGAGGTGTAGCCGCCGGTTCGCAGGCCGTGGCGTTCGAGGATGGCGGCGATGAAGCGGACGGTCGACGACTTGCCGTTGGAGCCGACGACGTGGACCTGGGCGAAACGGCTCTGGGGCATGCCGAGAGCGGTCGTCAGGCGATGCATGCGCTCGAGGCCGAAGCGCATGCCGAACAGCTCGAGGCCGAGGAGGTGCTGCTCGGCGTCGCACTCGGTCCAGCGGGACATCCGGCTCAGCCGAGACGCTCGAGCTCGGCGCGGTAGCCGGCGAGCTTGTCGCGCTCGCCCTGTACGACGTCCGCGGGGGCGCGCTGCACGAAGCGGTCGTTGGCGAGCTTGGCCTCGAGCCGGTCGATCTCGATGGTCAGCTTGTCGCGACGCTGGGCGACCCGGGTGGCGACCGCGGTGGGGTCGAAGTCGTCGCTGGCGAGCAGCTGGACGGCGCCGCCGGGCACCGGGACCTCGGCGGCTGGGTCGCCGCCTCCCTCGCCGTCGAGCAGCTCGAGCCGGGCGAGCCGGGCGACCTGGGCGATCGTCCCGTCATAGCCCTCGGCGGCGAAGCGGGCGGGAAGGACCGCGGAGGGCTTGACGCCCGCCTCGTCGCGGTAGCGGCGCAGCTCGGTAACCGCGGCGACGCAACGACCGACGAGCTGCTCCGCCTCGGCGTCGATGCGGGTGGGATCGCCCTCGGGCCACGGCGAGATGGCGAGCAGCTTGCGCCCGTCGGCTGCCGCTGGAGGCAGGAACGACCAGATCTCCTCGGTGACGTGCGGCATCAGTGGATGCAGCAGGCGCAGCGTGCGGTCGAGGCAGTGCAGCAGCGTCGCCGAGACGGCGGTGCGATCGGTCTGGTCGTCGTAGAGGCGGGGCTTGGCGAGCTCGAGGTACCAGTCGCACAGCTCGGACCAGAAGAAGTCGTAGAGATCGAGCGCGGCGGCCGATAGCTCGAAGGCGTCGAGCGACTCGGTGGTCCGGGCGGTGATCCGCTCCAACCGCGAGAGGATCCAGCGGTCCTCGGGTGTCGCCGCGTGGTCCGGCGAGGCGGCGACGCCCTCCTGGACGCCGAGCAAGATCAGCCGCGAGGCGTTCCAGAGCTTGTTGGCGAGGTCGCGGCCCTGCTTGACGCGCTCCTCGTTGAAGCGGACGTCCTGCGAGGAGGAAGAGGCGAGCAGACCGAAGCGGAGCGCGTCGGCGCCATATGCCGGAAACTCGCCACCCTCCTTGTAGACCGGTGGGCGAGGACCGCCGTCGATCAGGTCGAGCGGGTCGATTCCGGTGCCGAGCGACTTCGACATGCGGCGGCCGTCCGGCGCTTGGATCACCGAGTGGATCGGCACGTCGCGGAACGGCAGCTGACCAGTGAACTCGACGCCGAACATCACCATCCGGGCGACCCAGAGGAAGATGATGTCGCGCGCCGTCGAGAGCACGTCGGTCGGATAGAAGGCGCGCAGCTCGGCCGTCTCACGCGGCCAGCCGAGCGTCGCGAACGGCCACAGCGCGGAGGAGAACCAGGTGTCGAGGACGTCGGGGTCGCGGGTCCAGCCGTCGCCCTCCGGGGCCTCGGCGGCGACGTAGGTCTCCTCGCCCCGGTACCAGACGGGCAGCTGGTGGCCCCACCAGAGCTGGCGCGAGACGCACCACGGACGAATGCCCTGGAGCCAGTCGAGGTAGACGCCGGTCCATGGCTTCTCGGGGTGGAAGCGCAGCGAGCCGTCCTTCACGGCGGCGATCGCCGGGCCGGCGAGCTTCTCCATGTCGCAGAACCACTGCAGCGAGATCAACGGCTCGATCCGCATGCCGGAGCGGTGGGAGTGCGGCACGTCGTGGACGTAGGGCTGGGTGCCGGAGAGCAGGCCCTCGTCGCGCAGCGCCTTGACGACGGCGCGCTGGGCGTCGTCGGCGGTCAGCCCGGCGAAGCGCTCACCCGCGGCGGCGGTCATCCGCCCGTCCTCGCCGATCACCGAGATCTCGTCGAGGCCGTGCTTGCGGCCGATCTCGAAGTCGTTGGGGTCGTGGCCGGGGGTGATCTTCAGCGCGCCGGTGCCGAAGTCGGTCTTGACGTACTCGTCGCCGATGATCCGTAGGCGGCGGCCGACCAGCGGCAATACCGCCTCCTCGCCGATCAGTCGGGTGTAGCGCTCATCGTTGGGGTTGACCGCGATCGCGGTGTCGGCAAGCATCGTCTCGGGGCGGACGGTGGCGACGGTGACCGATCCGGAGCCCGAGGCGAGCGGGTAGTCGATCATGTAGAGGGTGTCCTGCATCTCGCGCTGCTCGACCTCGAGGTCGGAGATCGCCGAGCGCGTGCCGGGGTCCCAGTTGACCATGTAGTTGTCGCGGTAGATCAAGCCCTTCTCGTAGAGCTCAACGAAGACCTTCGCGACCGCCTCGGCGTAGCCGGCGTCCATCGTGAAGCGCTCGTCGCCGTAGTCCAGCGAGGCGCCGAGCCGCTTGAACTGCTGGGTGATCTGCGAGCCGTGGTCCCTGCGCCACTCCCAGACGCGCTCGACGAACGCCGCGCGGCCGACGTCCTCCTTGGTGCGTCCCTGCTCGGCCAGCGCCTGCTCGACCTTGACCTGGGTCGCGATGCCGGCGTGGTCGGTTCCGAAGACCCATTTCGTCCGCTTGCCGCGCATCCGCGCGAGCCTGATCAGCGCGTCCTGGATCGACCCGTTGAGCGCGTGGCCCATGTGCAGGACGCCGGTGACGTTCGGTGGCGGGACGGCGATCGCAAAGTTCTCGTCGGCGCTGCCCTCGGCCTCGGGATGGAAGATCCCGGCGCTCTCCCAGCGCTCGAAGACGCGCGGCTCGACGTCGCCCGGCTGATAGCGGGTGCGCTGCTCGAGGTCCTTCAGCCGGTCGGTCGGCAAGGGCGCGTCCGGCTCAAGCGGACTCGGCGGCGGGCTGCTCGGGCTCGTCCTCGGCGGCGGCCTCGGTGACGAGCGTCGGGCTGAGCCCCTTCTCGATCGTCTCCTTGGTCACGACGCACTTCTTGACGTCGCGCCGCGACGGCAGCTCGAACTGCACGTCGAGCAGCGTCTCCTCGAGGATCGAGCGCAGGCCGCGCGCGCCGGTCTCGCGGTCGAGCGCCTTGTTGGCGATCGAGGCGAGCGAGTCGTCGGCGAAGACGAGCTCGATGCCGTCGAACTCGAAGAAGCGCTTGAACTGCTTGACGAGCGCGTGGCGCGGCTCGGTGAGGATCGTGATCAGGTCGTCGCGCGAGAGTTGGTGGATGACCGAGATGACCGGCAGCCTGCCGATGAACTCGGGGATCAGCCCGTACTCGACGAGGTCCTCGGGGAGGACCTGCTCGAACGCCTCGCCGGCGTCGCGGTCGTGCTTGGAGCTGACCTCGGCCCCGAAGCCGACGCCCTTCTGGCCGATCCGCCGCTCGATCACCTTGTCGAGGTCGGCGAACGCACCCCCGCAGATGAACAGGATGTTCGTCGTGTCGATCGTCAAGAACTCCTGGTGCGGGTGCTTGCGCCCGCCCTGCGGAGGCACCGAGGCAACCGTCCCCTCGAGGATCTTCAGCAGTGCCTGCTGGACGCCCTCGCCCGATACGTCGCGCGTGATCGAAGGGTTGTCGGCCTTGCGGGCGATCTTGTCGACCTCGTCGATGTAGATGATCCCCGTCTCGGCCTTCTTGACGTCGAAGTCGGCCGCCTGGATCAGCTTGAGCAGGATGTTCTCCACGTCCTCGCCGACGTAGCCGGCCTCGGTCAGCGCGGTCGCGTCGGCGATCGCGAAGGGGACGTTGAGGATCCGCGCCAGCGTCTGGGCGAGCAGCGTCTTGCCACAGCCGGTCGGCCCGAGCAGCAGGATGTTCGACTTCTCGAGCTCGAGCTCCTGCTCGCCCTCCGCCTGCATCATCTGGACGCGCTTGTAGTGGTTGTAGACCGCCACGCTGAGCGCGCGCTTCGCCGGCTCCTGACCGACGACGTACTCCTGCAGCACCGAGTTGATCTCGATCGGCTTGGGCAGGTTCTCCAGGTCGAACGTCGAGCCGCCGGTCAGCTCCTCGTCGATGATCTCATTGCAGAGATCGATGCACTCGTCGCAGATGTAGACGCCGGGGCCGGCGATCAGCTTCTTGACCTGTCGCTGCGACTTCCCGCAGAAGCTGCAGAGAAGCTGCTCGTTGGAGTCTGTCGGCCTTGCCATCTCGCTCCTCCCTCGGCAGGGCGGACGAGCTCGTCTAGGTGACGGGCTCGATCACCTTGTCTATGAGGTTGTACTCCTTCGCCTCCTCGGCGGTCATGAAGTAGTCGCGCTCGGTGTCGCGCGAGACCTTCTCGAGCGGCTGGCCGGTGTGCTCGGCGAGGATCTCGTCGAGCCTGTTGCGCGTGTCGATGATCTCCTTGGCGTGGATCTCGATGTCGCTGGCCTGGCCCTGGAAGCTGGAGGAGACCTGATGGATCAGGATCTTCGCGTTCGGCAGGCTCATCCGCTTGCCCTCAGCCCCGCCGGAGAGCAGCAGCGCGCCCATCGACATCGCGATGCCGACGCAGATCGTCTGCACGTCGGGCTTGATGTACTGCATCGTGTCGTAGATCGCGAGGCCCGCGTAGACGGAGCCGCCCGGCGAGTTGATGTAGAGCGAGATGTCCTTG
>DATABO010000039.1:0-30422 GCA_036259535.1 Thermoleophilaceae bacterium
AGGACTGGGTACTCGACGGCGTCAAGTCGCTCGTCGCGCGCGCCGCCGACTGCGAGCTGTTCGTCGTCGGCGCGCAGGCCGAGGGCATCGGGCCGGCGCTGTTCGTCGTCGAGTCCTCGACCGCCGGCCTGTCCGTCGAGGCCGAGCCGGCGATGGGGCTGCGGCCCGCGGCGACCGGCCGGCTGCTGCTCGACGGTGTCCGGCTGCCCGCCGGCGCCCTGCTCGGCGGCGGTGAGGCCGGCGTCTACGTCGAGTGCGTCAACCGGGCGCGGATCGCCTGGAGCGCGCTGGCCGTCGGCACCGCCCAGGCCGTGCTCGACTACGTCGTCCCCTACGTCAACGAGCGGACCGCGTTCGGCGAGCCGATCTCCAACCGCCAGGCGGTCGCCTTCGCGGTGTCGGACGTCGGCATCGAGAGCGGCGGCATGCGGCTCGCGACCTACCGCGCCGCCAGCCGTGCCGACCACGGCGACGACTTCGCCCGCGAGGCCGCGATCGCTCGCAAGCTGTGCGCCGACAAGGGCATGGCGATCGGGTCCGACGGCGTTCAGCTGCTCGGCGGCCACGGCTTCATCAAGGAGCATCCGGTCGAGCGCTGGTACCGCGACCTGCGGGCCGCCGGCGTCATGGAGGGCGGCCTGCTCGTCTAGGCGAGCGGCTCGAAAGGAGACGACATGATCGATCTAGAGATCCCCAAGAAGTTCCGGCCGCTCGTCAGCCAGGCCAACCAGGTCGCGACCGAGGTCTTCCGGCCGATCTCGCGCAAGTACGACGTCGCCGAGCACGAGTACCCGAAGGAGCTCGACATGCTCGCGTCGCTGATCGACGGCATGAACGAGGGCAGCGACCTCGGCGGTGCCGGCGCGGCAGGCGTGCGTCGCGAGGACAACGGCGGCGGCGAGGCCAAGAACCGCAACGGCTCGAACCTCTCGACGGTCCTCGGAATCATCGAGCTGTGCTGGGGCGACGTCGGGCTGCTGCTGTCGATGCCGCGCCAGGGGCTCGGCAACTCGGCGATCGCCTCGGTCGCCACCGAGGAGCAGCTCGAGCGCTACGGCGGCAAGTGGGCGGCGATGGCGATCACCGAGCCGGAGGCCGGCTCGGACTCAGCCTCGATCCGCACGACCGCGGAGCTCGACGGCGACGAGTACGTCCTCAACGGCGAGAAGATCTACGTGACCTCCGGCGAGCGCGCCGACCTCGTCGTCGTCTGGGCGACGCTCGACCGCTCGAAGGGCCGCGCGGCGATCAAGTCGTTCATCGTCGAGCGGTCGAACCCCGGGATGAAGCTCGACCGTCTCGAGCACAAGCTCGGGATCCGGGCCTCCGACACCGCGGCATTCATCCTCGACAACTGTCGCGTGCCGAAGGAGGCGCTGCTCGGCAGCCCGGAGATCGACGTCAAGCAGGGCTTCGGCGGCGCGATGCAGACCTTCGACAACACGCGGCCGCTGGTCGCCGCGATGGCGGTCGGCGTGGCGCGGGCATCGCTGGACGAGACGCGCCTGCGGCTCGCCGAGGCCGGGGTCGAGGTCGACTACTCGCGCCCGGCCCTGGCACAGTCGGCCGCCGCGGCTCGCTTCCTCGAGATGGAGGCCGACTACGAGGCCTCGCGGCTGCTGACCCTGCAGGCCGCATGGATGGCCGACAACGGCAAGCCGAACTCGCTCCAGGCCTCGATGGCCAAGGCGAAGGCGGGGCGGACCTGCGTCGACGTCTCGCTCGGCTGCGTCGAGCTGTGCGGATCGCTGGGCTACGGCGAGAACGAGCTGCTCGAGAAGTGGGCGCGCGACGCGAAGATCCTCGACATCTTCGAGGGGACGCAGCAGATCCAGCTGCTGATCGTGGCGCGGCAGCTGCTGGGGAAGTCGTCGGCTGAGCTGAAGTAGCTAGGGCTCGGGCGCTGGCTGCCCGCGGGTCCTGTCTCCGATTTTGGTTTGCGTGCTCGTTCCTGCGCGCGCAAACGCAAAGTCGTCGCCACCCGCGGAGGCCGGCGTCACAGCTCAGCTGCGTGGCGCTGGGTGGCTGCTACGAGTCGCGGCCCTCGAGGCCGTCGAAGAGGACGGAGGCGCGGACGTCGAGGCCGCGGGCGAGCTTGGAGACGGTGCGGATGCCGGGCTCGCGCTCGGCGCGCTCGATGCGGGCTACGTGGGTCATGTTGAGGCCGCAGAGGTGAGCGAGCCGCTCTTGGCTGAGGCCGCGGGCCAGCCGCGCCTTGCGGAGGTTCGATCCGAACTGCGGAAGGGGATCGTCCACAGGCGCATACTTCGCCTCTAGGGCCAGGCGCGCCAGAGCCGATTGGCACAAGCAGGGCCGGTCGGCATTGTTTTGGACAACATGGCATTACCAGGAGGAACCGGCGAGCATCGCCGGCCATGCCTAGAGACGTGCTCGTTTCCTTTGCCGAGAACCTGCGCCGCCGGCGCAAGGAGCTCGGCCTCAGCCAGGAACAGCTCGGCGCTCGGGCGGACATCCAGATGGCGGACATCTCCCGCTACGAGAGCGGCAGCCGCGATCCGCGCGTGACCACGGTGGCGCGTCTCGCCGACGCGCTCGAGGTCCCGATCGGCGAGCTGCTCGAAGGCACCCGCGGATAGCGGACCCTGTGCCGCCCGCGGGGGGGGCGTGCCTGACAGTCTTCTCAGCCATGACGAACGCAACCCTGCTCTACGCCATGCAGGTCTCGCTCGACGGCTACATGGAGGCGCCTGGCCATGACATCGGCTGGACCGACCCCGATCCCGAGGTCCACGCCTACATGAACGAGATGGAGAACTCGGCGCAGCTGAGCCTCTACGGCCGCAGGCTCTACGAGATGATGGAGTCCTTCTGGCCGACCGCCGACCAGGCTCCCGGCGTCGCCGCCGAGGTCGCCGAGTTCTCGCGCGTCTGGCGCGAGTCGCCGAAGGTCGTCTTCTCCAACACCCTCGAGAGTGTCACCGGCAACGCCCGCCTCATCAGAGGCGACGCGGCCGAGGAGGTGGCCCGGATCAAGAGCGAGACCGAGGGCAAGATCAACGTCGGCGGCGCCCACCTCGCCGCGTCGCTGCTGCGAGCCGGCCTCCTCGACGAGCTGGAGGTGCTGATCTATCCGGTCGTGCTCGGCGCCGGCACGCCGCTGCTGCCCGAGCTGACGGACCGCGTCAAGCTCCGGCACATCGACACGCGCACGTTCGCGTCGGGGATCGTCAGCGTGCGCTACGGCGTCGACGACCGCTGACGTCGCCGAGCGTGCCGTCCTGCTGGCGAGCATCGGAGACCTGGGCGTGCACCTAGATGCCCCCAGAACGACGAAACCCCGCTCTAGAGCAGGGTTCGCGTAGTACCGCCACGGGGATTCGAACCCCGGTCTCCGCCGTGAGAGGGCGGTATCCTAGTCCCCTAGACGATGGCGGCTCGGGAGGGTGCTGCGGCCGGTCATTGTACAAGGCCGCCGGTGGGCCGTCGTGAGGCTGGTGTGGCAGGGATGGATCGCCGCGCGCACCGTCGTGACGCCGCGCGCGGCTCTCCGTTCGCTATGGCCTGATGGCGACCGCGTCGATCTCGATCGGAGCGCGGCCGAGACTGGTCACGCGCAGGGTGTGCTCGCCGGGCGAGAGCGGCTTGGTCGCGACCAGCTTGCGCCGGAAGCGGCCACGGCCCCTCAGCGACACGACCTTCGAGCTTCCGTCGACGGTCACGCGCAGGCGACCGCCGTTGCGGAGCTTGCGGGTCACGAGCGTCGCCCGCGAGCCGGTGAAGCGGATCGAGGCGGTGGCGCCGCGGAGGGTGGAGCGGCTGACCGAGCGCTTGAAGGCGCCGTGGCGGCGAAGCGTCTTCCAGCCCCGCTTCGACAGCTTCAGCTTGCTGCTGAGGTTGTCGAACGGGACGCTGGTGACCTGGGAGACCCAGCCACTGGAGTTGCCGGCACGGTCGAATGCCTGGACGCGGAACTCGTAGGTTTCGCCCTCCTGGCCGCGAGCGCGCTTCTCGGTGATCGGCTCGTCGGTGACCAGCGGCACCCAGGGCTTGTCGGGGACGTCGACCCGACGCTGCTCGACGCGGTAGCGGCGGATGCCGCTGCCTGTGGCGCCGTCGTCGCCGAGCCAGCTGACTCTGACGTAGTCGAAGCGCGTGGCTGAGCTGGAGATCGAGGCGGTGGTGTTCTCGACCGTCGGGGCGGTCCGGTCGCTCGATGTGCAGGCCTCGACCAACGGCGGGTCGACGCAGACGCGGGCCTCCCGGGAGCGGATCGCGTCCGGCCGGTCGGCCTTCAGCACGTAGACGCCTGGATCGGCGAAGGTGAGCGCGGCGGTCCCATCCGGACCGGTCACCGCCGAGCCGACCGTGGCGCCGGCGACCGGCGCGCCGGTCTCGATGTTCGTGACGCTCACGAGGGCCGCCTGGCCGATCTGGATCGACGCGGGCGCGGTCAGTCGCAAGGCGCCGCCGGGCTTGTTGAACGCGTCGTAGGTCCAGAGGACCTCGTCGCCTGCCTTGACGAGCGCTTGGCAACCACCGGTCGTGGTCGCGACGCCGTTGACGAAAACGCCCCAGAAGTGGCCGTCTGCCGGGGACTCGGACTCGCTCGCCACGCGCGTCACGAAGTAGTCGGGATAGCTCGGCCCCGACCAGGTCCCGTCCCAGCTGAAGCCGCCCTTGATCGCGGCGTCGTCGAGCGCGGAGGTGGCGGTCGGCGCGGGGACCGGGCTGACGCCGTTGTTGGTGCCGTCGCAGGGATGCGTGCCGCCGGATGGGGTCGTCACGGCCTTGCCGTCGGTCGTCACGGGGGCGGAGAAGATCGTCGAGACCTTCCCCTCGATCCGAACGTCGACGGCGGTCGGAGCCGCGCTGGCCGCGGCCGGTAGCGAAAGCGCGAGCGCCATTGCGGCGGCTAGCAGTGGAGAGCGTTCGATGGTCATGAGAGAGCCACCCCTTTCCCGAGGGCTTGGGCTTGAGGCCGGAGGTAGGTCTCCTGGCTTCCGGGATCCCAGCTCTCGCGCCTTCCCGTACGGCCGACGGCCGTTCAGTGGCTGCGCTCGCGCTTGCGAGAGCCTTCCCCGGTCACAGTGGCGGGTCCGCGCCGGTCTTTCACCGGCTTCCCTTGACCACCGACCCTTGTCGACGCGAAACCGTACAGGTCCGCCCGGGTGTACGCTGCCTGGCGACAAGACGGCCTGGTGGCTTGGGAAGTCCGGTGCGAGTCCGGCGCGGTCCCGCCACTGTGACCGGGTGAGGAAGACGTCGCACGGCGCCCGAGCGCGCCGGCCACTGGGAAGCCCTACGGGACCTGGGAAGGCGCGGCGATCGAGCCCGGGAGCCAGGAGACCTGCCCCGGCCGAGATCGAAGCGCAACCCTCGAGGAAGGGCGATCCATGAAGGCTCAGGTATCGAGTGCGGTGGTGTTGTTGGGCGGCATCGCGGCTTTCGCCACCGGCGCGCACGCCGGACCGTCCCCGGACGCCACGGCGACGCTCACCGGCGCGCCGCGCATCGAGCAGATGGTGGTCTTTCGCAGCGGCGCCGCGATCGAGAGGCGCGTGTCGGCGAAGCGGGCGACCGCGAAGGTCGGCGATCGGCTGTGCTCGATCGCTGCGCGCACCCCGATGGCGACGTTGCTGCGCGCCGATCCGGGACCGATCCGCTTCCGCGACTACGGCAACTGCTCGCGCCGCGCAGCCGACGGCGTCGGCCTGTTCGTCACGTCGATTCGCGGCGAGCGCAACCGCGGGCAGGACGGCTGGGTCTACAAGGTGGGTCGCGAGCTGGGCACCGCCGGGGCCGCCGATCCCGCCGGGCCGTTCGGCGACGGACGGCTGAAGGCCGGGCAGCGCGTCCTCTGGCTCTACTGTCGCCAGCGCTCGACCGGAAGCTGCCAGCGCTCGCTCGAGATCGACACGTCGGTCGATGGCCGCGAGCTGGCGGTGAAGGTGACCGGCTACGACGACGGGGGCAACGGCGTGGCGGTCGCTGGGGCGACAGCGATCGCGGGCGACGAGCGGGCGACCACCGACGGCGAGGGCGGGGCGACCTTGACGCTGAAGCCGGGGAGCTACCGGGTCCGGGCCGCGAAGCGCGGCGCCATCCGATCCTTCTCCGAGCGGGTGACGATCGAATGACCTCGCGCCGGGCCGTGCTGGGCTGCCTCGCGGCGACCGCGATCGCCGCACTGGCCGGCTGCGGCGTGGGCCCCGGCGCCGAGCGCGCAGGGGCCGGTGTCGACCTGCGCGTGACGCAGGACTTCGGGCAGCGGCTGCTGCTCGCCGAGGACGATCTGCGCATTCGCGAGGACGAGACGGTGATGCGGGTTCTGAAGCGCAACGCCGACGTCGAGACCCGCTTCGGCGGCGGCTTCGTCCAGTCGATCGAGGGCCTCGCGGGGCGCGGCCCGGGCGGCGCCAGCGACTGGTTCTTCTACGTCAACGGGATCCAGGCCGACGAGGGCGCGGCCGACTACGAGCTGTCGCCAGGCGACGTGATCCAGTGGGACCGTCGTGACTGGAGCGAGACCGCCGACGTTCCGGCGATCGTCGGGGCGTTCCCCGAGCCGCTGCTCAGCGGCCTCGGCGGCAAGCGGTTTCCAGTCCGCGTCGAGTGCCAGGACGCCGACTCCCGACCCTGTGGCGACGTCAAGCGGACCCTCCGCGACGCGGGCGTCCCGGCCAGCGGCGCCTCGCTGGGGGCGTCCGGCGACCAGAACGTCGCGCGCGTGGTCGTCGCCGACTGGACGACCGCGCGCATCCTGCCGAGCGCCCGGCTGGTCGAGCTCGGTCCGCAGCGCAGCGGTGTCTTCGCTCGCTTCGTCGACGACGGCGGGAGGCTGGAGCTGCTCGGCCCTGACGGCGAGCCGGTGCGGGCGCTGAGCGCGGGCGCCGGCCTGGTCGCGGCGCTGCGCCCTTCCGACGACGAGCTGCTGTGGCTCGTCACGGGCGTGGACGAAGCGGGCGTGGCGGCGGCTGCGGCCGCTCTGCGCGCGCGCGACCTAAGCGACGCCTTCGCGATCGCCGTAGCAGGCGGCCGAGTCTCGAAGCTGCCTCTGGAGACCGAACGATGAGCTCGCGGCGGCGCGAGCTTCCGGTACCGGCCTATCGAGCGGGTGCGAGCCCGCTGCACCGCGCCCGGGCGGCGTCGACCGCGTCGCTGTGCCTGGCGCTGGCGCTGGTCTGCATGCTGTTCGACGGCCCGGTCGCGATGGCCGCCGTGATCGCGGCGGTCGTCGCAGCGGGCGCGGCCGCCGGCGTTGGGCGCGAGATCTGGCGCGCGGCGCTCCTGTCGCTGCCGCTGGTCCTGCTGGTGACGCTGGTCAACCCGCTCGTCTCCCGCGAGGGAGACACCCTGCTGGTGCGCGGGGCGGAGGTCCTCGGGCGGCGGCTCGACGTCACGCTCGAGGCGCTGGTCGCGGGTGGGCTCGCCGGTTTGCGGATCGCGGCGCTGGTGATGGTCTTCGGGCTCTTCTCGGCCTGTGTCGACCCCGACGCGCTGCTGCGCATGCTCCGGCGCCTCTCCTACCGCTCGGCGCTGACCGGAGGGCTCGCCACGCGGCTGGTGCCGGTGCTTGCCCGGGATGCTCTGCGGATGAGCGACGCTGCGCGTTGCCGACCGGCGTCGCCGGGGACGCTCGCGGTCACGCGCGCCGCGCTGTCGGGGGCGCTCGACCGAGCGGTCGAGGTCGCAGCTGCCCTCGAGGTGCGTGGCTACTCGGCCGGCGGCCGGCCCGAGCGCAGCCGGCAGCGGCGGTCGCGCCACGATCTGCGGGTCACCGCCGCCGCCCTGGCGATCGCGGCCACGGCGGTCGGGTTCAGGCTTGCCGGCGTCGGCGACGCGGACGCCTATCCGCGGATCGATATCGCGCTCGGAGCGCCGGAGGCGCTGCTTGCGGCTGCGCTGCTGGCGGCGACCGCGCTGCCGTTCGCGGGTCGCGGCGCGCGACTGGGAGTGGCCCATGCCTGACCGCCCGATCGTCGCGGCCGACGGCTTGTCGTATCGCTACCCAGAGCGCGACGCGCCGGCGTTGCGCGACGTGACGCTCGAGCTCGCGCCGGGCGGCTTCACCCTGCTCGCGGGCGAGTCCGGCAGCGGCAAGTCGACCCTCCTGCGCGCGCTCTGCGGGCTGGTGCCTCACTTCCACGGCGGTGAGGTGGCGGGCGAGCTCCGAGTCGCGGGCATGGACGTTCGCGATCACGGGCCCGGGGAGCTGGCCGGCGCCTGCGGCACCGTCTTCCAGGACCCCGAGACGCAGGTCGTGATGGGCGGCGTGCGCGCCGAGCTGTCGCTGCCGCTCGAGCACCGTGGCGTGTCGCCGGCCGCCGTCGCGCGCGCGGTCGAGGAGGTCGCGCTGGCGCTCGGGATCGCGGGACTGCTCGACCGTCGCACCGACACGCTGTCGGGCGGCGAGCTGCAACGCGTCGCGATCGCCGCCGCCCTGGTCCACCGCCCCGCGCTGCTGGTGCTCGACGAGCCGACGTCGCAGCTCGACCCGGTCGCCGGCGACGAGCTGATCTGGCTGCTGCGCCGGCTCAACGAGGAGTGGGGGACCGCGGTCGTCGTCGCCGAGCACCGCATCGAGCGCTGCCTGCCGGCCGCGGACCGGGTCGTAGCCATGGCGGACGGTGCGATCGTCTGCGATGCCGCGCCGCGCGACTTCCTCGACTGGGCCGTCGGCGGAAGTGAAGATCTGGCGACGCCGATCGCCCGCCTGTTCTCGCTCGCCGGACTGCGACCGCTGCCGCGGTCGGTCAAGGACGCGCGCGATGGCCTGCGAGCGGCTGGGCTCGCTCCAGAAGCGCCGGCGCAGCGCCCTTCCGCGGCGGACGCCGACGGCGAGAAGGGCGGCCGTCGATCGTGGCTCGGCCGCGTCGGCCGCCGAGCAGCCGACCCAGCGGCCGTCGCGGCTCGCGACGTCTGGCACGAGATCGCCGACGGCCCGGCGATCCTGCGCGGCATCGACCTGACCGCCCACCCCGGTGAGCGGATCGCGCTCATGGGCCGCAACGGCGCCGGCAAGTCGACCTTGCTGCGCCACTTCAAGGGCCTCGCGGAGCCGACCCGCGGGCGCGTCGAGCGCGCCGGCGAGGTCGCCCTGATGCTGCAGAACCCCGGCGACTACCTGATCCACGAGCACGCCGTCGACGAGGCCGGCCCGGCCGCGCTCGGCGCCGCGGGACTCGTCGATCGGCCACAGGCCAACCCGCGCGACCTCTCCGGCGGCCAGCGCCAGCGCCTGGCGCTCGAGGTCGTGCTCTCCGGCGACGCGCCGTGCGCCGCCGTCTGCCTCGACGAGCCGACGCGCGGCATGGACCGCGCCCACAAGGAAGCGCTCGTCGAGCGGATTCGAACGCTGGCGGCCGGCGGGGCCGCCCTGATCGTCGCGACCCACGACACAGAGTTCGCCGCCGCCTTCGCCGACCGCGTCGTCCTGATGGGCGCCGGCGTGGTGATCGCCGACGGACCGCCGGCCGAGCTGCTGGCCGGCGGCTGGCACTTCTCGACCGAGGTCGCCCGCGCGCTCGACGGCGCCGGTGGCGCGCTCTCGCCGGAGCAGGGCGCCGAGCTGATCGCAAAGGAGCTGGTTCGATGACCTGGCAGCTGTCCTCCTTCACCCTGCTGGCGCTCGCGCTGGCCGGCGGGTTCGCGTGGTACGAGCGCCGCCGCCCGCCCGCTCGGGTAGTCGGCGTCGTCGCCGTGCTGGCGGCGCTCGCCGTCGTCGGCCGCCTGGCCTTCGCCGCGGTGCCGAACGTCAAGCCCACCACCGACATCGTCCTCTTCGCCGGCTACGCGCTCGGCGGCGCCCCCGGCTTCGCCGTCGGCGCGATCGGCGCGATCGCCTCGAACGTCTTCCTCGGCCAGGGCCCCTGGACGGTCTGGCAGATGGCCGCCTGGGGCGCCGTCGGCATCGGCGGCGCGCTGCTCGCCCGCGCCACCCACAGGCGCGAGCTGGGCCGCGTCGAGCTCGCGATCTACTGCGGCCTCGCCGGCTTCGCCTTCGGCGCCCTGATGGACGTCTACCAATGGACGCTCGCCGCCCGCCAGGATCTCTCGACCTACCTCGCGATCGCCGGCACCTCGCTGCCCTACAACATCGCCCACGCCCTCGGCAACGCCGTCTTCTGCCTGCTGATCGGCCCCGTCTTCGTCCGCTCGCTGCGCCGCTACCGCCGCCGCTTCGAGGTCACCTGGGCCCCGCCCGCCGCTCGCCACACCGGGGCGGGCGGAGCGCTCGCCGCCCTCGCGGTCGGCCTGGCCGTCGCGACCGCGCTCACGATCTCGCCGCGACCCGCCGCCGCGGCGCCTGCGCCAGCGTCGGCGATTGCCGCCCAGGCGGCCGCCACACCGGCGGCCACCGGATCGCCCGTCGCCCGTGGCGCCGCCTACCTCGTCCGCGCCCAGAACCGCGACGGCGGCTTCGGCGGCTCACCTGGCCAGTCCTCGAGCCAGTTGATGACCGGCTGGTCCGCACTCGGCCTCGCAGCCGCCGGCGTCAACCCCCGCGACGTCGCCCGCCGCGGCGGCGACACCGCGATCGACTACCTGCGCGCCGCCCGCAGCCGCTTCACCGACGTCGGAGAGCTCCAGCGCACCATCCTCGTCCTACGCGCCGCCGGCATCTCTCCCCACCGCTTCGCCGGCTCCAACCTGCTCGCCAAGCTCCGTCGCTCTCAAGCCCCCGACGGCTCCTGGAAGCGCAACATCGCATGGACCGCCTTCGGCCTGATGGCCCTCCGCGCCGCCCGCGAGCCCGCGAGCTCCCCACGCGTCCGCAAGGCAGCCGCCTTCCTCGACCGCTCCCAGGCCCCCGCCGGCGGCTGGGGCTTCGTGCCCGGGTCGCCCGCCGACGTCGACGACACCGGCGCCGTCCTCCAAGCCCTCGCCGCGGCCGGCCGCAGCAACACCCCCGCCGTCCGCGACGGCGCCGCCTACCTCCGCAACACCCAATCCCCCGACGGCGGCTGGGGCCAGCTCGAGAACCGCGACCCCAACGCCCAATCCACCTCCTGGGCCATCCAAGGCCTCATCGCCGCCCGAGCCCCCCTCACCTCCCTGCGCGCCGACCCACTCGCCTACCTCCGCAACCTCCAACGCCGCGACGGCCACTTCTCCTACTCCACCACCAGCGACCAAACCCCCGTCTGGGTCACCGCCCAAGCCCTCGCCGCCCTCCAACGCAAGCCCCTCCCCCTCAAACCGGTAAGGCGCGGCGCCAAGATCGCCACCGCTACCGCGGAGAACCCCAACGACGACAGCCCCACGGCCCTCATCGCCGCTGGCGTGGCCGCAGCCGCCATCCTCGCCGCGGGGCTCGCCTGGAAGCGCTAACGCCCCTTGCCGCGGGTGGCGACGATTTTGCGTTTGGGCGCGCAGCTTGCGAGCACCCAAACCAAAATCGGAGACAGGACCCGCGGCCAGCACCGCCCAGCCCTAGCCAGTACCGTCGCCCCTGTGGAGCTCCAAGAAGCAATCCGCGGCCGCCGCACCCACAAGGCCTACGCCCCCGACCCCGTCGACCGCCCCCTCCTCGACGACCTCTTCGACCTCGCCCGCTGGGCCCCCAACCACCACCTCACCAACCCCTGGCGCTTCCGCGTCCTCGGCCCCGACTCCCTCGCTCGCCTCAAGTCCGCCGCCGGCCCCGAGGCCGCCGCCAAGCTCGACCGTGCGCCGACCCTCGTCTGCGCCTCGGTCAAGCTGACCGGCGACCCCGTCCAGGACGAGGAGGACCTCTGCGCCGCCGCCTGCGCCGTGTTCATCGTCCTGCTCGCCGCCCATGACCGCGGCCTCGCGGGCTACTGGCGGACTCCCGGGGTCCTGCGCACGCCCGACGGCGCCGCCGCGGTCGGGATGGACCGCGACGAGCTCTTCGTCGCGCTGATCCATCTCGGCTACGCGCGCCAGGAGAGGAGCGCGCCGGACCGCCTGCCGCCCGCCGACTTCGTGAGCTACCTGCCGTGATCGCTCGCGCCGACGCCCTTGCCGCCCTCGAGCGCGACGAGTTCGACGTCGTCGTGATCGGCGGCGGGATCACCGGCGCCGGCGTCGCGCTCGACGCGGCGTCGCGCGGCTTCAGCGTCGCCCTGGTCGAGCGCCACGACTACGCCGAGGGCACCTCGAGCCGCTCGTCGAAGCTGATCCACGGTGGCCTGCGCTACCTGCAGAACTTCGACCTCGGGCTGGTCCGCGAGGCGCTGCTCGAGCGGCAGCTGCTGGTCAACCTGGCGCCGCACCTCGTGCGGCCGCTGCCGCTGCTGATCCCGGCGTTCGACGGCCGCCGCCCGGATCGCGTGCTCGGCGTCGGGTTGAACATGTACGACGTGATGGCGACCGAGCGGCGCCGTCGCCGTGGCGGCGAGGAGCCGCGCCGCCGCCGCGTCGACGAGGAGTCGTGGAGCCCCGACCGCCACCGCACGATCGACGCCGAGGAGACGCTGCGGCTGCTGCCGGCGCTCGCCGCGCGCGAGCCCACCGCCGCCTACCTCTTCTACGACTGCCAGACCGACGACGTCCGCCTGACGCTGACGATCCTCGGCGAGGCCGAGCGCTACGGCGCGGTCTGCGCCAACGCGGTCGAGGCGACCGGCCTGGTCGAGCGCGACGGCCGCGCCGGCGGCGTCCTCTGCCGCGACGCGGTTGGCGGCGGCGAGTTCGAGCTGCGCGCCGCCAACGTCGTCAATGCCACGGGCGTGTGGGCTGACCGCCTCCGCCCCGACGAGCTCCATGGCGAGGCCGAGGTTCCCCGGATTCGCCCGAGCCGCGGCACCCATGTCACGGTCTCGCGCGAGCAGCTCGAGGTGGTCGCGGGCGCGATCGTCCCGGCCGGCGGCGGTCGCTCGATCTTCGTCCTGCCCTGGCTCGGACGGACGCTGATCGGCACGACGGACAACGACTACGAGAGCAGCGAGCTCGATCACATCCCGCCGGGCGACGACGACATCCAGTACCTGCTCGACGCGACGAACGCTTTCTTCGCGACGTCGCTCACGACGTCCGACCTGACCGGCGCGTACGCGGGGGTGCGACCGCTGATCTCGACCGGCGACCCGAAGAAGTCGGTCGACATCTCGCGCAAGGCCGAGCTGTACGAGACGAGCTCGGGCCTGGTGACGATCACCGGCGGCAAGCTGACGACCTGGCGCCGGATGGCGAAGCTGGCGGTCGACCGGATCGTCGAGCGCGAGGGCCGCGAGGCACCCTGCCGGACGGCGGAGATCCCGCTCGGGATGGAGCTCGATCCGAGCGCGCTGCCCGACGTGGAGGGCGTCGACGACGCGACGCGGGAGATGCTGGCCGGCCGCTACGGCCACGGCGCGGTCGACGTGATGCGCCTGGCGGGCTCGGATCCGGCGCTCGCTCGCCGGATCTCGCCGGAGCTGCCGGACATCGTGGCCGAGGCGGTCTGCGCCGCCCGCCAGGAGCAGGCCCGCGGAGTGGCCGACGTGCTGTTGCGCCGTACGCGCCTCGGATTGCTCGACGCCCGCGGCCTGACGGCGGCCGATGCCGCCGGGCCGCGTGCCGTCGCGCATGCGATGGCCGCCGAGCTGGGCTGGGACGCGGCTCGCATCGAGCGCGAGCTGAGCGACTGGCGCGCGGTGGCGGCCGCGGAGGGCCTCGCGCCGGGCACGGTCGCGGCGGAGGCGGCGGAGCGCGCATGAGGTTGCGGCTCCGCGATCGCTCGCTCGACCTTCGCGCGGGGGCACCTACGCTGATGGGCATCGTCAACGCGACGCCCGACTCGTTCTCCGACGACCAGGCACCGAAGCCGCTCGACGCGCTCGTCGAGCGGGGCCGCGCGCTGGCCCGGGCGGGTGCCGCGCTCGTCGACGTCGGCGGCGAGTCCGGCCGCACGGACCGCCCGCCGGTATCGGTCGACGAGGAGGCCTCGCGGATCGTCCCGGTCGTCGAGCGGTTGAGCGCCGAGGGGATTGCCGTCTCGGTCGACACGTGGCGCGCCGCCGTTGCGCACGCGGCGGTCGAGGCGGGCGCCGTCTTGATCAACGACGTGAGCGGTCTCAGCGACCCTGACGTCGCGGCGGCCTGTGCGGGCAGCGGCGCCGGACTCGTGGTGACACACACGCGCGTCGCGCCGAAGGCCAAGGGCTTCCCGGAGTACTCCGACGTCGTGGACGACGTCGTCGGACTGCTCGCCGAGCGTGCCGCCGCGGCCCGCGAGCGCGGAGTGGGCAAGGAGCAACTGCTGCTCGACCCGGGCCTCGACCTCGCAAAGACGCCTGCCGAGTCGGTCGAGCTGCTGCGGAGGCTGCCGGAGCTCGAGCGCCTGGGCCGCCCGCTGCTGCTCGCGATCTCGCGCAAGGACTTCGTGGGCGCGTTGACCGGCCGGCCGCCGCGCGAGCGCGACGCCGGCACGCTCGGCGCGATCGAGCCGGCCTTGGATTGCGCTGTGGGTACCGTGTTGCGCGTCCACGATGTCGGTGGCGCGGCCGACTTCCTCGCGGTCCGAGCCGCCCTGCGCGGCGTCGCCGATGCGCCGACGACCCCGCTCGACGACTCGCTTCGGCGCGAGTCCGCGCCGGCCTAGCCGGTACGGGCTGGGCACCGCAGCGATACTCTCCTGCGCTCAAATCGACTTTAGGAGCAGCCTCAGTGTCAGTCCTGCAGCGCAAGGAGCTGGAAGACAGCCCGCTCGCCGACCTTCACGCCATCGCCTCAGAGCTGGGGATCGAGGGCTACCGCGCCCTGCGCCGCGAGGACTTGATCGGCTCGATCCTCGACGTCCAGGGAGGCGGGGCGCCGGTCGCCGACGCGGAGGCCGACGATGTGCCCGTCGAGCGCCCACGCGCGCGCCGAGCGCGTCTCCGTGGCCGGGGCCGCAGCCGCAGCGGCGCTCGCGGCGGTGGCGAGATCGAGGACACGCCGGAGTCCGAGGAGCCCGAGCGAGAGCTGGATGACGAGCCTGCGACCAAGGCCGAGGCCGAGGCCGAGGGGGCCGATTCGGTCGAGTCCGACGACGACGAGGAGCGCGAGACCGTCACGGGCGTGCTCGACGTGCTACCCAACGGCAGCGGCTTCCTGCGCGTCGCCGGGGGGCCCGACGTCTACGTCTCACCGGCTCAGATCCGTCGCTGCGAGCTGCGCTCGGGCGACGAGGTCGCCGGGCCGGTGCGCCCGGCACGCCGCAACGAGCGCCACCCCTCGCTGGTGCGGGTCGAGAGCGTCAACGGCGGTCCGGCCGAGCCGCCCGCCGAGCGGCCCAGCTTCGACGACCTGACCGCTGTCCATCCGCACGAGCGCCTGGCGGCGCCGGCCGCGCTCTCGGGCGTCCCGTTCGGCAAGGGCTCGCGCGTCGCGATCGCCGGTCCGTCCGGAGCGGGGGCGACGCGCCTGCTGCGCGAGATCGTCGCGACGCTCGTCGCCCAGCCGGACCGCCCGTCGCTGACCGTCGTCCTTGCCGGCGCGAGGCCCGAGGAGGTCACCGACTGGAGCCGCGAGAGCGAGGCCATCGTTGTGGGCGGCTCGTTCGACGGCTCGCCGGACGAGCAGGCCCAGGCGGCCCAGCTTGCCGTCGAGCGCGCCAAGCGCGTCGTCGAGCGCGGTGGTGACGCGGTCGTCGCCATCGACACCCTCGCGGCCCTTCCCGCCGACCTCGCGCGGCGCTTGCTCGGGGCCGGGCGGCGCGTCGAGGAGGGCGGTTCGCTGACCGTGATCGCGACTGTCGGCGAGGGCGCCGACCAGCTGCGAGTCGCCAGCACGCGCGTCGTGCTCGCGGGCGGGACGGGCGATCCGACCGTCATCGCCGAGCGTTCCGGCGCCCAGCGCGCCGATCTGCTCGGCTAGAGCTGGCCCATACGCTGTCGGCGTGAGCCAGGACCCACGCCCCCCGACGACCACCGACGAGGAGCTGCTCGAGGCCGAGTCGCTCACCGTCCTCTCCGAGCTCGACGACGCGGCTCGGCTCGCGCGCATCGACGGCGAGCTGCGCGACGGGTTCGAGGCGCTCGCCCACGTCGGCAAGGCGGTGTCGTTCTTCGGGTCGGCGCGGACGCTGCCCGACGCGCCCGACTACGCGGCCGCGCGATCGCTGGCGCGACGGATGGGGGAGGAGGGCTTCGCGATCATCACCGGCGGCGGTCCGGGGACGATGGAGGCGGCCAACCGTGGAGCGCGCGACGCGGGCGCCCATTCGATCGGGCTGGCGATCGAGCTGCCGCACGAGGAGGCGCCGAATCCGCACATCGACATCGGCCTGACCTTCCACTACTTCTTCGTCCGCAAGGTGATGTTCGTCCGCTACTCGAGCGGCTTCGTCGTCTTTCCCGGTGGCTTCGGCACCCTGGACGAGCTGTTCGAGGCAGCGACGCTGCGTCAGACCGAGAAGATCCGCCACTTCCCGATCGTGCTCTTCGGCACCTCCTACTGGGGCGGCCTGGTCGACTGGCTGCGCGACAGCGCGCTCGCCGGCGGCAAGATCTCGCCGCACGACGTCGACATGCTCGAGCTGACCGACGACCCGGACCGGGTCCTAGAGGTCATGCGCGCGATCGAGCACCGCAGACCGAGGCGCGCGGCCGACTAGCGACGGTACGCGACGCGCTTCCAGGAGGGCTCGGGCGAGAGCTCGATCAGCTCCCAGTCGCGCTCGGGCTGGGCGTAGCCGAATGAGTGGGTCTCGCCGTCGAAGACGATCTCGAGCTCGCCCTCGAGGACGCGCTGATCGAGCCACGCGCCGCGGAAGACGAGCCGCCGCAGCCAGTGCACCAGCGAGCGGTCGGAGGGGCCGTGCAGATCGCCCCAGCAATCCATGATGTGCTCGCCGAGCAGCGAGTGCGCGTCGGTGACCTCGCCGTTGACGGCCAGGTTGACGAGGTCCTCGCGCTCCTCGTCGCCGAGCGGCCCGCCGACGAAGCCGAGCTTGGTCGCCGCCTGCTCGACTCGCTCGGTGAAGTCGCGCTCGTTGAAGGTGAACTTCAGCTCGCCGTACTCGAGCACGTAGTCGGCGCCCGACTCGTAGTTTCCGCGTTTGGTGCTGTCCATGAGAGGGCGCTGCGGTGGCGGGGCCAGCCGCGTGGCGCGTCGGCATCCTAGTCCCGTTCCCTTCTCGGCCGGACGGATTGCAACGTGAATTGCACTTCAAGCGCGGGCCAGGGGGGCGAGTTTCACACGGCCGTGACTTCATCGGCCATGAACCAAACGCTCTTGATAGTCGAGGACGACGAATCCACCGCCGAGTTCCTCGCCGACAACCTCGTCGCGGACGGCTACCGGGTCGCCGTGGCGAGCGGCGCCGCCGAGGGGGTGCGCCAAATCGAGGTCCGCCATCCGGCGCTGGTGCTGCTCGACCTCAAGCTCGACGACGGCAGCGGCCTCGCACTGCTCGACCGCGTGCGCTCGGCCGACGGCCTGACCTCGCGGATCGACCCCGAGCTGCCGGTGATCGTGATCAGCGGCCGCGGTAGCGAGGCCGATCGCGTCCGCAGCTTCGATCGCGGCGCCGACGACCACATCCAGAAGCCGCTCGCCTACGCGGAGGTACTCGGGCGGATCCGGGCAGTCCTGCGCCGCGCCGAGGGGCGCCCGCAGCGTGGCGTGGTCCGCTATGCCGGCCTGACGCTCGATCCGGTCACGCGCATGGTCTGCGTCAACAGCAAGCCGGTCCACCTCTCGACGATGGAGTTCTCGCTGTTGCAGCGCCTCGCCGACGAGCCGGAGCGGGTGTACTCGAAGACGGAGCTGCTGCGCGACGTGTGGGGCTACCTGTCGCCCGGAAAGACCCGCACCGTCGACGCCCACGCCTGTCGGCTGCGCCGCAAGCTCCAGGCCGACTCCGAGCGCAGGTGGATCGTCAACGTGCGCGGGATCGGCTACCGCCTCACCGAGCCCGTCTAGCGATGGTCTTGGCGATTGGGATCGGGGGCTGGGTGGCCGCCGCGGCGCTCACGCTGGCCCTGATGCGCTCGAGGCGGAGGCTGGAGCTGGTCGCCGAGGCCGCCCACGAGCTGCGCGGGCCGGTGACGGCCTTCACCTACGCCGTCGCATCGCTGCGTCGCGAGGCCGGGGGCGTCCGGCGCGCCCTGCGCTTCGAAGGCGAGCTCGCGCGGATGCGCTTGGGCCTCGCCGACCTCGACCTCGCGCGGACGGGCGGTCGAGCGCCGACGCGCGCGCGTATCGTCGCGCTCGAGCACGTCGTCGGCGGGGCGGCCGCCGGCTGGCGAACGGCGGCGGCCGGGGCCGGCCGGGGTGTGACGGTGCGCTGGGAGGCCGGGAGGACGCCCGTCTCGGCCGACCGGGGCCGCCTGGCGCAAGCCTTCGGCAACCTGCTTGCCAACGCGGCCGAGCACGGCTCTGGACCGATCGAGATCCACGCGGTGCGCAAGGGGCCCCATGGCGTCCGCGTCGAGGTCCGCGATGGCGGCCCGCCGGTGGGCCTGAGTCGCCCGCGGCTCTCCGCTCGCGCTGGCCGTGGCCGCGGCCTGGGAATCGCGGAGCGCGCGATCCGTGAGGCAGGCGGTCGGCTGGAGCTCGAACGCGACCGCGACGGAACGGTCGCGGCGGTCGAGTTGCCGCTCGCCGTCGGCGAGGAGGTCCGGTGAGCGCCCGGACGCGCCGTCGGCGCGGGTTGGTGCTGCTAGCGCTCGCACTGGCATGCGGTGCGCTCGCGGCGTCCGCGGTGGACGACCGGGTCAGCGAGGTCGAAGGGCGGATCGGCGCTCCGGTGCCGGTCGTGGTCGCGGCCCGCGACCTCGAGCCCGGAACCGAGCTGAGCGGCTCCGACCTGCGGCTCAGCCGCGTGCCGCAGCGCTTCGCGCCGCCGGACGCACCGACCAGCCCGGACCAAGCCGTCGGGCTCCGCGTGACCGGCCCAGTCGCCGCCGGCAGCCCGATCACCGCCGGTGTCGTCGGCGCTTCCACCGATGGAACGGATCCTCGAGCGCTGCGGCGCGGCGAGCGCGCCGTCGAGGTCGCTGTCGCCAACGGCGCTTCACTGGTCGAGACCGCTGGCCCGGGCGCCCGAGTCGACGTGCTCGTCTCGACCGACCCGGGTGACGGACCGGGCAGCTCGTTCGTCGCGCTGGAGGACGTCGAGCTGCTGGCCTTGACGCCTGGCGGCTCCGAGGAGCCCGACCTCGACGCCGGCCTCGGCGCCGTCGCCTCCGGCACGGCCGTCGCGACACTGCGCGCCACGCTGCGCCAGGCCGTCTACCTCACCGCCGCTCAAGCCTACGCTCGCGAGGTTCGCCTGCTCCCGCGCCCGCCCGGCGACCGGCGCCGGGTCGGCCGGGCGACTGTCGGAGCGGAAGCGCTCTAGATGGCGGTGAGTCGCTCGACCGTTCCGTCCGGCGCTCCGAGCAGCGCCTGCTCGGCCATGCCGATGAAGAGACCGTGCTCGAGGACGCCGGGGACGCGGCGAAGGGCGGTGGCGAGGTCGTCGGGATCGCAGCTACGCGGCAACGGGCAGTCGAGGATGTGATGGCCCTCGTCGGTCAGGAAGGCCGAGTCGCCGGCGGCTCGCAGCTCGGGACCGGGCAGCAGCTCTGCGAGCCGGCGACGGGTGTCGCGCCAGGCGAAGCGCGCGACCTCGACCGGTAGGCGGAAGCCCTCGCCGAGTCGGTCGACCAGCTTGCCCGTCTCGGCGACGACGACGAAGCGGCGCGCCGCGGCGACGACCACCTTCTCGCGCAGCAGCGCGCCGCCGCCGCCCTTGATCAGGCGCAGGTCGGCGTCGATCTCGTCGGCACCGTCGATCGCGACGTCGAGCTCGAAGGTCCCGTCGAGCTCGACGACCTCGATCCCGGCCGCGCGGGCGCGCGCGTGGGTGAGCTCGGAGGCGACGACGGCGCGCAGGGGCGGCCCGTTCGGCCAGCGCTCGGCGATCCGCTCGACGACCCGCCAGACCGCCCGTCCCGAGCCGAGGCCGATCGTCGTGTCCGGCTCGATCAGCTCGAGCGCGGCGGCCGACGCGGCGTCGCGGGCTGGGGAGGGCGCGTCGGCGGTCATCGGGCACCAGCATCGCCTCCGCGGCGGACGGAAGTCGTCCGCTACGATCTAAGTCGATGCCTATCAGGTTGTCTTATGCGATCATTGATCGCCCGGTCTGGTCCGCTACACTACTTATCAATCGTAAGTCCCCACCTGGGAGCTGAGCGCATGGAGACGGAGAAGCAGACGCTGCTGTTGGTGCCGGTCGACGACTCTGTCGTCTTCCCGAACATGACGGTGACGCTGGTCGTCGACGTCGGCGACGAGGAGCGCGTGCTGCTCGTCCCACGCGAGGACGACGAGTTCGCCTCGGTCGGCACGGTCGCCGAGGTCTCCGAGCACGTCCGCCTGCCGGGCGGCGGCCACGCCGTCGCCCTGACCGGCCTGCACCGCGGCATCGCGGGGGCGGCGCACACCGACGCGTCGGGCGACCTGCGCGTCGACGTCACCGTCCACCCCGACGACGAGCCGGTCGACGGACGCACCCGCGAGCTCGAGCGCGAGTACCGCGCCGTCGTCGAGGAGCTGCTCGAGCTGCGCGGGGACGACGGTCGTATCGCGGCCTTCGTGCGCTCGATCACCGAGCCGGGCGTGCTCGCCGACACCTCGGGCTACTCGCCGGACATCTCCTACGAGCAGAAGGTCCAGCTGCTCGCGACGCTCGACGTCACCGAGCGGCTCGACCTGGCGCTGAGGCTGCAGCGCGAGCGACTGACCGAGCTGCAGGTGCGCAAGCGGATTCGCGACGACGTCCAGCAGGGCGCCGACAAGCAGCAGCGCGAGTACTTCCTGCGCAAGCAGATGGAGTCGATCCGCAAGGAGCTGGGCGAGGACGACGCCTCGGTCGCCGACGAGTACCGCACGAAGATCGAGGACTCCGGCATGCCGGAGGCGGTCCGTGAGCAGGCCGAGAAGGAGCTCGCACGGCTCGAGCGGATGGGCGAGCAGTCGGGCGAGAGCTCGATGATCCGCACCTATCTCGACTGGCTGGTCGCGGTGCCGTGGGACAAGCGCTCCGAGGAGCGGCTCGACCCGACCCACGCGCGCGAGGTGCTCGACGCCGACCACGCCGGCCTCGAGGACGTCAAGGACCGCATCGAGGAGCACATCGCCGTGATGAAGCTGCGCCGCGAGCGCGGACTCGCCGACGCCGACGCCGAGGGCGACGGCCGCAAGCGCGGCGAGGGGGCGATCCTCACCTTGATCGGCCCGCCAGGGACCGGAAAGACCTCGATCGGCGAGTCGATCGCACGCGCCACCGGACGCGAGTTCGTGCGCATGTCGCTCGGCGGCGTGCGTGACGAGGCCGAGATCCGCGGCCACCGCCGCACCTACATCGGCGCGCTGCCGGGGCGGCTGGTGCGCGCCCTGCGCGACGCCGGGACGATGAACCCGGTGATCCTGCTCGACGAGGTCGACAAGGTGGGCGCCGACTGGCGCGGCGATCCCTCGGCGGCGCTGCTAGAGGTCCTCGACCCGGCTCAGAACCACTCGTTCCGCGACCACTACCTCGACGTCGAGCTCGACCTCTCGCAGGTGCTGTTCATCGCGACCGCGAACGTCGCCGACACGATCCCCGGACCGCTGCTCGACCGGATGGAGGTCGTGCGCTTCGACGGCTACACGACCGACGAGAAGCTGGCGATCGCCCGCGACTACCTCTGGCCGCGCCAGCGCGAGCGCAACGGCCTGCGCGAGGACGAGGTCACGGTGTCGGACGAGGTGCTGCGGACGGTGATCGCCGAGTACACGCGCGAGGCGGGTGTGCGCGGGCTGGAGCGCGACCTTGGCACGATCCTGCGCAAGACGGCGACGAAGATCGCCGCGGGCAGGGTCGAGGCGCCGGTAGCCGTCGACCTCGACACGGTCCGCGACGCGCTGGGGCGCCAGCGGTTCTTCCAGGAGGCGGCCGAGCGGACCGCGGTTCCCGGCGTGGCGACCGGCCTGGCGGTGACCGGCGCCGGCGGCGACGTGCTGTTCGTCGAGGCGACCGGCATGAAGGGCAAGGGCGACCTCGTCCTGACCGGCCAGCTCGGCGACGTGATGAAGGAGTCGGCGCGGATCGCGCTGTCCTACGCGCGTGGGAACGCCGACCGGCTCGGGATCGACGAGGACACCTTCGACGGGCGCGAGTTCCACGTCCACGTGCCGGCGGGGGCGATTCCCAAGGACGGCCCGAGCGCGGGCATCACGATGACGACGGCCCTGGCCTCGCTGCTGACGGGACGTCCGGTCAAGCACACGGTCGGGATGACCGGCGAGGTCACCCTTCAGGGCCGTGTGCTGCCGATCGGCGGGCTCAAGCAGAAGGTGCTCGCAGCGCACGCAGCCGGGCTGACCGACGTGATCCTGCCCGAGCGCAACCGCGGCGACCTCGACGACGTGCCGGAGGACGTGCGCGACCAGATGACGTTCCATCCGGTGATGACGATCGACGAGGTTCTCGACGTCGCGCTCGAGCCGGCCCGCAGCGGGATGCAGGCGACTCACTAGACATACGGCGATATCGTGCGGGAGGAGTCATGGGATTCCTCTCGCGCGAGATCGTCCGCAGGGCCGCACCGCTCGTGATGGCGGGCGCGGCTGGGGCCGCCGGAGCCCTGCTCGCGCGGCGGCGCAGCGAGGAGCGGCGGGAGCTGAGCCTCGTCTCCGGGCCGCCGCAGCCTCCCGCTCCTGCGCCCGAGCCGCCGAGTCCCGTTCCGGATCCGATCCCCACCCCGGAGCCGACACCGGAGCCACAACCGAGTCCGACGCCGGTGCCTGATCCCGAGCCGACTCCGGAGCCGCAGCCGAGTCCGCCGACCGTTCCCGATCCCAGCCCGGCGCCGAGCCCGCCGTCGCCCGAGCCACCGATCGCCGCCGAGGCCGACCTCGAGGGCACAGTGCGCACGGCGCTCGCCGGTCCTCTGCAGGCCGCCGGCGGCGACGTAGACGTGGAGGTAGCGGGCCGGATGGTCGTCCTGCGCGGCCGCGTCGACAGCCCGGAGGCGATCCGCGAGCTCGAGCGGGCCGTGGCCACCACGCCCGGCGTCGAGGGTGTGCGCGTTCTGCTGCACCTGCCGGGACGCCTCGCCAAGCGCCGCTGACCACCACGGCCGGCAAGGTGGGACGGGGGTCCGGGGGCGCGAGCCCCCGTTCCGCCTCCGGATCTGCTTGACTTTCGCGCTCTGAATCGACCATAGCCGAGTCTCCGCCGCCCAGGTGGCGGGGAACGGGGGAACCACTGGGGTTCGGCCTGACGGCCTGGCCCCCGGGGCGAATCGCCGCCAGCGTGCGGCGTAGCGCACTTTCCAGCGCGAGCCCGTCAGCTCACCTCGTAGGCGCCGGAAAGAGGAGACGTGAAGTTGCGCCGCCAGACCGTCGTTGCCATGACTGTGATCGCGCTGCTGAGCGCCGCGCCGGCCGCCAGCCCGGCGTCGGCGGACGAGCCCAGCGTCGGCGTTGCCGGCGCCGCCGCCGCGGCGACCGAGGTAACGCTGCGCGAGGGGGATCGCGGCAGGGCGGTGCGCCGCCTGCAGCGCAAGCTCGGCATTCCCGCCGATGGGGTCTTCGGCCCCCAGACCGACCGAGCGGTCAAGCGCTTCCAGCGCCGCAACGGCTTGGTGGCGGACGGCATCGTAGGCCCGATGACGCGCGGCAAGCTGGGCCTGGCGCGCTTCAGCAGCTCCGATGTGCGTCATCCGCCGAGCGACGCTCCCGTCGCCGACGGCGGCGGAAGCGGTGTCAGGCTTCCCCGCGTCCTGCGCGAGATCGCCGAGTGCGAGTCCGGCGGCGATCCGCGCGCCGTCTCCTCCAACGGCCTCTACCGCGGCAAGTTCCAGTTCTCCCGCCCGACCTGGAAGGCGGTCGGCGGCCGCGGCGACGATCCGGCCGCCGCCTCCGAGGCTCACCAGGACCGGATGGCGCTGCGCCTCTACCGCCAGCAGGGCGTGGCCCCTTGGCCGGCCTGCGGCGCGCGAGCGACGAGCTGAGCCGGGTCCCGTCCGGCGACGGACGGGAAGAGGGAGGGGTGCCGCCGGGCGCCAGCGTCCCTCTAGACGGGTGGAGGCGATCGAGGAGCTGGCGGGAGCGCTGCACGGGCGCCTGATCGAGCGGGCGCGGGGTGGTGAGGCCGGCGGCGACGTCCGCACGGAGATCGTGGCGCTGGTCGAGCGCGAGGCGGCCGCGCTGTCTGAGGCAGAGCGTGCGGCCCTCTGCGAGCGGGTGCAGCTGGCGGCCACCGGCCTCGGCCCACTCGAGCCGCTGCTCGCCGACCCCGCCGTCGACGAGGTGATGGTCAACGGGCCCGGCGACGTCTACGTGGAGCGGGGCGGCCGGATCCGCCCGGCTGGCGTGCGGTTCGAGACGGACGCGGAGCTCAGCCACGCGATCGAGCGGATCCTCGCGCCGTTGGGCCGGCGCGTCGACGAGGCGTCGCCGCTTTGCGACGCGCGTCTCGCGGACGGCTCGCGCGTCAACGTTGTCATACCGCCGCTGTCGCTGTCAGGGCCGTGCCTGACGATCCGCCGCTTCCGGCGCGAGGGCTTGTCGCTCGAGGACCTCGTGCGGCTCGGCACGCTTGCTCAGGAGGCGGCGGAGCTGCTCGCCCGCTGCGTCGCGGCGCGGGCGTCGATCCTGGTCAGCGGCGGGACCGGCTCGGGGAAGACGACGACGCTCAATGCGCTGTCGGGCGCGATCCCCGACGACGAGCGGATCGTCACGATCGAGGACGCGGCCGAGCTGCGGCTGCGTCAGGCCCATGTCGTGCGGCTCGAGTCCCGGCCGCCGAGCCTCGAGGGCCGCGGCGAGGTGACGATCCGCGCGCTGGTCCGCAACGCGCTGCGGATGCGGCCCGACCGGATCGTCGTCGGAGAGGTCCGCGGCGGCGAGGCGCTCGACCTGCTGCAGGCGCTCAACACCGGTCACGAAGGGTCGCTGTCGACCGTGCACGCCAACTCGGCGTGCGACGCGCTCGCGCGGGTGGAGACGCTCGCCCTGATGGCCGGCATCGGCCTGCCGCACGCCGTCGTCCGCGACCAGGTCGCTCGGGCGGTCGAGCTGGTGGTTCACCAGGAGCGACGGCCGGACGGGTCGCGGGTGATCGAGACGGTCGCCGAGGTGGTGCCCCGCGATGGCCGGGCCGACGTGCGCACGATCGTGGAGGGCGGACAGGTCGGCGACGTCGGGACCGGCCGGCTGTGGGAGCGCCTCCGCGACCGAGCGAACGACGTCCACGACGGCCGGCCGGCGACGTGACGGCCGCGGTTGCGGCGTTCGCTGCCACAGCGTTCGCGATCGGCGCTCTCGGTGAGCTGCTCGCGGCCGGCGTGCCGGCGGCGCGCGAGCGCCTGCCGTTCGCGCTGCGCCGCCTGGTCGCACTCGTCGACGCGGTGGTACGTGCGGGCAGCGAGGGGCGGGATCCTGGCGCCGCGGACCGGCGGCGACTGCTCACGGCGGGCGCGGTGCTCGCGCTGGCAGGCGGCTGGGTCGTCGCCGGCCCGTTCGTCGGGCTGGCTTTGGGCGCGGCCGGTCCCTGGAGCGTGGCGCGGCTCCTGCGGGCCCGGCGCGCGCACTACCGGAAGGCGGTCGACGGGGCCGCCCGGACGATCGCGATCGCGCTGGCCGATGCGCTCGCCGCGGGCCATTCGCTGCGCGGCGCGATCGTCGAGAGCGCACGATCGGTCGACGGGCAGGCAGGCCATGAGCTGCGTCGCAGCGTCGCGGAGCTGGCCGCGGGCGCACGGACCGCGGCGGCGCTCGAGAGCCTGCGGACGCGAACCGGCTCGCCGCGGCTCGACGTGATCGTCGCCGCCTGCCTGGTCCAGCACGGCGCCGGCGGAGACCTCGCGCGCCTGCTGCGTGAGTGCGCCGAGGGCTTCGCCGACCAGGCCCGGCTCGAAGACGAGGTCCGCGCGGCAACCGCCCAGGCGCGCTTCACCGGCCTGGTCGTGGTGCTGCTGCCGCTCGGCGGGGCGCTGCTCGCCGAGCTCGCCAGTCCGGGGTTCGTCGCCGGGCTGACCGGCTCCCTGATGACGGCCTGGCTCGTCGGGCTGGCGGTCGCGATGCAGGTGGCCGCGGCCTTCCTGATCCGTCGGCTCGGGCGAATCGCGTGGTGATCGCCGCCGCGCTCGCCTTCGCGGCCGCGGTCTTCGCAGTGCTCGGCACGGCGTCGCTGGTCGGGTCGCTGCCCCGGCCCGTCGGTGGCTCCAGTCGGCGTCGAGGCGACGTGCGGTCGACGCGGGGCCAGCGGGCCATCCGAGCGCTGGCGCGGGCAGGTGGCGCGGCGGCGCGTCGTGCCGCCCCGCGCGATCTGGAGCGACGGATCGACGCGGCCGGCCGGCCCGGCGGGCTCGAGCCGCGCGAGCTGATGGCGGCGAAGCTGGCCGGCGCCTTCGTAGCCGCGCCGCCGGGGACGCTGGTCGCCGCACTGGCGCCGGGCCGGCTGGGGTTGCTGATCGCGGCAGCGGCGCCGGTCGCGGGCTTCCTCGCACCCGACCTGTGGCTGGCGCGCCAGGCTGCTGCCCGTGCCACGGCGGTCCGGCGCCAGCTGCCCGAGCTGCTCGAGCTGCTGCGCGTGACGATCGACGCCGGAGCCGCCTTGCCGGTCGCGCTGGCCGCCGTCGGCGCCCGGACGGAGGGCGCGCTCGCTCGCGAGTGGCGCGCCGTCGGACACGAGGTCGAGCTGGGGGTCCCGCTCTCCGACGCGCTCGCCGGCATGCGCCGTCGGCTGCCGCTCGCGGAGGTCCGGGCCCTGATCGCGGCACTCGACCGAGCGCGTCGCCACGGCGCTCCACTCGGCGCCACCCTCGCCGGCCAGGCGCGCGACGCCCGGCTCTCGCTGCGCCGCCGGGTTCAGGAGGACGCCGCCCGCGCCGGCCCGAAGATCCAGCTCGTCGTCGCCCTGTTGCTGGTTCCCTCGGTGCTCCTGCTCGTCGCGGCCGCCCTCGCCTCCGCGCTGCTCGACTCCGGCGGCCCGCCGCTGCCTTAGTCGAAGCTCGGCGGCGAGTACCGCAGCGGTGTCAATCCACGAGCTTGCGCGTCATCCCCTTGATCGCGACGCGCCAGCCGACGAGGCCGAAGGCGATCAGCGCGGCGACGTTACCGACGTCGGACCAGCCCTCCCAGCCGAAGGCGGCGTGACGGACGAGCTCGACGCAGTGGTAGAGCGGGTTGATCTGGGCGAGCGCTTGGCCCCACTCGGGCAGTTGGTCGATCGGCCAGAAGGTCCCAGCGACCAGGAAGAGCGGCGTGATGACGGCGCTCGTGACGTAGCTGAAGTTGTCGATCGACTTCAGGAAGGCGGCGATCGCGATGCCGAAGCACGACCAGCCGAAGCCGGCGATGAAGTTGATCGCGGGGACGGTGAGCATCCCCCAGCTCGGGTCGAGGCCGAAGGCGATCGCCACGATCAGCGGCGCGCAGCCGTAGACCGAGGCGCGCATCGCCATCCAGAGCGCCTCGGCAGTGACGAGCTCCTCTGTGTCGACGGGCGCGGCGAGGATCGCGTCGTAGGTGTGCTGGAACTGGTACTTGACGAAGGTGCCGAACATCGACGGCATAGCCGACGCGAACAGCACCGCCATCGCGACCATGCCGGTCCCGACGAACTCCTCGTAGGAGATCCCGTTGCCGACGCTCGAGACGAGCGAGCCGAGGCCGAAGCCGAAGGCGAGCAGATATATGGTCGGCTCGACCGTCGAGGAGAAGGTGGTCGAGCGCCAGTAGGAGGAGAAGTTGATCATCTCGCGCACGAGCACGCCGCCGATCGCCGAGCCCTCGAAGCGGTGCAGCTTGCGCGTCGGCGGGCGTGGGGGCGGCGTGGCGGTGGCGCCCTCCGGGGTGACCGCGGCGCCGGTCACGCGATCTCCTCGCCGGTCAGCAGCACGAAGACGTCCTCGAGGTTCCCCGCGCGACGGACCCCGTCGAGGCCGCTGCCGTTCGCCGAGCTGTCGCCGATCACCGTCACCGAGGTGCCGGTGCGGCGCGTGCGCCGTCCAGCCGCGGCCGCCTCGGCCTCGATCTCGGCGAGCCGTGCCGGCGGCCCGTAGACCTCGAGCACCTCGCCGCCGGCGTGCTCGGCGACCAGGTCGGTCGGCCTGCCGGAGGCGACCACGCTGCCGTGCGACATGATCGTGACGGTGTCGGCGAGTCGCTCGGCCTCCTCGATGTAGTGGGTCGACATCAAGATCGAGATGCCCTCGGAGCGCAGCCGGTCGATCAGCGCCCACAGCTCCTGGCGCACCTGGGGATCTAGGCCGACGGTCGGCTCGTCGAGCAGGACCAGCCGTGGCTGGTGGACCAGGCCGCGGGCGATCAGCAGCCGGCGCCGCATGCCGCCCGAGAGCTCGTCGACGACGGTATCGCGCCGGTCGGTCAGCTTGGCCAGCTCCAGTGCGCGCTCGATCGCGGCCGGCCGGTCGCGGCGCGGCACGCGGTAGAGGTGGCTGAAGACGATCAGGTTCTGCTCGACGGTCAGCGTCGTGTCGAGGTTGTCGAGCTGGGGCACGACGCCGCACTCGGCACGGGCCTGCTTCGACTCCCGCGGAAGCTCGTAGCCGAGCACCTCGATCGTCCCCTCGTCGGCGATCGCCTGCGCCGTCAGCAGCCGCATCGTCGTCGACTTGCCGGCGCCGTTGGGACCGAGCAGGCCGACGCAGGTGCCCGGCGGGACGTCGAGGTCGAGCCCGTTCACGGCCGTGATCGGGCCGTAGCGCTTGACGACGCCGCGCAGGCGCAGGGCTGGTGAGGCGGTCGACACGGCGCACGATGGTACGGACAGCGGTGGTCGGGGCGCACGCCGCTGGTCGGGAGGACGTGCAATCCGCGTTGCATCGCACGCCACGCATGGGATTTCCCACCCAGCTGACGGTCCTGGTCGCTCTCTGGCGAGGTCGGCGGGAGAGCGTCCCACCGCCCGCCACCACGGGGAACTCCTGCTCTGGTGCGGAACTTCGGCTCGAATAGCTCTCCAGTTTGGGGAGCCGATGGCCAACTGTGGGTGGATGTGTTGCAACGTGGGAGAGAGTGGGGTACAGTGGCGCGCATCGACAAGGACCGGAGTGGCTGGGCTCCTCCCACTCAGCCACTTCGGTCCGCGTCGAGCTCACTTCCACGGAGCCCCGGATGGCGTTCAGAGGCCACTACGAACATTCGCTCGACGCGAAGAACCGGCTCAGCATTCCGGCGCGCTTCCGCGCGACCTTCTCCGCCGGCCTCGTACTCGCCAAGGACAGCGACGACTGCATCTCGGTCTGGACTCCCGAGACCCACGAGTCGATCATCGAGCGCGCGCTCGCCGGCAAGAACCCCCTCGGCCGCGAGTACCGCGCCGTCCAGCGCTACTTCCAGGCCAACTCATTCGACGTCGAGCTCGACTCCTCAGGGCGCGTCACGCTGCCGCCGCCGCTGCTCGCGCACGCGGGGATCGAGAAGGAGACGGTCGTCGCCGGCGTCGGGGACCACCTCGAGGTCTGGGGCCGCAAGCGCTGGGACGACGAGCAGGCGCAGCTCGACGCGAGCATCGGGGAGGTGACCGAGGGCCTTGGCGATCCTTCTTGACATGACGCGCGCGCACGTACCCGTCCTGGCCGGCGAGCTGATCGAGCTCGCCGACCCGGCCGCGGGCGAGCAGGTCGTCGACTGCACGTTCGGCGCGGGCGGCCACGCGCGGCTGGTCGCCGACCGGATCGGGCCGGCCGGCACGCTGGTCTGCGTCGATCGCGACCCCGCCGCGGAGGCTCGCTTCGAGGAGCTGGCAGCCGAGGTCGCCTGCGAGACCCGCTTCCTGCGCATGGACTACGCCGACGCGCTCGAGCTGCTGCGCGCCGAGGGGTTCGCCGCCGACCTCGTCTACATGGACCTCGGCGTGTCGTCGATGCAGGTCGACACGCGCGAGCGAGGCTTCTCGTATTCCTACGACGCGCCGCTCGACATGCGCATGGACCCGACGCAGGAGCTCGACGCACGGACGATCGTCAACGAGTGGGACGAGCGCCAGCTCGCGCGGCTGTTCCGCCGCTATGGGGAGGATCCCGGCGCGCAGTCGACCGCTCGCGAGATCGCTCGGCGCCGCCGGCGGGCCCCGATCGAGACGACCGGTGAGCTGGTCGACGCGATCGAGGCCGCCACGCCGGCCTACGTGCGGCGCAAGTTCGGCGGTGGCCACCCGGCCAAGCGGGTCTTCCAGGCGATCCGGATCGCCGTCAACGACGAGCTCGGGTCGCTCGACCGGGCGCTGCCGGCGGCGTGGGAGCTGCTGCGCCAGGACGGCCGGCTGGCCGCGATCTCCTTCCACTCGCTCGAGGACCGCCGCGTCAAGCGCTTCCTGGCCGAGCGCGCACGCGGTTGCATATGCCCGCCGGACCTGCCGGTCTGCGTTTGCGGCCATGAGCCCGAGGCCGAGCTGGTCACGCGGCGTGCCGTCGCGCCGACGCCGGGCGAGGTGGCCGACAACCCGCGCTCGAAGTCCGGGCGGCTGCGTGTCGCGCGGCGGATCGACGGGGGCGAGGGCTGATGGCGCGCGCGGCCACCGCGACCCGTGT
>DATABO010000040.1:0-14883 GCA_036259535.1 Thermoleophilaceae bacterium
ACGAGCATGGTCGACGAGTTGATCGCTGAGCGGCGCGCCGAGGCGCGCCGCGAGGCTGCCGAGCATGGCTGACGGGCCCGGGGCGGTTCTCGATGCCTCCGCGGTGATCGCCCTGCTCTGGGAGGAGTCGGGGTCCGACGCTGTCGAGGGGTTGCTTGGCGCCGCTGTCGTCTCAGCCGTCAACTGGTCAGAGGTCCTCCAGCGCTACAACGCGCTCGGGTTGGATACGGCAGGCAGGCGAGACAGCGTCGAGGCGCTTGGGATCTCCATCGAGGACTTCAGTGGCGACGATGCTGAGATTGCGGCAAGCATGTGGGCATCGACGCGCTCGGCGGGCCTGTCGCTCGCCGACAGGGCGTGCTTGTCTCTAGCGCGACGCCTTGGTCTTCCAGTGCATACGGCTGATCGAACCTGGGGGACCCTCGACGTGGGTGTCGAAGTCGTCTTGATTCGCTGAGGCGAGTCAGGCGTTGCGCGGTTGTGCGATCCCGACCGGTACCGCCGCGAGCCGATCGAGCGCGCCGTCTAGGGCGGGATCGGGATCGACCTTGTCCTCGACTGCGCTCAACCGCTGCGCGAGATCCTCCAGCTCGGGATCGCCGACGACTACCTTGGCCGCGGTCTCGGCCAGGGCTGCGGAGACCCCAAGACGCTCGACGAGCAGCTTCGCCACGGCCTTGCGCTGCCGAGCCTCTGCCTCCGCCAGCTTGGCGATTGCGGCATAGCACCACGCGCGCACCGCGATCAGGGCCACGGCGAGCACGATCGCCGCCGCCGCGACGGGCCTTCCGAGCGCAAGCAGACCGGCCGGGAGGCCGCCGACTACCTTGCCGATCCGCGACCAGTTGAACGCCCACACCCTCGGGCTCTTGATGTGGAACTCGTCGGGCGTCCACAGGTCGAAGCGGAGGAACTGACCAAAGACCAGTTGGTCCACCGCGACGTACTGGAGCGAGACCACAGCAGCGGCGACGACCGTCACCGTTGCCCCATCCGCGAGCACGACCGATCCCGCGGCGACCGCCAGGACTGTCAACCGGTCGGCGAGCGCATCCAACTGTGCTCCGAAGACGGTCTCGCACTGGCGGCGACGCGCCAGCGCCCCGTCCGCTGCATCGACGACCCATCCGAACGCCATCGCAGCGAGGAAGAGCTCGTGCGAGCGAATTTCGACCGCGAGCGCGAGAAGCGCGATGACAGTGACGCCGCGCGCCACCGTCCAGTGGTTCGCAGACGACCATCGCAGCTCCTTGACGCGCTCGGGCGACTTGTGCCGCTCCCGCTTGGTCAGGTAGGCCAGCGCTGCCCTGAGCGCTCCGCGAGTTCGCGACTCGGCGCTCACGCGATCCGCAGCTCGACCATCGTGCGGCAGCCTAGCGAAGTGGATCGACGCCGCTACTCTAGGCGATAGCGGCTATGACGTCGCTGCGGGGAAGGGGACACGGGGAGGCATCTCGGGTGGTTCACAGCTCACGATGAGGCGGATCAGGCAGTTCGCGTCGATCGGCTTCAACACCGTCCTGCAGATCATTGGAGATCCCCGCTGGTGGCCCCGCGAGCTGCCACGCAGCAAGGAGAAGCTCTTCTGGAGGCAGCCGAAGCAGGCCGACGGACACTGGCCTCCCGCCGACCACACCGTCCGCTTGCGCGGCCTGGCGAACGCCCAGTTCTCCGAGGCGAAGTTCTGGTATCTCGGCGTCACATATCTCTACGTCGCAGCGGCGATCCTCGTCTGCCTCGCATTCGCCAGCCCGAACTCGGACGGAGACCCGAACGTCGGCCTTACGCTGGCAGCCATCATCTGTCAGGTGTTCGCCGCCACCGCCCGGCTGCGAGCCATCCGGCTCCATTCGTTCGCCTCCCTGGCTGACTGGCGCGAGCTGGTCATGGACGGAATGGGCCCGACCGACGCCGAGAAGCAACACGCGATGGCGCTCGAGGGCGTATTCGCCGACGGGGCCAGGAAGCGTGCGGGGCCACTGTCGAACTACTACGCAAGCGCGAGGCCCGAGGGCGAGCAGCGGCTGATCGACAACCTCCGTGAGACCGCCTTCTACACCCAGTCGCTCTATGAGACCGCCTATACGCGCGCGTTCTACTTCGCAGCCGCGGTGGTCTTCATCCCGGTCCTCCCCTTGGCGGAGAGCGTCGTGACCAACGACGTGGGAGAGGACGTTCGGCGCGAGCTCTTCGTGCTGGCCGTCACGGCGGTTCTCCCGCTGCTCGACATCATCTTCCGGCTCCGTGCCTGGCGTGGGTCGGCCGACATGCTCACACGCGTGGTGGACGGCCTACGCACCGTCACGGAGCTGAGGCATGCGCTGCCGTTCCTGACCGACGCGGTCGTCGCAACCGCCACCGCGCCGCCCATCCCCCGGCGGGTCTATGACACCAACGCAGGCGAACTACAGGAGCGCTGGCGCCAGATCGCCGGCCAGGCCCTCGCCAAAGAGGACGACGAGGATGAGGATCCACTCACCCAGAAATAGGCAGCACTCCAAAACCTTCGGCCCTCCGGCGCGTTCAAGGTCACATGAGACTCTCCACGGCCATCTCGCTCGTCCTTCTGACCGCCACCTGCGTGCCTGCGGCGGCGAGCGCCAGCCACAAGCCCGGTCACACGCCGGGGCCACCGAGCCCGGGGGAGTCGCTGACGATCGGGGCGGAGCCCAGTCCCGTCGTCTACGGAGGCATCGTCCTGATCTCCGGCAGGCTCACCAGTCCCGTCAGAGCTGGGAAGAGCATCGTCCTCGAGAGCGACCGCTTTCCCTATGACGGCTTCGCGCCGGCCGGCAACGTCACCACCGGGCCGAGCGGCAACTACTCCTTCACCGAGCGGCCAGGCGCCAATGTCCGCTACCGAGTGCGTCAGGGCAACCTGCTGAGCCCGGTCACGACCGTGCTCGTGCGCATCCGCGTCGGCATGCGCGTCAGCGACCGAACGCCAGAGCGCGGCGAGCGCGTGCGCTTCTTCGGCCGTGCCTGCCCGCAGCACGCGGGCGCCCTGGTGCGCATCCAGCTCCGGCTACCGGGCCGCTGGACGACCGTGGCTCGGACACGCACCGGGGAGGCCACGCGCTGCTCCTCATACTCGCGCCGGTTGCGGGTGTTCGCCGACGATCGCTACCGCGTCGTCGTGGCCGGCGACGAGGACCACGCCCGCGGCATCAGCCGCTCGCGCTTCCTCGACGTGGTCCGCTAGGCCGTCGAGCGACCCACACGACCCGACCGGGTCAACAGCTCGCCCGCCTTGACGAACAGGTCGGGCGGCGCGACGTCGAGCTGGTTGGCCAGCGTCACGATGCACTCCACTGACGGGTTGCGCTGGCCGCGCTCCACGCCGCCGACGTAGTTGCGGTGGACGCCGGCGTCGAGTCCCAGGCGCTCCTGGCTCATGCCCGCCTCCTGACGCGCCTCGCGCAGGGCGTCGCCGAGTGCGACGAGCCAGTCGGACGGATCGGCCTGCACACGCCGAACCGTCCCAGCCCAACCGTGTTATGTATACAGCCTGAGCGTGTGACTTTCCGGCGCTCGCCGCCGCCTCCTCGATCAGCCCTGCAACCGCGGCAGCAGCTCCCGCTTCGCGAAGCCGATGAAGCCCGCCTGATCCGGCCCGATCTGGTGCCAGTAGAGGTGGTCGAAGCCCGCGTCGAGGTACTGCTGGGCCGAGTCGAGGTACTGCTCGACGTCGGGACCGCATGGCAGCGGACCGGTCACGTCCTCCTCGCGCACCGTCTGGGCGGCCTGCTCGAAGTGGGCGGGCGTCGGCAGCTCTTGCGACAGCTCCCCGCCGAGGCCGCTGTTCGACCACTGCTCGTGCGCGAGCTGCCGTGCCTCGGCCTCGTCCTCGCCCCAGCAGACGTGCAGCTGGGCGATCCGCGGCTTGTCCTCGCCGCCACTGGCCGCGAAGGTGTCCGGGATCTCCGACTGCGGCGCCAGCGCGACAAGCCCGTCGCCGATCTCGCCGGCCAGCTCCGCGGCCTTGGTCCCCGACGCCGCGACCATGATCGGCGGCGGCTGATCGGGCAGCGTGTAGAGGCGGGCGTTCTCGACGGTGTAGTGGCGGCCGTAGTGCTCGACCTGGCGCCCGCTCCAGAGCGCGCGAATCACCTCGACGGCCTCCGCCAGCTGGTCGCGGCGGACCGACGTCGGCGGCCAGTGGTCGCCGAGGATGTGCTCGTTGAGGTTCTCGCCGGTGCCGACGCCGAGCCAGAACCGCCCGCCAGCCAGCGCGGCCGTCGTCGCGGCAGCATGGGCGACGATCGCCGGGTGGATTCGCGTCGTCGGGCACGTCACACCGGTCCCAAGCACCAGCCGCTCGGTCCGCTCCGCGAGCGCGCCGAGCACCGTCCAGACGAACGGCGAGTGGCCCTGGGCGTCGAGCCAGGGATGGAAGTGGTCGGAGATCAGCGCGAACTCGAAGCCGGCCTCCTCGGCCAGCCGTCCGTAGGACACCAGGTCGCCCGGCGCGTGCTCCTCGCTCGAAAGCGCGTAGCCGATCTTCGCCATGGGCTAACCCGTCTCGCGGATCGGTCGCGGCGGATCGACCACCCGCACCCCCGCGCCCGCGCCGGCGAAGCTCTGGTCCGTAATGACGCCCAGGCCCTCGAGCAGCACGAAGAACGCGTCGGCGTAGGCCGACCCGCGTGTCTGCTCGCGCAGCCGGCGCCAGTCGATCTGCTCGCGCAGGGCCCGCGCGGTCTGCAGCGGTGCCGTGTACTCGATCCGGTGCTCGCTCAGCGCCAGCAGCTTGGTGGCGAGCACGTCCTCGAGCGCCATCGTCGGCAGCGTCATGCCGAGCACCGGCAGGTCCTCGCCGCGGGCGATCACCTCATCGACCACGAGCCCCGACGGGCCGAAGATCAGATCGACCAGGACGTCGCCGTCCCAGGCCTTGTAGAGCCAGCCCTCGACGGGGCGCTCGGTGCGCATGCCGGCTTCGCCGAGCGCGGTCAGCGCCCGCTCGGCGTTCTCGTGGGTCAGCAGCAGGTCGAGGTCGTGGCTGGTCTCCGGCCCGCCGCGCGCCCAGCTCGCAAGGCTCCCGCCGAGTAGGAAGTCGACGCCCGCGCCGCGCAGCACGGCCACGGTCCGCTTGAGCGTCTCCTGGATCGCCTCGAACTCCTTGCTCGCCATGGATCCCCCTTACCCGGGTATGGAAGATCCATGACCGCGACCACGCACGTGCTCGGGTCCGACCCCAAGCAGCGCGCGACGATCAGGGTCGCCGCCGCCGGCGACATCCACTGCGACGGCGCCAAGGGAACGGCCGCGCGCGAGGCCTTCGCGGCGCTCGACGGCGCCGCCGACCTCGTCCTGCTCGCCGGCGACCTGACCACCCACGGCGAGCCGGAGGAGGCGGCCGTGCTCGCCGACGCCTGTCGTGAGCTCAGCGTCCCCGTCGCGGCCGTGCTCGGCAACCACGACCACCACGCCGGCCGCGCGCAGGAGCTCGCCGCCGTCCTGTCGGAGGCCGGCATCGACGTCCTCGACCGCAGGCACGCGATCTACGAGGTCGCCGGAACGCAGGTCGGCGTCGCCGGCGCCAAGGGCTTCGTCGGCGGCTTCCATGGCCTGGGCCTGCCCGACTTCGGCGAGTCCTCGCTGCGCGCGATCTACGCCGAGACCGGGGCGGAGGTCGACGCGCTCTCGCAAGGGCTCGCCCAGATCGCCCTCTGCCCGTTCAGGATCGCGTTGCTGCACTACGCGCCGCTGTCGGACACGCTGCGCGGCGAGCCGACCGAGATCTGGACGTTCCTCGGCAGCGACCGCCTTGCGGCGCCGCTGCTCGAGCACCGGCCCGACCTGGTGCTGCACGGCCACGCCCACGCCGGCACGTTCGAGGCCTCGCTCGGCGGCGTCCCGGTCCACAACGTGTCGGTGCCGGTGATCGGCCGCGACTTCTGGATCTTCGAGCTGACCAGCGCCGTCGGCGCGCCCGGCCCGCTCCACTGAGCCTGGCTCGTCGGGCCCGCCGATCAGTCGTCGAGGTTGTCGCGCTCCGGCGCGTCGGTCTGGACAGCCTCAGGGTCCTGCGACGGATGCGGCTCGCTGGTGCTCGTGCTGCCTGTCGGGGCGTGCGCGCTCTCGCCGAACGGCCTGTCGTCGGGGTCCGCCGGGTCGCGCGGGTCCTCGCGCTGCTCGTACGGATCGGGCCACTCGGTCGGGTCCGGCTCGCCGACCGGGTTGTTGAGCGTGTGATGCGGGTCCTCGTGACGGGTCAGGTCACCGGGATCCTCGCCTGGAGGCTCTGGAAAGCCGGTCGGCGGCTTGTCGCGGGCTCGCTGGTCTCGGTCGTCGTCGCTCATGTCAAAGCCGTACCCGCCGCCCAGGCGGCGAAACGTCCCCGCGGGGCCGCCGCGGGAGCTCAGTCGAGGCGCTTCGCCACTGCGGTCAGGTCCTCGACCAGCGTCTGGTGCATCTCGCGCCGCGCCTCGACGCTGCGCGCCCGCAGGATCGCCGACGGGTGCAGCGTCGCCGTCACCAGTGGCGCCAGCTCCGACTCGACCAGCTGACCGTGCTGACGCGTCACGCGGAAGTCGCGCCCCAGCAGCCCCTGCGCGGCCGTCGCGCCGAGCGCGACCAGTGCCTGGGGTCGCAGCTGCTCGAGCTCGCGCTCCAGCCACGGCAGGCACGCGCCGACCTCGGTGTAGGTCGGCTTGTCGTGGATCCGCCGCTTGCCACGCTCCTTGAACTTGAAGTGCTTGACGGCGTTGGTGACGTAGGCGTCGTCGCGATCGATGCCGGCCTCTTCGAGCGCCCGGTCGAGCTCGTGGCCGGCCGGCCCGACGAACGGCCTCCCCTCGACGTCCTCGCGGTCGCCGGGCTGCTCGCCGACGAGCACGACGCGGGCGTCGAGTGGGCCCTCGCCGAGCACGGCCTGCGTCGTTCCGCGCCACAGCGGGCAGCCGCGGCACTCCTCTACCGCCCGGGCCAGCTCGTCGAGGGTCGCGCCCGCCTCGGGGAGGAACGGCGTCGCGTCCATCGGCTCGGCGACGGCCATCGGTCACCCGCCGCTGGACGCGGTCGACTGAGTCACTGCCGCCCTCCGACCCCGGTGAGCAGCTCCTTGACGCGCAGCGGCCCGCCGGTGTGGGCCTCGAGTGGGGGTGTGCCGTGCGCGGCGCCTTCGCGCAGGCCGTCGAGCAGCTCGACCAACGCCTCGTCGGCGCCGCGCCGCGGCGTCCAGCCGAGCTCGGTGCGCGCCCGCGTCGTGTCCATCGTCGGCACGCCGAACGCGAGGTCCAGCCATGTCGGCGCCGCCGGCTGCAGGCGCAGACGCCACGACAGGTCGGCGAGCGCCCGCAGCGCACCCGGATGGACCGAGACGGGCCGGGCCCCCAGCACCTCGGCGAGCACCTCGGAGTCGAGCACCGGGTCCGCCGCGACATTGAACGCCCCGCGCGCGTCGCCGACGGCCGCGAGCCTGTAGGCCTCGCCCACATCGCGCGAGTGAACCGCCTGGAAGACGAGCCGCTTCGCCGCCGGCACGATCGGGATCAGCGACCGCCGCACGAGCGGGTTCGGCAGCAGCGGCCCGATGAACAGCCGCCGGATCTCGGCCGCCGCCTCGCGCTTGAAGATCAGCCCGGGGCGCAGCCGCACCACCCTGACGTCGGGCTGCTCGAGCTCGAAGCGGTCGAGCAGCCGCTCGGTCGCCGCCTTGTGGCGCGCGTAGTAGGAGCTCCTGACGCCCTCGGTCGGCCAGCTCTCGTCGACCGGCGGATCCTTCGGTCCGGGCGAGTATGCCCCGACCGAGGAGGCGTAGACGAGGGCCTGCGCGCCCGCGGCCCCGACGGCGTGAAAGACCCGCGCGCTGCCCTCGACGTTGACCGCCTGCAGCGTCTCGAGGTCGCGCGAGGGCTGGATCAGCCAGGCGAGGTGGATCACGCAGTCGGCACCGCGAAAGATGGAGGTCAGGTCCGAGCTGACCACGTCGGCCTCGACCCACGTCGTCTTCGGCCGCGGCAGCGACGGCCTGCGCCGCGCCACGCCGACTATCTCCTCGACCGCAGGGTCGCCGGCCAGCGCCTCGAGGACGCTCGTCCCTACGTTCCCGCTGGCTCCGACGACGACGATCCGCACGCCAGCGACCTACCCGGGGCCTCCCGGGGCAAACCGCTCGCGCTCACCCAGACGGCGGCGCCACCGACATCCGCGCCGCCTCGACGGCACTGCCGAACGGCGGCTCGTCGAGGTGCGCGCAGACCTCCGCGGCCGACTCGTAGACGACGGTCGCGCCGGCCTCGAGCAGCTCCGCGCGCGAGAAGCCCCCAGTCAGGACGCCGACCGTCGGAATCCCGGCGCGCGCGGCAGCCTTGCAATCCCAGACCGAGTCGCCGACCAGCACGGCCTCGTCGCTTCCCGCCTTGTCGAGCGCCGCACGCACGAGGTCGGGCTCCGGCTTGGTCGCCTCGACGTCCGCCGAGGTCGTCCAGTCGTCGACCAGCTCACGCGCGTCGAGCATGTCGAGGTAGACGTCGACCTCGTCCGCCTTGGCGGAGCTGGCCAGCACCGTCGTGATCCCGCGCGCCCGCAGCTCGACGAGCAGACCGCGCGCGCCCGGCAGCAGCCCAACCTCGTCGATCAGCTCCTGATAGCGCTCGCCCTCGGTCTCGCGAACCGCGTCGCCGTGGCCCTGCTCGAACTCCTCGCCCGCGAGCGCCGTGACGATCTGATCGCCGCCCATCCCGATGTGGCGGTGGATTTGCCACGCCGGCACCGTCTCGCCGTGCTCGCGTAGAGCGCGCTGCCAGGCGAGCGCATGGTGGTAGTTGGTGTCGACGAGCGTGCCGTCGATGTCGAGGATCACCGGGACCATCATCGAGCCGACCCTGTACCCGTTCGCGCCGCGCTCAATCCCGTACCATCGGCCACGATGGCCAAGGCCCTCTACGCACCGTTCGGGATCATCGCCGGCTTGCTCGGCGGCCTGGTCGCGAGCAGCATCTTCAAGCAGATCTGGAAGCGGCTCGCTGGAGCCGACGACCCGCCGACCCCGCGCCAGAGCGAGTACTCCTGGAAGGAGATTCTCGGGGCCGCCGCGCTCCAGGGCGCGATCTTCTCGGTCGTCAAGGCGATCATCAACCGCGGCGGCGCCAAGGGCTTCCAGAGGCTCACCGGCGCCTGGCCGGGCGACTGACCCAGGCGCGCTGGCCGCGCTCGCGCGGGTTTCGATCCGCGCGTCGCTGGTAATCCCAGCTCGCATGGCGTCGACGGCCCGAGACCGCCCATCCGCGGCACCCGACGGGCCGACGGACCTCGACAGCGGCTCGAAGAAGGGCGTCCTCAGGCGGACGTTCACGGAGTTCCAGGACGACAACCTCACCGACTGGGCGGCGGCGCTCACCTACTACGGCGTCCTGTCGATCTTCCCGGCGCTGCTCGCGCTCGTCTCCGTCGTCGGCCTGCTGGGCGAGTCGACGACCCAGTCGCTGATCGACAACGTCGAGCAAGCGGCTCCCGGCCCGGCGCGCGACATCGTCGTCAGCGCGATCGAGAACCTCAGCAACCAGGGCTCGGCCGGCATCCTCTTCGTCGTCGGCCTCGCCGGCGCGCTCTGGTCGGCGTCCGGCTACGTCGCCGCCTTCATGCGCGCCTCGAACTCGATCTACGACATCGGCGAGGGCCGTCCGATCTACAAGACGCTCCCGGTCCGGATCGGAACGACGCTCGTGCTCGTGATCCTGCTGGCGATCACGGCGCTGGCGGTCGCCATCACCGGTCCGCTCGCCGAGGAGGTCGGCTCGCTCGTCGGCCTCGGCGACACCGCCGTGACGGTCTGGGACGTCGCCAAGTGGCCGGTCCTGTTCCTCGTCGTCAGCTTCATGTTCGCCTTTCTCTACTGGGCGGCTCCGAACGCCAAGCAGCCCGGCTTCCGCTGGATCAGCCCCGGCGGCATGCTCGGGGTCGCGATCTGGATCGTCGCCTCGGCGCTCTTCGCCCTCTACGTGGCGAGCTTCGCCTCCTACAACGAGACCTACGGCTCGCTCGGCGGCGTCATCGCCTTCCTCGTCTGGCTCTGGATCTCGAACCTCGCGATCCTGATCGGCGCCGAGTTCAACGCCGAGCTCGAGCGCGGCCGCCGGATCGAGGCGGGCGACGTCGGGCCCGACGAGGAGCCGTTCGTCGAGCCGCGCGACACCAAGAAACTGGACGACAGGTAGGTCCCTCCGGCCGCGGCCGGATACCTTCCCCGGCCATGTCCGACGAGATACTGCTCGAGCGCGACGCCGGCGTCGCGACGATCGTCCTCAACGCACCGGACCGCCGCAACGCGCTCACGCGTGCGATGGCGCGCGCGCTGGTCGAGGTCTGCGAGGAGATCGACGCCGACGCTGAGGTAGGCGCCGTCGTCGTCCGCGGCGAGGGCGGGTTCTTCTGTGCCGGTGGCGACCGCCAGACCCTCGCCGACGCCGGCCGCGACCCCGCTACGCCCGACGCCTGGGTCGGCATCGGCGACGTCTACCGCTCCTTCCAGCGTGTCGGCGAGCTCGAGCCGCCGACCGTTGCCGCGGTATGCGGCGGCGCGGTCGGAGCCGGGATGAACCTCGCCTTCGCAACCGACCTCCGTGTCGTGGCCCGCGACGCCAAGCTGCTCTCCGGCTTCCTGCCGATCGGGCTGCACCCAGGCGGCGGCCACGCCGCGCTGCTCGGCCGCAGCGGGGCCCGCGAGGCCGCCTCCGCACTGACCCTTTTCGGCGAGCGCATCGACGGCGCCCGCGCCGCCCAGCTCGGCCTCGCGTGGGAGGCGGTCGATGACGGCGAGGTCGACGCCCGCGCCCACGCGCTCGCCAGCGTCCCCGGCGCCGATCCCGAGCTCGCCCGCCGCACGGCGCGCTCGCTCCGCGCCGAGCTCGGCCCGCCGGCGCTTCCCTGGGCCGCCGCCCTCGAGCTCGAGCGCGCCTCCCAGATGTGGTCGATGCGGCGCAAGGACCTCGCCGGCGAGTGACCTACTTCACCGCCGTTCGCATCTACTCGATCCTCGAGCTCTGCCTCTTCGCCGCCCTGATGGCAGTCGCCTTCGGCGGCGGCGGCGAGCACGCGAAGACGGTCCTCGGCTGGTCTCACGGCGTCGGATGGCTGATCCTCTGCGCGCTCGTCTTCTACGGCGCCACGCGCGGCGTCTTCACTTGGATCGTGCTCGCAGCGACCGTCTCGCCCGCCGGTCCGCTCGGAAGCACGATCGGCATCGAGCTCCAGGCCCGCCGCGATCGGTCAAGCTGAGCGAGCGATGTTCCCCCTCAACCTTCCGAACGTGCTCACGCTGCTGCGCATCCTGCTCGTTCCGGTGCTGGTCGTCGCGCTCGGCACCGAGGCTCAGGGCGGGTCGGAGCTCGCCGCCGCGGTCTTCGTGCTCGCGTCGCTGACCGACGGCCTCGACGGCTACATCGCGCGGTCGCGCCAGTCGATCACGACCTTCGGCAAGGTGATGGACCCGGTCGCCGACAAGCTGCTGATCGCCGCGGCGCTGCTGACGCTCGTCAGCCTCGACCGCGTCGACGCGTGGGTCGCGATGATCGTGATCGCGCGCGAGTTCGCGGTCTCCGGGCTACGCATCGCAGCCGGCCAGCAGGGCGTGGTGATCCCCGCGAGCGCGCTCGGAAAGGTCAAGACGATCGTCCAGTCGGCGGCCGTGCTGGCGCTGATCGCCGTCGCGGATCCCGGCGTCGTCTGGGTCCAGCTGCTCGTCTACGCGATGGTCCTGACGACGATCGTCTCCGGCGCGGACTACTTCCTCAACTTCCGCCGCCGGATCGAGGAGCTTGCTCGCGAGCGCCACGCGCGCACCGGCACCGTGGCCGATCGCTGACGCAGCGCTTCAGCCGGAGGCCAGTTCGGGGTGGCCGCCCATCGCGGCGAGCCGCTCGATCACCTCGTCGCGATTCGTGCCGCGCACCTCGAGCGCATGGTCCATCGGCGCTCCGTAGACATCGAGCAGCGCGAGCAGCAGGTCGGCCGTTCCGACCGCCTCGGCGTTGCGCTCGATCGCGCGACGCTCCGCCTCGCGCACGGTGCTGTCGAGCGCCTCCTCCCCAAGCGGCGGCGACGAGGAAGGCTCGTCGCAGGCCTTGCCCGCCGTCTCCTCGCCTCCGGTTGCGCTCTCGAGCGGCGCCTCCCCGACCCCCAGCGCCTGTAGCGCGCTGCCGACCTGGCCGTGCAGCCGCAGCGCGCGCAGCCAGCGCTCGGCCTCGTCCTCGGCGCAATGCGAGAACGCCATCGCGGTGCCGGCCAGCGCCGTCACCAGGGCGGCGTCCTCGGACAGCGGGATGTGATGGGCGGTCGTCATGGAACCCTCGCTCCACTCCTCGGCAGCGCCTACCCGGCGGTCGAACGGCCGCAACGCGTCTGGCCGGATGGGCGAGGGTCAGGCGGCGAGGACGGCGGGGCCCTCGAGCCACTCGCGCATCGTCACGTGGCGCTGCACGTGGACCTCGTCGGTCAGCTCACGCCGCAGCCTGCCGAGCAGGCCATGGCGCTCCGCCACGACGCTGTGGCGGTGGATCGTCTCGAGGTTCTCCTGGCGGGCGAGCAGGAACGTGTCGTCGTCGAAGCCGGCGAACTCGTCGACCGCGGTCCGGACCATCTCGCGCACGCAGTCCTCGACGAAGCGGGGGTGCATGTGCGCCCGCTCGACGACCTCGACCTCGTCGCTGCGCTTCATCAGCTCGTAGATCTCCGAGCTCATCGATCCCTCGACGATCCGCAGGAGCGTCCGCGCCTCGACAGTGTTGGTGCAGCCCTCGACGCAGCCGACGTAGAGACGGCCGACGCCGCGCTGATTGTGCGTCGCGACGGGTACCGCCGCAAGCACGCGCTCGACCTCGTCGTCGGTGAAGCCGTCGGCGACCAGCCGCTCGCGCGACCGGTCGGCGACCATCTCCTGAGCGCACGGACACGCGGTCATGCCGTGCGCCTCGACGCCGATCAGCCGCCGCGTCCCGCGCTCGGAGGCGACCGCCACACCAAAGACGGTGTAGATCTCCTGAGTCTCGGAGCCGGACGCCGGCGTGTTCTGGCGCTCGGGATAGCGGGCTGCGATCTTGACCTCCGCGCGCAGCGCCTCCTGGCGGTCGCGAACCCGCTCGGCGATGTGCTGGGCCAGAGTCTCGGCCTTGAAGGCCTCGCCGAGCACTACCGCGTCGATCGCCTCGTTGACGACCTCCTCGAAGCGCGACATGTGTGCGCCCTTCTGCTTCGGGCTGAGGTCGACGAAGCACTCGATGTCGGCGAAGAAGAGCTGCTCGGCGCCGTCGACGCCGATCCGGATCACCTTCTCGACGCCGGTCACGCCGACGCGCGTCAGGCTGACGTGGGTCGCCGGGCGGCGCGCCTGGACGTCGTCGTGGGGGATCGCGAGGTCGGCCATGACCCGCCACGATACCGAGCGGCGCCGGCCGTCCGGGTCGAGCGAAGTGCAAATCGGCACGATGTTGCTATCGTCGTTCCAGACGGCTCGAAGCCTGGACCTCGCCGAAGGATCCTTCCAAGTGGCTCAGCCCCTCGCGGACAATCGCGAATGCCGGATCGAAGCGCCGATAGCCGTGACGAAGACCGACGGCCCTAGCTATGGGGGCGGGCGTCGACACCACTGCAACTGCGTTTGAGGAGTAGGGGTTGAGGGAGAACATCGATGGAGCAGCAGCCCTTCTGGAGGAGCGCCCCGACGCGCCCTTCCTCGAGGTCGACGAGCTGCGCAACCTGGTGTCCGAGGGCCGCGACCGCGGCTACGTGACCTACGAGGAGATCGCCGCCTGCCTCGAGGAGGTGGAGGTGACCAAGGAGCAGGTCCGCAGCCTGCACGCCCACCTGCTGGAGACCGGCGTGGACGTCGTCTCCAAGGACGACCGCGCCGCGGTCGCGTCGCACGAGCCGTCCAGCTCCGCCGCCGCCGAGCCGGCCGCCAAGAAGGAGCCGGACATCGACCTCACGGTCGAGCCGAGCCTCGACTCGCTGCGGCTCTACCTGCGCTCGATCGGGCGTGTCGAGCTGCTCACCGCCGATCAGGAGGTCTCGCTCGCCAAGCGCCTCGAGCGCGGCGACATGGCGGCGAAGCGCCAGATGGTCGAAGCGAACCTACGCCTCGTCGTCTCGATCGCCAAGGGCTACCTGGGCCGTGGGCTGTCGTTCCTCGACCTGATCCAGGAGGGGTCGCTCGGGCTGATCCGCGCGGTCGAGAAGTTCGACTACCGCCGTGGCTACAAGTTCTCGACCTACGCGACCTGGTGGATCCGCCAGGCGGTGACGCGCGCGATCGCCGACAAGGCGCGCACGATCCGCATCCCCGTCCACATGGTCGAGAAGCTCAACAAGGTCGTCCACGTCGAGCGTCAGCTCGTCCAGTCGCTCGGCCGCGAGCCGACCCCCGACGAGATCGCCTCGGAGCTCCAGTGGACCGCCCGCGACGTCAAGGACATTCAGCGCTTCGCCCAGCTCCCGGTGTCGCTCGAGAAGCCGATCGGCGAGGAGGACGACTCCGAGCTCGGCGACTTCGTCGAGGACGAGACCGCGCTCTCGCCGTTCGACACCGCGTCGGAGAACATGCGCCGCGAGAACGTCCGCACGGTTCTCGAGGCCCTGCCGCCGCGCGAGCGCGAGGTCCTGGAGATGCGCTACGGCCTCAAGGGCCACCAGGCCCGCACGCTCGAGGAGGTCGGCCGTGCGTTCGGCGTGACGCGCGAGCGCATTCGCCAGATCGAGAACAACACGCTGCGCAAGCTGAAGCAGCTGCCCGAGGCCCAGCGCCTGCGCGAACTCGCCTGATCGAGACGCGGTCTTTCCCGCTATTTGCAGGCGGATCGCGGAATCTCGAAAAGTTGTGTTTAGGCGATTGCCGTGTTGGGCAGATACCAGCCAGAGGGGTTCGCGATCGCGACACCCTCGACG